>JACQEG010000111.1 GCA_016200665.1 Chloroflexota bacterium | reverse complement strand
GGAGTGAGGCATTGGATGACTGACGACAGTCCGCGGCATCGCGCTGGCGGCGGCCGGGCCGCCCGGATCGCGGCCCGCACGGCCTCTCGCGCGGAGCGGCAGGCCTACATCACCCGCGCCCTGAAGCCGGTCGAGATCCTCGACGACGAGGGGCTCGCGACGATCGAGGCCAACGCCGACACGATCCTCCAGGAGGTCGGGATTGACTTCCGCGGCGATCCGGACGCCCTGCGGCTCATGCGCGAGGCCGGTGCGGACGTCGTTGGCGAGCGCGTCCGGTTCCCGCGTGGGATGTGTCGCGCCGTCGTCCAGCGCTCGGCGCCGCGGAGCTTCATCCAGTACGCCCGCAACCCCGAGCGGAGCGTGATCGTCGGCGACCCGTACACGGTCTTCGCCCCGAACTACGGCTCGCCATTCGTGCGCGACCTCGACAACGGCCGGCGCTACGGCACGATCGAGGACTTCCGGAACTTCGTGAAGCTGACATACCTCAGCCCGCACCTCCACCACTCGGGCGGGACGATCTGCGAGCCGGTCGACGTGCCGGTCAACAAGCGGCACCTCGACATGGTCTATTCCCACATTCGCTACAGCGACAAGCCGTTCATGGGCTCGGTCACGCACCCCGACCGGGCGCGCGACACCGTCGAGCTGGCGAAACTGGCGTTCGGCGAGGGCTACCTCGAGGACCACGCGGTGGTCCTGAGCCTGATCAACGCCAACTCGCCGCTCGTGTGGGACTCGACGATGCTCGGCGCGGCACGGGTCTATGCCCAGGCCAACCAGGCGACGCTCATCACGCCGTTCATCCTCGCCGGCGCGATGGCCCCGGTGACCGCCGCCGGTGTCTGCGCCCAGACCCTCGCCGAGGCGCTCGCCGGGATGGCGTTCGTCCAGCTCGTGCGCCCGGGCGCACCGGTCGTCCTCGGGTCGTTCGCGTCATCGATCTCGATGCAGTCGGGAGCGCCCACCTTCGGCACCCCCGAGCCGGCACTGGTCCTCTATGTCATGGCCGCGCTCGCGCGGCGGCTCGGCGTGCCGTTCCGCTCCGGCGGCAACCTCTGCGCCTCCAAGGTCGCCGACGCCCAGGCCGCCTACGAATCGGCGAACACCTTCCAGCCGACCGTCCTCGCCGGCGTGAACTTCGTGCTCCACGCCGCGGGCTGGCTCGAGGGCGGCCTCTCCATCGGCTACGAGAAGTTCATCCTCGACGCCGACCAGTGCGGGATGGCCGCGGTGTTCGCGAAGGGCGTCGACATGAGCCACAACGGGCAGGCTGTCGAGGCGATCATCGAGAACGGCCCGGGCGTCCATTTCCTCGCCAACAGCCACACGCTGGCGAACTTCGAGACCGCCTTCTACCGGGCCGAGACCGCGGACAACAACTCGTTCGAGCAGTGGCAGGAGGCGGGCTCGCTCGATGCCGCGCAGCGCGCGAACGCGATCTGGAAGCGGATGCTCCGCGAGTACGAGGCGCCCCCGATCGACGCCGCCGTCGACGAGGCCCTGCTCGACTACATCGCCAGGCGCAAGGCGTCCTCCCCCGATTCCGATGTCTAGGCTCCGGGGTCGCGCGGGCGATCCCCGGCCGAAGCGGCGGCCTCGCGCTCCGCGGGCGCCCGGCGGTCCGCGGACGGCGCCGACTCGACTGCTAGTCCAGCTGTGGGGACAACCTGCGACGATTTCGGACTGGCAGTCGAGTTCCGGACGATCTCGGGCCCAAATCCAGGCCGGCGCCGGCGGATTCGGTCGGAAACTCGACCCGGGGTCGAGTTTCGCTGCAACGTGCGCTCCAGACTGGTCTGACAGTCCAGTCGCGCGCCGGGGCTCGCCCGGCCGAGTGCGCGCACGCCGGTGAGGGGCCTGTTCCGCAGAGGTAACGCCCTCGACGACCGGGGCCGCGCCGCCCTCGCCCGCGTCCTCGCGGATCCCACCTGGGAGCTGATCCCGCTCAGGAACGCCCGTGACCAGGCGGCCGCGCTGCCACCCGGATCGACGATCTCCGTGACCGCCTCGCCGGCGAAAGGCATCGAGGCGACGATCGACCTCGCGATCGAGCTGGAGCGGGCCGGCCACCACGTCGTCCCCCACCTGTCCGCGCGGATGATCCGTGACGACCACCACCTCACCGAGCTCATGGCTAGGCTCACGGACGCGAACATCGATCGAGCATTCGTCGTCGGTGGCGACGAGGAGACGCCCGGCGAGTTCGCCGACGGCCTGTCGCTGCTCGAGGCGATGGACGACCTCGGCGTCCTGCCGCGCGAGGTCGGCATCCCGTGCTATCCGCAGGGCCACCCGACGATCCCCGATGGGGCGCTCCTCGCGGCGCTCGAGGCCAAGGCCCGTTACGCGACGTCCATGACGACCCAGCTGTGCTTCGATCCAAAGGCGATCGAGACATGGCTCGCGGGCCGCCGCGCCCAGGGGATCTCGCTCCCCGTTCGGATCGGGATCCCGGGCGTCGCCGAGATCCCGAAGCTCATCTCGATCAGCGCCCGGATCGGCGTCCGGGACGCCAGCCGGTTCGTGCTGAAGAACCGGCGGTTCGTCGCCCAGCTCCTGCGATCCGGCGGCACCTACCGCCCGACGGGCCTCCTCGAAGACCTGTCATCGCTCATCGCCAACCCGGACGCGAAGGTGACGGGGCTCCACGTCTACACGTTCAACAACGTGCCCGCCACCGTGGCCTGGCGCGACGAGGAGCTTGGGTCGCTGCCGGGCTGACACAAGGTCCCCGCACGGGGCGTCTCCGGCAGCGTGCGAAGGCTGCTCGGGCTGGGCGTCGTCCTCGCGTACCTCGTCTCTGGCGTCGTCGCGTGCTCGCCGCCCGCCGCGGCTCCGAGCTACCCGGCGACGAGCGTCGCCCGGCTCACCGTCGAGAGCGCGGCGCTCGGCCGGTCAATGCCGGTCCTGGTGTTTCGGCCGCGCGGATTCGATCCGACCCGGCCGTTCGCGCTCCTGTACCTGTTCCACGGCTTCGGGTCCGACGAGGCGTCGTGGTTCGACGGGCATGGCGGTGACGGGATCCACGTCGATGGGATCGCCCAGGCACTGATCGACGAAGGTCGGATCTGCCCGGTCGTCATCGCCTCGGCGTTCATCGCCAACAGCTATGGCGTCGACTCGCAGCCGGGCCCCGACCAGTTCGATCACGGGCGGTATGCGAGCTACCTCGAGCAGGAGCTGCTGCCGGCGGTCGAGGCATCGTTGGGCTATCGCGGCGGGGCCTCGAGCCGCTACGTCGGCGGGCTGTCGATGGGCGGGTTCGCCGCGCTCCACCTGGCGTTCAGCCGGCCCGCCCTGCTCGCCGGGGTCGGGGCGCTCAGTCCGGCAGCGTTCGTCACAACGCCGAAGGATCGCCAGTGGCTGTTCGACGGCGACCCGGCGGCGAACGACCCGATGCAGCTCGTCCGGACCGCGAGCCTGACGGGGCTGCGGCTCTTCCTGGGTGACGGCGACAGCGACTACGGCTGGGTCCGAGCGGGGGCTGCCGAGCTGTCCCACCGCCTCGCGGCGCGGGGCGTGGATGTCCCGGTCCGGGTCGTCCCGGGCGGACACGACGGCGGGACGTGGCGTCAGCTGGCGGGCCCGATGCTCGAGTCGCTCATGGCTCCGCCCTGCCCGGGCCTCCAGCCAGCCGCGCCGAGCGCGAGTGCGACCGCGAGCCCGGCGGCCGGGACGCCGTAGACGAGGAGCCAGCCTCGCCCGCCGGGATCGAAGGCGCCCGGCCTCAGCCGGCGGCCGTCAGCCGGCGTGATCTGGACCACGGGCAGGGCATGGAAGCGTTCGAAGAGCTCGGCATCGTCCAGGCCGGAGACGTCGCCGACGACGGCCAGCCCGACGACCGCGAAGCTCCGGATCAGCGCCCGGAAGGCGAGGCACCATTCCGCCTCGTCGTCGACCGGCCTGGCGAGCGCAGAGAATCGGCGAGTCGGGAGGATCACCTCCACCGAGTGGTCATCGACGAGGTTGCGATACCACGGCGTCGTCACCCCATAGCCCGCCACGCACCACACGGCCCCGTCCCGGATCACGTAGCCCAGCGGCGCTTCGCGGAGCAGGCCGGTCCGGCGCCCACGCGTCCGCAGCAGCATCAGGTGACCGGTCAGCGGCGTGCCGAGGAGCCAGCCGAGGCGCGCTCGCAGCAGCGGCGCCACGGAGGCGCGATTCGCCACGTTCAGCGCTCGCTGGAGCGGCCGCAGGAACCGGGTCACGACCGGACCGTAGGGGAGTGCCGGCGCCATCGTCACGACCTGATCCTGCCTCCGGCGGCGACACCGCGGCAGGGCCCATCGACCCGAACGCGGTAGGCTCCCGGGACTGAGGTCGAAGGGCGTACGCGAACCCATGGCCACGATCACGGACATCTCCAGCCGCTACGTCGACAATGTCTCGGCCCTGGATCCGGTCCGAGGCGAGCGCTGGGGCGTCAAAGCCGACCCCACGCGCCTGACGGACTACTCGCCCGAGGGCCTCGCGGCGATTCGTGCCCTGCTCCAGCGGACCCTCAACGAGCTCCAGGAGGCCGATCCGGCGCAGGACGACGCGGAGCGCCTCGGCGGGGGCTGGATGCAGGACTTCCTCGGTGGCGAAGTCGGGTTGATCGATACCGGCGAGCGCGACCGCTGGCTGAGCATCATCACCGGGCCGCCATCGAGCACCCGCTCGGTGTTCGACCTCATGGACCGCTCCACCGCCGAGGCCTGGCAGCCGATCGCGAAGCGCCTCCGCGCCGTCGATGGCGCGCTGGCCGGGTACCGGGCGAGCCTCGAGCGGGGCCTCGTGGACGGCCGGCCGGCCGCGCGGCGCCAGGCTCTCGCCGTCGCCGACCAGTGCGCGACCTGGGCCGGCAATGGGGAGGGCGGCTGGTTCGCGGGCTATGTGGCCGAGTACGACCACAGGTTTGGCGCGACGGACGGCGCGCTCGGCCGCGAGCTCAGGGACGCGGCCACGGTCGCCGGCAACGCCTACGGCCGTCTTGCCGAGTGGCTGCGCCGGGATTACGCCGCGAAGGCCACCGACGTCGACGGCTCCGGCGAGGAGCGCTACCAGGCCTGGGCGCGGTTCCTGCTCGGGACCGAGCTCGACCTCGACGAGGCCTACGCCTGGGGCTGGGACGAGCTCGGCCGGCTCGAAGCCGAGAAGGCCAGGGAGTGCGAGCGGATCCTGCCGGGCGCCTCGTTCCTGGAGGTCCAGGAGCTCCTGACGACGGATCCCGCCCGGATGATCGAAGGCGTGGATGCCTACCGAGCCTGGCTCCAATACCTCACCGACGAGGCGATCGCGGGCCTGTCCGGCCAGCAGTTCGACATCGACCCGTCGATCCGCCGCTGCATCGTTCGGATCCCACCTGAGGGCAGTGCCGCCGCGGCCTACTACACACCGCCGTCGGAGGACCTGTCGCGGCCCGGCCAGACGTGGTTCCCCACCGTCGGCCGGACCCGCTTCCCGACCTGGGACGACGTCAGCACCGTGTACCACGAGGCCGTCCCGGGCCACCACCTCCAGGGCGCGACGATCCGCCTCGTCCACCTGACCCGGGCCCACAAGCTCGGCTTCGTCTCGGCCCACGGCGAGGGCTGGGCGCTCTACGCCGAGCGGCTCATGGACGAGCTCGGCTGGTTCCGGACCCCGGAGACGCGCCTCGGCTTCCTCTGCGCCCACGCCTTCCGCGCGGCCCGCGTCGTGGCGGACATCGGGCTCCACACCGGCCGCCCGATCCCGCCGGTCGCGGAGACGCTCTACCCGGACTGGTCCGGCAAGCCCGGCCAGCGCTGGGGCTACGAGGGTGCCATCGAGTTCATGACCCGCGCCGGGGGCATGGACCACGAGAAGTCCGAGAGCGAGGTCCTGCGGTACCTCTCGTGGCCCAGCCAGGCGACGGCGTACAAGCTGGGCGAACGGGCCTGGCTCGCCGGTCGCGACGGCGCGAAGGCCGCCGCCCGTGCCGCCGGCCGCGACTTCGACCTCAAGGGCTGGCACGCGCGATCGCTCGCCCTCGGGCCGCTCGGCCTGACCCGCCTGGTCCAGGAGCTGACCAAGGCCTGACCGCTCGCTCGCCGGCCCGCCGCGCGCCGAGCGCCATCGACGCGGTCGCCGCCGCAGTGCCAAGATGCGGCCCGTCCGATGCGTCTCCCGATCGGTGCGTCCGTCACCTTCCTGTTCACCGACATCGAGGGCTCCACGCGCCTCGAGCGGGCAGTGGGCGCCGCCGCGTGGGCGGGCATCGTGGCTCGCCATGACGAGCTCCTCCGAGCCGCGATCGAGGGCCACGGTGGGGTCGTCGTCAAGACCGAGGGCGACGCGTTCTTCGCGGCCTTCAGCCGACCCCTCGATGCGCTCGTGGCCGCAGCGGCGGCGCAGCGCGCGCTCGCCACCGAGCCGTGGCCGGCCGACGCTCCGATCCAGGTCCGGATGGGACTCCACCTCGGCGAGGGGCGCCTCCGCCAGGGGCTTGCCGAGGGGGCGCCGGAGGACTACGTCGGGATCGACGTCAACTACGCGGCGCGGATCGCGGCCGCCGGCAATGGCCGCCAGGTCGTCGTCTCGGACACGCTCGCGAAGGTTGTCGGGGTGGTGCTCGACGCGCCGGCGGGCGAGCGGCCCGAGGACCTCCGCGACGCGGAGCTCGTCGACGACGGCCTCCGGGCGGTCAAGGACTTCGACGAGCCGCTGCGCCTGTGCCGGCTGGTCGTGCCGGGCGCCGCCGATGACGCCCGGGCGCTGCGCACGACCGAGGTGCCGTCGAACCTGCCGGGCGAGGTCACGGCGTTCGTCGGCCGCGGATCGGAGCTGGAGCGCCTTCGCGGGCTCCTCGGCGGCAGCCGGATCCTGACGCTGACCGGGCCCGGCGGGAGCGGCAAGACCCGCCTCGCGCTGGCGCTCGCCCACGAGGTGCGGCGGAGCTTCCCGCACGGCGTCTGGTTCGTCGATCTCGCGGCGGTACGCGACGCCGCGCTGCTCGAGCCGTCGATCGCGACGGCCCTGGGCGTCCGCGAATCGGCCGAGCGACCGATCGCCGATGCGCTCCGGACGCACCTCCGCGACCGGGTCGCGCTGCTCGTCGTCGACAACCTCGAGCAGCTCCTGCCCGACGCCGCGGATGGCGTGGCGCGGCTGGTTCGCGACGCGCGGAACCTCCGGATCGTCGTGACGAGCCGCGAGCTCCTCCGGATCGCCGGCGAGCAGGGCTACGTCGTCCCGCCCCTGGACCTGGGCGCCGGGGTCCGCCTGTTCGAGGACCGGGCCCGCGCCCACCGGCCGGACCTGGCCCTCAACGACGAGGCGAATCGGGCGATCCGCGAGATCTGCGAGCGCCTCGGCGGGCTGCCGCTGGCGATCGAGCTCGCGGCTGCACGGGTGCGACTCCTCAGCCCGTCGCAGATCCTCGAGCGCCTCGCCCGCAGCCTCGATCTCGCGGGCGGCGCCCGTGACGTCCCGGAGCGCCAGCGGACGCTCCGCGGGGCGATCGACTGGAGCCACGACCTGCTCAGCGAGCCGGAGCGGCGGCTCTTTCGACGACTCGCGGTGTTCGCCGGCGGCTGGACGGTCGAGGCCGCGGAGGCCGTGGCCGACGCAGATGCCGACCTCGGGATGGACCTGCTGGACGGCCTCGGATCCCTCGCGGACAAGAGCCTGATCCGGCTGGAGGCGCCCCCGGCCGAGGATCACGGCGATGCGGTCGAGATGCGATTCGGGATGCACCCGCTGCTGCGCGAGTACGCCCTGGAGCGCCTCGATGCCGCGGGCGAACAGGCCGCCGCCGAGGCGCGCCACTCGGCGGTCTTCGTCGAGCTCGCGGAGTCGCTCGGCAAGGTCCTCCTCGTCGCCGGCGGGCAGGCTGCCATCCGGCGCTTCGACCGCGAGGACCACAACCTCCGCGCGGTCCTCGCCCGCTCGACTGCCGCGGCCGATCCGGCGACCGGGCTCCGCGTCATGGGCGCCACGTGGCGCTGGTTCCAGCAGCGTGGCCGGCTGCGGGAGGGCCGCGCGCTCCTGGCCCCGCTGCTGGCGCTGCCCTCGCCCGGCGATCCGCGAGTGCGCATCGCCGGGCTCGTCGCCGAGGGCGGGCTGGCCTACTGGATGAACGACTTCGAGCCGGCGACGGCCGCCTACGAGGAGCGACTTGCCCTCGCCGAGCGCATCGCCGACCCGGTTCTCGTCGCCGACGCCCACTACGACCTGGGGTTCATGTCGGTCGTGAGCGGCAACGTGCCGGGCGTCCGGGAGCACGAGCAGCTCGCCCTCGACCTCTACACGCAGGCGAGCCACGAGGAGGGGATGAACCGCGCCCGCCAGGCGCTCGTCCTCGGCGTCTTCCTCGGCGGCGACTACGCCAGGGCGAGGGAGCTCGAGGGACAGAACCTCGAGGCCTTCACGCGGGCCGGCGCGGCCTACCAGGTCGCGGACAGCCAGACCCTCCAATCGGCGATCGGCTACCGGGTCGGTGAGCCCGAGCGCGCGTGGCAGCGCATGCAGGAAGGGCTGCGATTCTTCGCCGCGAACGACAACGCGTCGGGCCTCGCCCGCGCCCTCGGCATGGCCGCGATCATCGAGCTCGAGTACGGCGATCCGGAGCTCGGGGCGCGGTTCGCCGGAGCGACCGACAGGCTCGTCCGCGAGAAGACCGTGATGCTCGCCCCGGTCAAGGTGCTCCACCTGCCCGATCCGGTGGCGACGGCGGCCGAGAAGCTCGGCACGGAGCGGGCGGCCGAGCTCATGTCGATCGGCGCCGACACCGCCGTCGAGGATCTCGTGGCAACCGTCCTGGCGATGCCCGGCCCGACCCCGGTTGCGGCCTCCGCGCGTCCCGCGGCGCCCGCCGGTTCACCCTAGGGCGACGCGCCCGCCGAAGCGTCCGGGAACTCGCCGCTGGCGGGCGCCTTGACCTCGTTCAGCACGACATGACCGTGGTCGACCGCGGCGAAGCCGTCCGATGCGGCCTGCGGTGGCCACCACGCGACCCACCAGCCGTTCTCGTGCGTCGCGAAGACGAAGGTCTGGTCGACGTAGCCACCGATGACATCCGCGGGCTCCGGTCCGACCCGCCCGACGGCATAGGTGATCGTCTCGGGCGAGATCCGGACCTGCGTCCAGAGCGCGAGGTCGATCTGGTCGGTGGCGATGGTGGCGCTCGGGACGGTGACCGACCGGATCTCGACGGGGTGTGCCGGGTCGTCCACGGTCGTCCGGCACAGGAACGCCGCCGTGTCGGAGGCGAGCAGCACGGTGATCCAGCCTCGGCCGCGCACGTCGACGACCCTGGCCGGCATCGAGCCGATGGCCGCCTCCGCGGCGCGGCAGCCCGCGACGAACGTGGCGCCGAACGCGGGATCCGCCTTGGCCGGGACGCGCCGCCACGGCCCGACCGCCGCCGCGAGGGTGGGATCCGCCGGCACCGTCGCGATCGGCCGCTCGGTCGGCTCGCCGGACGCCCGGCCGATGCCCGGCGTCGCCGACCCGTCGCTGGGCCCGCAGGCCGCGACTGCCAGCGTCGCCACCAGGCCGGCCAGGATCAATCGCAACAGGTACGTCGCCCGACGTCGATGGCGGAGGCCAGGCATGTGGGCCAGTACGGCTCCGTCGCGCCCGGGGTTCACTGGCACGACGGACGCCTCGGCGCCTGGCTCGGCCGTGCGCCGGGTCAGTAGGTCTCGACCCTCACGGGCAGTCCCGCGAAGTCTCGGGCGTTCCGGGTGACGACCGTCGCGCCTTGATGCGCCGCACAGGCGGCGATCAACGCGTCGGGCGCGCTGATCGTCACGCCCCGTCGCCTCGCGTCGCCGCGCCAGTGACCCGCCATGACGGCGACGTCCGGCCCTGGCTGCACGTACTCGACGGCCCGCAGGAACGCCGCGAGCCCTGCGTCGTCCTCGGACGGCGCACCCGTGGCGAGCTCGCACACGACGACGTCGTTCACGATCGCCGTTTCGCCCGTCTCGAACAGGCCCGCGATCCGCGCCAGTGCCGCCTCCTCACCTCGGAGGTAGTCGATCGCGATCGTCGTATCGAGGAAGACACGCACGATCAGCCCTTCGCGTCCGTGGACGATCTCGCCGGCTCCACGCGACCCGCGCGCACCCACGCCGCGACGTCGCGCGACGTCGGAAACAGGGGGTGATCCCGCCACGCACCGGCGGCCTCCCGGGCCGCGACACGGCGACGCTCCCGTTCGAGGCGCTCTTCGAGGGCCTCGGCCACGAATCGACTCCGACCTCGAGGCCCGGCGATCCGGTCGACCTCGGCCACCAGCGCCTCAGGCAGGAGGAGGTTCGTGCGCACAGCCATGCGCAGAAGATAGCACACGAGTCGTCCGATCCGTCCGGCCGGACCCGAGGCGAGCGTCGGAACGTCCGGTGGACGCGGGCGACCGGAGCCGTTGTACTAGGGCCTTGACCGCCATCAGCAGACCCGGACTCGCGATGTCGGCGTCGCGCATTGGCGCGTCGATGGCCGTCGCGTCGATGCTGTGCGTCCAGTTCGGGCTCGCGGTCGCCGTCCACCTGCTCGACGATCTGGGCGCCGCGGGCACGACCTGGCTGCGCCTGGCCTGGGCCGCCCCGATCCTGCTGCTGCTGGTGCGACCGAGGCCGTCGGACTTCTCGCCGTCCGCGTTCCGCGCAACCGTCGCGCTCGGGATCGTCACGTCCGGCACCGCGCTGTTCTTCATGGCCTCGATCGCGCGCCTCCCGCTTGGCACGGCCAGCGCCCTGGAGTTCCTGGGACCGCTGGGTGTCGCCGTCGCGCGCGGTCGCGGGGCCGTCAAGGCGTGGCCCGTGATCGCGGCCGTCGGCGTCATCCTGCTGACGCAGCCGTGGACCGGCGCTGCGGACGCCCTCGGCGTGGCCTTCGCCCTGGCTGCCGGTGTCTGCTGGGGCACGTACATCGTCCTGACCCAGCACGTTGGCGACGAGGTCGCCGGCCTGAAGTCGATCGCCGTCTCGATCCCGGTTTCGGCGCTGGTCGCCACGATCGTGGCCGGGCCGAGCACGGTCGGCCGGCTGACCCCGGAGCTGCTGCTGATCGGACTCGGGCTGGCGATCCTGTTGCCGATCATCCCCTACACGCTCGAGTTCCTCGCCCTCCGGCGGCTGACGACCGCGGCCTTCGGCACGCTGATGAGCCTCGAGCCAGCGTTTGCACTCCTGATCGGGTTCGTCGCGCTCAGCCAGGTCCCCGACGTGCTCGCCGTGCTGGGCATCGCGTGCGTCGTCGTGGCCGGGATCGGCGCCGAGCGGACCGGCGGGCGGGAAGTCCCGGCGCCGGGCTCGCCGACGGCCCCGTCGACGAGGCCAGGGTCATTGACGGGGTAGTAGATAGGGCGTACCGAAGTTGCCGCTCGGCTCGTCGCCTGGCGGCACCCTGCTGGACGGCTCGACGGGCCCTGGGGCTGTGTGGCTGGCCCGATCAAGCTGTTGGCTGGCCCGGCCACGCTTGTGGTCTAGCCTGCTCCCTCTGCCGGATCCACCGTGACGCTTGGGCTCGACTTCCGGATCGCGAGGACCACCCCGACGACCAGAATGGCCAGGCCCTCCCATACGGGTAGGGCAGGTCCCTGGATCCACTTGTCGAGAAAGTCCGGCGGCGGGCTCCCGACGGCCGTGATGACTGGCCAGGCGTAGGCGGCGACGGCCCCAATTACGATCAGGACCGCGCCGCTGGTCCGCCTCCTGGACGATTGCCGAAGTCCTACCGAGCCGATGGCCACCGCGATTGCCACGGTCGCGGTCATCGCGAGCCAGATGGCTCCGACGCTGGCCGTGTCTCCGGACAGACCAAGGGCACCAGACGCTGCCAACCAGGCCTGCAGTGCAATCGAGGCCCCCTCGCCGATCACCGCCATGGCCGTGGTTCGCATCAAACCCTCCTCCCTAGCAGGCCGCTGTCACGCAAGCGTGGACCGTGATGGCCCAGTCGTCCCAGACCGGGTAGTAGTAGGTGTAACGAGCCCCCAGCCCTATGTCACCGCCGAACAGGATTCCGGCCGGCTTGGCGTACGTGTCGTCACTCTCGAACGCGACGTAGCCCGCCCCGCTGTCACCCTTCTGACTGACGTGGGACACTTCCCAGACGCCCCAATGCGGATCTCCTGACTGATCGAGCCAGTCAATGTCAGCTCGGTGGATGGTCGTACAGCCCCAGCCGGTGACCTTGGCCGATCGGCAAACGAAGAGGCCGACGGTCATCTGGGCGTATGTCATTTCGGTGTCGCGGATGATCCGAATATCCGCTGGTCCACCCGCGAAGTATTGATTGTAGGAAGGAGGCTCGAAACGGACCACACGCGGTTCATCGGCAACGACCCGCGCGTTGCCGAGATCGAGGCCGTCGCGATCCAGCTCGCGGCCGAACGTCAAGTGGAGGCAACCGACTTCCTTATCGCCGCGCTCCAGACCAAGCCGATCGCGGAGCGGCTAGCTCAGGCTGGAATCGCACCGGACCTGCTTGTCGAAGCAGCGCTCGCCCGACAAGGAGCGCGGCCAGTCGGCTTTGGGCTCGGGCCCGAGGCAAAGGCCTTGATCGAAGCGATGGGCGAGGCGGCCTTGTCCGAGCAGAGGCCCGCTCGCGCCGTCGACCTGTTGGTCGCCCTAAGTGTCAGCGCGGGCGCCGCAGGCGAGGTGCTCCGCAAAGCGGGCCTATTCGAGACGCGCATCCGGGACCTTTTCGAGGAGGCCCGGTAGTACCGAGGTCGAACGCGCGGTCGGTGGGCGCCTCTCACCGGGCAGTCGCGCGACGGAAGGAGGGCCGAGGCAACATTCTGACTCAGCGGAGACTCAGCATTGAGGATTGGAGAAGTGGTGCGGAACAGCAGATTCCTGCGACGGCTGAGGGCCATTGTCCTCTGCCTGCCGGCATTTCTCGTCTTCGCGGCTCCGGGTACTCCATTGGTCGCGAACGTCAGCGCTGATGGGGGGTGCTACCAGACAGAATTTGGGGGGAAGTACGGCTCGGGCGCTCTGTGGGCGCAGGCATACGACAGCTGCACTGGAGACATAACTCATCTCTACATCGCCGTGTTCTACGGGCACTGCGACTACGACGTTGGTGGCGTCTGCTTCCACTGGAGCGACTTTCTCGGCCCGATCGCGGGCTGCACGAAGGACAAGTACTCAAGTCCGTGGGCAATGTGGGTGCCCACATCGGGTAGCTGCAAGCAATACGGCCTGATCGCTGGAGGGCTCTATCACGTTCAGAACCACACGGTGCTGACAACCGTGTGTTGCGGCCTACAGGTCCGCGACCTATTCACCCAAGAGTTCCGGGTCTAGGAAGCAAAGGCCCACGGGCGGACGGGCGTACCTTCCAACCCCGTCCGCCCTCTGCCGACCCATGACCGCGCTTGCGTTCGACCGGATCTCGAAGCGCTTCGGTATGATCGACGCCCTCACCGAGGTGTCGTTCGCTGTCCAGGCCGGATCCGTGACGGGCCTCCTCGGGCTCAACGGCGCCGGCAAGACGACTGCCATTCGGGTCTGCTTTGGCCTGCTCAATCCCACGAGCGGATCGGTCCGGGTCCTCGATGGAGCGGCAAACTCCCGTCCAGAACCGGGTGTGCTGGGAGGTCTCGTTTCCCGCCCCGCGCTGCACCCGCATCTCACGGTCCTCGAGACGGTGGCGATCTACGGCGCACTTTCAGCACGTGGAGATTCGATCACGCGCATGTCCGACCGCCTGCTCAAGGAGTTCGGGGTGGAGGGCGTCGCCCGCAGGCGTGTGGGAGCGCTGTCATCCGGAATGCGCCAGCGGGTTGGAGTCGCGGTCGCCTTTTGCGGGCGGCCCAGCGTCCTGGTTCTCGATGAGCCAACGGAAAGCCTCGACCCGGAAGGTGTTGCCATGGTGCGTGAGGCCATTCTCAGACGCAAGGCCGAGGGGGTCGCCATCCTCCTGTCGTCTCACCTTCTCCCGGAGATCGAAGCCCTGGCCGATGCCGTGGTAATCATCCACGAAGGCAAGGTCGTCGCGGAGGGCACGCAGGATCAGCTGCGTCAGCGTCCACACCTCCAGGTTGGCTTCGATTCCCCGGAGGCTGCAAGAAGGGCCAAGGAGGCCCTAAACGGCCAGATGATCGGGGCGGAGAGCGACGACTCAGATCAGCGCCTGCTTCGGGTGCATTCCGAGGATGGAGCAGCAGTAGTCGGGCTCCTGGCGACCGCCGGGCTTTATCCCTCTGAGGTGCGCCATGTGCGCCAGTCCCTTGAACAGGTATTCCTCAGAGCTGCTCGGGGTCATCGATGAAGCGTTCCCGGACAATGCAGGCGATCGCCTTTGAGTGGCGTGTGGGACGCAGGCGACGAGACGTTGCTGTCCTGCTTCTCGCCCTCACTCCGATCCTGCTCGCTCGTGAGCTCCTCTTACTCCCAGCCCCGACGCCGCCGGGAGTCGGCCCCGAGCTCCCTGCGGGGGGCGTCGACCCGGTCGTCCTCCTGCAGCGTGGGTATCAGCTTTGGGCAAGTGTTGGGAGCGTTTCTCTGGACGCCTTTCCTATCGGCGCCGTTTGCACCGGACTGCTGAGCTGCTGGCTGGTTGCCTCTGAGTTCGACACGGGAACGATTCGTACGCGACTCGTGAGGGACAGTAGCCGCCCTCGGCTCCTTGTGGGCAAGGCGGCTCTGGGCCTCGCCCTAAGTGGACTTGTGGCCGCGAGCACCGTACTGGTCGGGGTTGCCGTCCCGCCCGCAGCCCACGGTCTTGGCCTCTTGCCATATGTTGATGCTGAGGCTTTCGATCTCGGCGTTATCGGGACTCTGGCTGCATTGGTCGCCGTCAACGTGTGGGCAGCGGCAACGGGCCTGCTCTTCGCCGTCCTCGTTCGCTCCGTGATCCTGAGCGCTGCCTCCTTCGTTGGCGCCTGGGCAGTCGTCGCCACCCTGCCAAGCGTTGGCCTGCCGCCCGAAGTCACTCGCTGGATGCCGACAGAGCTCATCAATGCCCTCCTCGCGGCAGGGGCGCCCGCCGGGAGCAATCACGCGTCAATGAGTGGGGCAGCGTTCTTCGCCCCGGTTCCCGTGCCCGTGGCTCTCGCCACGCTCGCCCTGGTCATCGCAGCCGAATTTGCGGCGACCGCCATCGTCTTCGGTCGCCGGGATATCACCGTGTAGGACGTGACTGTGACGGCCGCACCCTTGGGTGGGCGCCGCCGCCGCGTCCGCTTATGCGTCCCGAGCGGATGCGCTGACGAATGGGCTCGCGCCAGTGCTGGGCGGCCGCCGATGTCGGCAACTTCCGACCGCCCTACCTACTACCCCTCCCGGTCGTTGACGCTCCACGATGGTGGCCGTAGACTCAATCCCGACGAAATCACTAGGGATTGAGGATCGTCCGCTGCCCGCGTCTGTACGCACCCTGAGCCCGCCCATCCACACGGTCCGCCCGGCGTTCCACGGGACCGGTGCGGTCGCGTTCTCCACGAAGGGCGAATACGGCGTGCGGCTCATGGTCCAGCTCGGCCGGCGCTTCGGTGCCGGTCCGTCGTCGCTGACCGAGATCGCGGCGGCGGAGGATCTCCCCAAGGCCTACCTCGAGCAGCTCGCATTCGTCCTTCGCGACGCCGGCCTCGTGACCTCGACCCGCGGCGCCCGCGGTGGCTACGCCCTGACCCGGCCGCCGAGCGAGATCCCGATGAGCGAGATCCTGCGGGCCCTGGAGGGGCCACTCGCGCCGATGATCTGCGCGACGGACGATCCGGATCACGCCAGCAACTGCGATCGGACATCGACCTGCACCGTGAACTTCCTCTGGATCCGCGTGCGCGACGCGATCGCGGGCGCGCTCGAGACCATGACCCTGGCCGACCTCGTGCCGCAGCGCCGGCCCGAGACCCTCCTCGACAGCCGTCCCGAAGGAGTCCTGACCCACCCGTGACCGACACCGATCAGCTGGTCATCCGCGGCCTGCGGGTGGCCCCCGTCACCGCGCCCGAGCACGAGATCCTCCAGGGCATCGACCTCGAGGTCGGGCCGGGCGAGGTCCACGCGATCATGGGTCCGAACGGATCCGGCAAGACGACCCTCGCCTACGCGCTGATGGGCCACCCCGGCTACGTCGTCACTGGCGGCAAGATCACCTGGAAGGGCCGCGACGTCCTGAAGCTGTCGCCGGACAAGCGCTCCCGGCTCGGGATGTTCCTGGCGTTCCAGTACCCGACCGCGATCCCCGGGCTCAGCGTCGCGAGCTTCATCCGGAGCGCGCTCAACGCCAAGCTCCAGGGGGTCGACAAGACGACCGACGTCGATCCCACCGATTCGATGCGGGGCGGCGTCTCGATGGGCGACTTCCGCAAGCGCATGCGCGAGAAGCTCGCCCTCCTCCGGATGGACGAGACGTTCGTCACGCGCTACGTCAACGAGGGCTTCTCCGGGGGCGAGAAGAAGCGCCTGGAGATGCTCCAGATGGCGATGCTCGAGCCGGAGATGGCGATCCTCGACGAGACCGATTCGGGCCTCGACATCGATGCCCTGCGGATCGTCGCGGAGGGCGTCAACGCGATGCTCAACCCGACCCTCGGCGTGCTCCTGATCACCCACTACCAGCGCCTCTTGAACTACATCAAGCCAGACGTCGTCCACGTCCTGGCCCAGGGCCGGATCGTGAAGACCGGCGGGCGCGACCTCGCGCTGCGGCTCGAGGAGGAGGGCTACGGCCCGATCCTCCGCGAGGCCGGCCTCGAGACCAACGTCTCCGACGAGGCGCTCGCCGTGCCGCTGGGCCCGGAGCTCGAGCCGGCCGAGGTGCACTGACATGGCTGTCGAAGCGCTCGTGACGCCGGCTGCCGGCCCGCTCGACCCCGAGGAGATCCGGAAGGACTTCCCCATCCTTTCGACCCTGACCTCGCGCGGCAGGCCGCTCGTCTACCTCGACTCGGCCTCGTCGAGCCAGAAGCCGCAGGCCGTCATCGATGCGGTCACCGAGTTCAACACGACCTACAACGCCAACGTCCACCGCGGGATCTACGAGATCGGCGAGCGCTCGACGGCGGCGTACGAAGCAGCCCGCAAGTCGGTGGCCCGGTTCATCAATGCCCCCGACCACCACGAGGTCATCTTCACCCGCAACGCGACCGAGGCGATCAACCTCGTCGCCTACTCGTGGGGCCGCAGGAACATCCGGCGGGGCGACGCGATCGTCCTGACCGAGATGGAGCACCACGCCAACCTCGTGCCGTGGCAGCTCCTCGTCCAGGAGCAGGACGGCGACCTCGAGTTCATCCCGATCACGGACGACGGCGTCCTCCGCCTCGAGGTCTTCGAGGTCCTGCTCAAGCTCCGACCGAAGCTCGTGGCGTTCACCCACGTCAGCAACACCCTCGGGACGATCAACCCGGTCGTCGAGATGACCCGGATGGCCCACGAGGCCGGCGCGCTCGTCCTCGTCGACGGCGCCCAGGCGGTGCCCCACGTGCCGGTCGACGTCCAGGCGATCGGCTGCGACTTCTACGCCTTCAGCGGCCACAAGATGCTGGCCCCGACCGGCTCCGGCGCCCTGTGGGCCCGGCGCGAGCTGCTCGAGGCGATGCCGCCGTTCCTCGCCGGCGGCGAGATGATCCGCGAGGTCCACCTGCGCCGCTCCGAGTGGAACTCGATCCCGTGGAAGTTCGAGGCGGGGACCCCGGCCATCGCCGAGGAGATCGGCATGGGCGTCGCGGCCGAGTACCTCATGGCGCTCGGGATGGATCGCGTCCAGGCCCACGAGCGGGCGCTGCTGGACTACGCCCTGCCGCGGCTCCAGGCGGCCCACCCGGACGTGGCCCTCTACGGCCCCATGGACACCTCGATCCGGGGCGGGGTCATCCCGTTCAACATCCCGGGCGTCCACCCCCACGACGTCGCCCAGGTCCTGGACCGGGTCGGCGTGGCGGTTCGCGCCGGCCACCACTGCACGATGCCGCTCCACGAGCGGCTCGACCTGCCGGCCACCGCCCGGGCGAGCTTCAACGTCTACTCGACCAGATCCGACGTCGATGCGCTCGTCGACGGCATCACGGAGGTCAAGCGGGTCTTCGGGATCCAGGCCTGACGGCCGGAAGCCCCGACAGCCACCGCTAGAATCGACGGCGCATGGACGACCTGTATCGCGACTACATCCTCGAGCACTACCGCCACCCCCACAACTTCGGGACGATGGAGGACGCGACGGCGTCCTACGAGGGCGCGAACCCGCTGTGCGGCGACCGGATCACGCTCCAGCTGCGGGTTCGCGCCGGCGTCCTCGACGGCGTGTCGTTCACCGGTCGCGGCTGCGCGATCAGCCAGGCCTCGGCGTCGCTCCTGACCGACGAGGTCAAGGGCAAGCCGGTCGATGAGGCCGCGAAGCTGTCCTCCAGCGACGTCCTTGACCTGCTCGGCATCGAGATCAGCCCGGCCCGGCTCAAGTGCGCGCTCCTCTCGCTCGACACGCTCCAGCACGCGCTCGGCGAAGGCTCCGAGGGAGCCACCGCCCACGCCGCCACCGGCGGCGAGTGACGCCCACGCCGGACCGGCACGGCCCTGGCCCGGTCGCCGAGGTCGGGCCCGCCGAGGCCGCGAGCCTCCGCGACGAGGGCGCGATCCTGCTGGACGTCCGCGAGCCCTCCGAGTGGCAGGAAGGGCATCTCGAGGGCGCCATCCACCTGCCCCAGGGCCGCCTCCATGCGGGCGTCGCCGCCGCGGTCCCGGACAGGGATGCTTCGATCGTCGTCTACTGCCGGAGCGGCAACCGCTCCCACTACGCGACTGCCGCGCTCGGCCAGCTCGGCTACCGCCACGTGGTGAATCTCGCCGGCGGGATCATCGCCTGGCAGCGCGCCGGCCTGCCCGTCGTCGTCCCGCCCGCGGAGCCGCTCGGGCCCGGCGGCCTGACGACCAGCCAGCGCGAGCGCTACAGCCGCCAGCTCCTCATGCCGGAGGTCGGGCCGGAGGGGCAGGCGCGGCTCCTCGCCTCGAAGGTCCTCATCGTCGGCGCGGGTGGCCTCGGCAGCCCGGCGGCGCTGTACCTCGCGGCGGCGGGCGTCGGGACGCTCGGGCTCGTCGACGACGACGTCGTCGATGCCAGCAACCTGCAGCGCCAGGTGCTCCACGCCACCGACGCGGTCGGCGCACCGAAGGTCGCGAGCGCCCGACGCACGCTCGCGGGCCTCAACCCCGATGTCCGGGTCGTCGCCCAGCGGGCGCGCCTGGACGACTCGAATGTCGCGCAGCTGATCGCCGGGTACGACGTCATCCTCGACGGCACCGACAGCTTCGAGACGCGCTACCTGCTGAACGACGCGGCGGTCGAGGCCCGAATCCCGGTCGTCCACGCCTCGGTCTTCCGGTTCGAGGGCCAGGTCACGACGTTCGTGCCGTTCGAGGGTCCCTGCTACCGCTGCCTGTACCCCACGCCGCCGCCACCGGAGCTCGCCCCCTCGTGCTCCGTCGTCGGGGTCCTCGGGGTGGTGCCCGGGATCATGGGCATGCTCCAGGCGAACGAGGTCCTCAAGCTCCTGCTCGGGATCGGCGAGACGCTCGCGGGGCGGCTGCTCGTGTTCGATGCCCTCGACTCGACGTTCAGCGAGATCCGGCTCGAGCGCGATCCGGCCTGCCCGGCCTGCTCCGAGCCTCGATCGGCGCCCATCGCGGCCTCGTGACGCCCGTGGCCGAGACGCCGGCCATCGCGCACGTGGAGCTGCCTCGCGCGATCGCCGACGAGATCGTCGCCCATGCCCGCGCCGAGCTCCCGAACGAGGCCTGCGGGCTGATCGCGAGCGACGCGCCGTTCGCGGCGGGCGGTCACCCGCTCCGCTGGATCCCGACCCGCAACGTGCTCGCGTCGCCGTATCGCTTCGAGATCCACCCTGACGACCTGCTGCGACACAGCATCGCGATCGACGACGTCGGTGAGGTCATCTGGGCGATCGTCCACTCGCACGTCGTCTCGCCCGCGCGCCCATCCGCGAACGACCTCCGCGAGGCGCGTCACCCGGCGGCACTGCAGCTCATCGTGTCCTTGGACGCGACGCACGTCGACGCGGCGGGGCCCGACGTGACGGACGCGCCGAGCCTGCGGGCGTGGACCGCGGATGGTCAGGAGATCGAGCTCACCAGCTCCTGACCGGGCTTGGCCGCTCGTTCGACGGCCGGCTCGGCCGGGGCGACGCGGACGCCCTGCCGGACGATCAGCACCGAGCCGGTCGCGTGGTGCAGGACGTTCCGGGCCACGCCGCCGAGCAGCAGCCGGGCGATCCCGGTGTGGCCGCGGCTGCCCATGACGATCAGTGGGCGCGATGCGCCCCGCGCCACGGTGAGGATCTCGGAGGCCGCGTCGCCTTCCATCGGCCGGGCGGTCGCGTCGATGCCGGCGTCGCGCAGGCGCCTCGCGACCGTCTCGGCAAGGTCGATCACCTCGCTCCGGGCGGCGGCGTCGCCGCGCTCGTCCGTCGTCGCGACGGGGTCGTAGAGACCCGAGGCCAGGCCGGGGCTCCACGGCGGCCCGATGAGGGCCACCGACACCACGGTCGTGTGGAACCCTCGGAACATCGGCCAGCCGGTGAGCAGTCGCTCCGCCACGATCGCCGACGGCGACCCGTCCGAGGCGAGGACGAGCTCGCCGATCGACGCCGCTCGCGCCACGAGCACCGGGCACGGGGCATGGTCGACGACCTCGGCCGAGGTCGAGCCGAGGACCATCGAGGTGAGGGTCGTGTGGCCCCGGTTGCCGAGGACGACGAGATCCGCCGCCCAGGCCCGCGCCTCGTCGATGATCGCGTCGGCGGCGCGCTCCCGCCGGGTGATGGCCTCGGTGGCCAGGCCGGCCTCGCGCAGCGCGGTCTCGGCCGCCTCCAGCGTCACCCGGGCGTGGGTGACGAGCTCGCTGTCGAGCTCGTCGACGACGTCGCCGGAGACCACGGCGAAGGGCGCCGCGAGCATCTCGAGATGGGTGTCGACCGCGACGAGGACTCGGACGATCGTGCCGTCCGGCCATGCCAGCCCGGCGACGAGATCCCGGGCACGATCCGCAGAGGCCGATCCGTCGGTGGCCAGGAGGACTCGCATCTGGCACCTCCTTCGGGGTCGATGCTGGTCGCGCCGGCGCCGCCGCGCTGCGGCCGGACGGCCTCTTCAGCGGGGGTCGCTGCTCCCGAAGGTGCCAGCCCGGTCAGCGGGCCGGGCTCGCGGCGCTCCGGCGAGCGCCGCCACGAGCCCGGCCTCGGTCGGCGTCGGGCCGAGGCCCCAGCGCACCCCGAGCTGCGCCGCGAGCGGTGCCTCGAGGTTCGTCGCGGCGAGGCTCGGCCAGGCCGGCTCCCCGAACGCCTCGGCCGGCGAGCCGTCCAGCAGCACGCGCCCAGCGCCCATCACGACGACCCGCTCGAACGTCTCGGCGACGAAGCGCATGTCGTGGCTCACGGTCACAACGGTCCGACCCACCTCGGTGAGCGACCGGACGATGGCCTGGATTCGTGCCACGCCCGCGGCGTCCTGCCCCGTCGTCGGCTCGTCGAGCACCACGACCGGGGTGCCCATCGCCAGGATCGAGGCGAGGGCGAGCAGCTTCCGGCGCGAGTAGCCGAGGTCATACGGGTTGGCGTCCGCCTCGCCCCGCAGCCCGACGACGTCGAGCGTCTCGTCGACGGCCCGCTGGAGCGCGGCGCCGCGCAGCCCGACGTTGCGCGCTCCGAACGCGACCTCGGTCCGGAGGCGACCCGCGAAGATCTGGCGGTCCGGGTCCTGGAAGGCGATCCCGACCGTCCGGGCGAGGTGCGCAACGCGCTGGCCCTCGGCCGCCCGGCCGTCGATGACGACCTGGCCCGCGGTCGGCCGGAGCAGGCCGTTCCAGTGGAGGATCAGCGTCGATTTGCCGGACCCGTTCTGGCCGATGATCGCGACGCGCTCGCCGGCCCGGATCTCGAGATCGACGCCGTCGAGCGCCCGCGTCCCTCCGGGGTAGACGTGGACGAGGCCCTCGCAGTGGATCACGCGATCGCTCCCGGCAGCACGAGCCCCGCAGCGGCGACCTCACCGGCGATCCGGTGGCGAGCCGGCCGCTCCACCCCGAGCTGCTCCAGCGCCGGGTCGGCAAGGACGATCGCCGCGGGACCGTCCATCGCCACCCGTCCGCCGTCGAGGGCGACGACCCGGGAGCAGAGCCGGTCGAGGAGATCGGTCTTGTGCTCGGCGACGAGGAGCGCGGCGCCGGTCCCGGCCAGCGCCTGGAGGGCCTCGCCGACGAGCCGCGTCCCCTCGGGATCCAGCTGTGCGGTGGGCTCGTCCAGGACGAGATGCGGCGGGCGCATCGCCAGGATCGAGGCGATCGCGACGAGCTGGGCCTGGCCGCCCGACAGCCGCGCCGGATCGCGGTCGGCCAGTGCTTCGATCCGCAAGGTCCGGAGGGCCCAGTGCGTCCGCTCGACCGTCTCGGCGACCGGCAGCCCGAGGTTGACCGGCCCGAGCGCGACCTCCTCGAACACCGTCGCGGTCACGCCGGATCGCTGGGTGTTCGGGTTCTGAAACACGAGCCCGACCCGGCTCGCGAGCTCGAACGGTCGCAGCCCTGCGGTGGCCGTGCCGTCGATCCGGACCTCGCCCGCGAGGACGCCGCCGACCGACACCGGCGCCAGGCCCGAGGCGACCAGGCACAGCGTCGACTTGCCGGATTCGTTCCGGCCCACGAGGCCGACGATCTCGCCGCTGCCGATCGCCAGGCTCACGTCGGCGAGGACCTGCCGGGCATAGCCCGGGTAGCGGTAGGAGACGGCGTCCAGCTCCAGCATCAGGCCGTCTGCGCTCAGGGCAGCGCCGGCAGCGCGCCTGCGACGCGCCCGACGAGCACGAGGATGAAACCCACGAGCAGGGCCCACCGGAGCAGTCGCTGGCGGCCGTCGTCGGCGAGGGTCCAGAGCTGGTCGCGCCGCCCTGGCCGGCCGAAGGCGCGCACCTCGAGCGCCAGGCTCCGCTCCTCCACCTCGGTCAGCGAGGACAGGATGACCGGCCCCACGAGCGGCATCACGCCGCCGATCCGCGCCGCGAGGCTGCCCTCCGTGTCGAGGCCCCGGGCCCGCTGCGCCGCCTGGATCGCGAGGGCCCGCTCGACCATGAGGGGGATCGTCTCGAGGGTCGCCGCCGCGGCGAACGCCACCCGCGGCGAGAGGCCTCGCCGCTCGAGGTCGACGACGAATGCCCGGGGCTCGGTCGTGAGGCCGAACAGCCCGAGGGCCATCGCAGTGACGAACAGCCGAACGATGATCTGGCCGGCGAAGTCGACCCCCTCCGCCGTGGCGTCGAACGGTCCCACGGTGAACAGGACCGTCGCACCGGCCCGGGTGAAGACCGAGACGAGAGCCACAGAGATCGAGATCGGCACGCTGATGAGGACGGCGACCCGGGTCAGTCGCGTCAGCACGCCGGCGGCCACCGCGCCCGGGATCACGAGGACGGTGAGGATCGCGAGCGGCGCGACGTAGCCGCCGAGGACGAACGCCGCCAGCGTCGCGATCGTGGCGATGGCGGCCTTCGTCAGCGGATTGAGGGCGTGGTACGGCGAGGCCGCCTGCGGCGCGAGCGACGCGAGGTAGGCGCGGTCCGCCTCGGAGAGCGTGGTCGGGTTGCCCGACGGCGGCGCCATGGGCGTCGGCGCCGTCGTCGACGAGCTCACGCCAGGCTCAGGCCTCGATCACGCCGACGGCCCGCTCACCCTGGGGGAACCTGGCCGTGAACCGCCGGGACAGCGTCTGGAGCAACAGGAAGGCGACGATGAACTCGATCGTCTTGTCGATCGGGTCCTGGAGCAGCCCTTGCTGGAAGACCGCGTCGATGAGGCTCGACCCGGCCTGCTGGAAGGCGGCCACGAGGATGTCCGCCCCGCTGCCGGTCACGCCGCCGAAGACGAACGCCGAGATCGGCGCCGAGATCAGGGCCGAGACCACCCCGCAGATCGCCCCACCGACGACGATGAACGCCACCCCGAGGTCGCGTTTCACGAACAGCTGGATTGCGAGGGCGATGAGCCCGAGGATCAGGCCGACGGCGATCCCGTAGGCGATGACGTTGAAGAAGCCCTCGGTCGGGCTCGAGCCGAAGAACACGAAATCGCCCTTGTAGAACGGGATGACCCCGTACACGACGAGGCCCAGCAGGATCACGATGGCGGCCGCGAGGCCACCCAGCAGCTTCGGCCAGCTGGTGTTCGGGCGGCTGCGGAAGAAGCCGTAGTAGCCGAACACGCCCGCGAGCAGCCCGATCTCGGCGGCGACGATCGCGTACGGCCAGGCATACGGGCTGCCGAACGGCGTGCCGGCGAGGACGAACGTCCAGATGAGGTTCGCGAGCAGGCCGGTCAGCGCGCCCGGGATCGGGCCGGCCAGCGCGCCGACGAGGATCGTCCCGATCGAGTCGAGGTAGAGCGGGATCTTCAGCGCGGTCCCGACGGTCTGGCCGAGGACGATGTTGATCGCGATCGCGATCGGCATGAGGACGATGGTCCGGGTGTCGAACTGCCGGGCGATGGAGTCGAGCCGTCGCGTCTGGGCGAACTCGATGGCGGCGTACGCGATGAACCCGAGGAGCAGCGAGAGGGCGAGCACGAGCATGAAGGCGTCGGATCCCGGGACCAGCCCCGTATCCGGGTTCGCCGTCCCACCGCCGATCGAGCTTCCGTAGAGCGCAAGGCCGGCGACGAGCGCGACGATCGCAACGACCGCCGCGACCAGCACGCGGAACCAGCTCGAGGACATCGGATCTCCACCTCCTCCAGGCTGCTCGCGGGGAGCGGCCGATCGTGGCCTAGCGTGCCACGCCGGAGCGGTCCGCCGCCAGCCCTCCGACGCGATCGACCAGGAGCCGCAGGAAGGCCGGCGCGTCGCCGCCGACCGCGACGTCGAGGTTCGGGGGGCGTTTGGTGAGGCCGCGCCAGTCGGCGACGGTCATTCCGTGGGCGGGCCCGGACCCGGTTTCGACGTCCACGAACACCGCCTGCGTCTGGACCAGCGACCGGTCGAGGGTCGCCGCCACCGCATACGGGTCGTGGACGACCGCGCCGTAGAACCCGTCCCAGGTGGCGTGGAACTCGAAGTAGAAGCGCAGGGCCTCGACGACGAAGTGGAGGAGGGGATCGTCCGCCACCGAGCCGTTCGCGACGACCGGCTCGCGGGCGAGCATCTCCGCGTCGTACGGGCGGGCGCCGCCGCGAAGGGCCAGCTGGCGCAGGTGCTCGCCCAGGAGGCGGGCCTGCTCGGTGACGTCGAGGCCCATCGCCAGCGGCAGCGGGACGGTCTCGTCCTTCTCGCGGGCGCTCGCCCAGGCGGCGAACGCCCGCTGGGCTGCGTCGGGGTCGACGAAGACGTTCCACTCCGCCGTCGGGGTCGTGTTGCCGGGCACGCCGTAGGCCCCGCCCATCAGCGTCCAGCCGCGGAGCAGGCGGGGGAGTGCCGGCTCGCGCTCCAGGGCGAGGGCGAGGTTCGTGAGGGGCCCGAGCGTCACGAGCGTGACCGCGCCGGGCCGAGCGCGAGCCTCCTCGACGATGACGTCGACCGCGCCCCGCTCATCGAGGGGCTGCGTCGGTGGCGGGAGCTCCGCGTAGCCGACGCCCTTGGGGCCATGGGTGTCCTCGGCGGTCTGGAGCCGCTTTCGGATCGGCTTCGTCGCCCCGAGCGCCACCGGCACCCGGCCGTAGCCGGCGAGCTCCAGCACAGCGCGGGTGTTCGCCTCGACCTGCCGCACCGGCACGTTGCCGCCGATCGTCGTGACGGCGAGGAGCTCGATCTCGGGGGTCGCGCAGGCGAGCAGCAGGGCGAAGCTGTCGTCGATCCCGGTGTCGACGTCGAGGATCATCGGGACCGTCGAGCCGCTCACGCTGGTCATGATCGCAGCCGCACGAGCACGACGGTCCGCTCCGGCCGCGTCGGATCGTGACGGCTGCCTGCCAGCAGGCGCTGGGCCCAGGTCGAGTGCGACCCTCGGTGGCAGGTGGCCGTACGGCGGACGAGTAGGACGAATGGCCTCTCGTACAGCCCCGGCGGCCTTGCTAGCGTCAGGCCTGGTCGCTGAACCCGAGGGAGCCGATGCGCCGCTTCGCCCTCCTCGCGCTCGTGGCGCTGCTCGCCGGCTGCTCGAGCGCGGCCCCATTCCCGAGCGCTTCACCGACGGCACCGACTCCCACCGTCCCGCCTTCGCCGACGCCGATCCCATCCCCGACGGTCGACCCGATGGTGGGTCAGATCCGAGACGCCGCACTGGCCACGATCGCCGCGGGAACCGTCGGGTTCGACGTCTCGACGACGTACGTCGGGAACCTCGCAATCAAGGACGGCACGGCGATCCGTGGAACCGGGGCGATGTCGTTCGGGTCTCCGACCAGGATCGTCGTCGACACGGACTACTCGGCCCTGTCCCTCGGCCACATGCGCATGATCCTGGACGACAAGCGCCTGTTCCTGAGCGGCTCGTTTCTCGGCACCGCCGTCCCGTCGGGCAAGTGGTTGCTCGTGGATCTGACCTCCACCGACCCGCGGGCCGTCCCGTTCCTCCAGGTCACCAAGGGCCAGAACGACAGCTCCCTCGTGATCTACGACCTGTTCGGCGCGGTGCCGCCGGTGGAGTTCCTCGCCTCCGAGGACGTGAACGGGGTTGTCACGGATCACTTCCGGTTCGATCTCGACCTCGAGCTGGCGCCGGACGCCGTCCCCGCCGGCGTCCGGGAGCACATGCTCGACGCGATCGCGGCGCTCCGGGCAGCTGGCATCGAACGGCGGCTCGAGGGACAGGCCTGGATCGGCCGCGATGGCGACGTTCAGAAAGTGATGTACACCTTCAACCTCGGCCCGGTGCTGGGCGGTGGACGACTCGAAGTCGCCTACACCTTCCACGACTTCGGGCAGCCGCTCGATCTCGGGATCCCCAAGGCTTCGAGCACCGTCCGCCTGGAGGACCTGAAGCGGTAGCCTGCGAGCGGCTACACGAATGATCCCTGGCCGGGACTCGGTCCTGGTCGCATCGTGATCCTGAACGGCATGCAGCGCTTCGGGCCATGTCGAGCGTCAGCAGAGGTGTGACGGTCGTGTCTGACGCCAGGGCGATCGACGACCTGGAGGCGCGACGCGTTCTCGAGGATGTGCATGCACGGAGCAGCCAGCAGCTCTTCGGGTTTGCTCGTCGGCTGGGACTCACCGACGACGAGGCAGCCGAGGTCGTCCAGGAGGCACTCCTTCGACTGTGGCGCACGCTCCGGCGTGGCGCGACGATCGACGATCCGCGAGCCTGGACGTTCCGCACGACCTACCGGCTGGCGATGGATCGCCACCGCCTCCGCCGCCGCTGGGCCGGATTCGTCGAGGGCCTGGGCGGATCCGACACCGCCCGACTCGACTCGATCCCGACGTCGTCGCCCGATGAGCTCATCGCGGTCTGGGCTGAGGTCAACCGTCTCCCGCCCCGCCAGCGCCAGGTGCTCTACCTGCACTATCGGGCCGACCTCACATTCGAGGCGATCGGCAGGGTCCTCGGGCTGGAGGCGTCCTCCGCTCGCGGGCACGCCGCTCGCGCGATCGCGCGGCTACGCGATCGACTGGGACCGGAGGCCTGAGTGAAGCCCGATCGGATCGAGGAGCTGCTTCGCCGCCGTCCACCCGACGAGCCGCTTCACTCGATCAACCTGGAGCTCGACGAGCCGGCCGCAGACCTGCTAAGGGTTCGCCGCACCTCGCTTGGCGCGACCGGGCTGGGCTCCCTCCGGTGGGCCTCCCTCGCGGCCGCCGTGGCCCTCGTGGCGGTCCTCGGATCGCTCGTCGTTGGGCGGACGCCCGCTGCCCCGACCGGATCACCTGGCGGTTCGCCGGTCGCGTCCGAGGGTGTCCCGACGACCCCGCCCGGCGCCATCGCCTGGATCGACGAGCCCTATGTCATTCCCACGCCGGAGCCGACCGAGCCGCCATCCGCGCTGCCGCTGTGCGATCCGACCCGCCTGGCCGTGGTCGCGGGCGGGTGGGGCGGTGCCACGGGTTCGGCGGCGGGCGGGGTCACGATCGTGAACGTCTCGCAGGTGCGTTGCCGCCTCGATCCGCCCATCGAAGCCGCTCTTCGGGACGCCGGCGGCACCGTTGTCGCGTCCCGCGAGCCGACGGCGCGCGGGTCCGGGTCCGGTCTCGAGGCGATCGGCCTGGGGGAGGCCGGAAGCGCGTGGGCGATCGTCGTGTGGAACAACTGGTGCGGCGCGGCCGCGCCGCCCGGGCCGCTCGAGCTGGATCTCACGATGCCGGCCGCCGACGGCAGCGGCGGTCAGCTGCTGAGGACCGAGGTCAAGGTCGATGAGCCGGGTTACTCGACGCCGCGCTGCGACGCCCCCGAGGCCGGATCGGGCCTGGGCGTGCTCCAGTTCCAGTCGACCGGGGAAGGCTCCGGTGGCACCGATCTCAAGCCATGCGTGGCGGCGGACCTGCTCGCGTGGTCGGGTGACTGGGGCGCCGCCGCCGGGACGTGGTACTCGGAGATCGCGGTCCTGAATGTCTCTGGCGTCGACTGCCTCTTCCCGGCCGGCCCGACCGTCGAGCTTCGGGACGCCTCCGGCGACATCGCGATCGCGTCCGAAGCAGGCGGACCGCTGCCGTCGCCCGCGACGTTCGTCCTGCCGGCCGGCTCGAGCGCCGGCTCGTGGCTGGCCTTCGCCAACTGGTGCGCGGCGCCGCCCCCGCTGCCGCTGCGGGCGGACGTCGTCCTGGGTGATTCCCGGCTCGACGTCGCGCCGATGCCCGACGAGTTCGCAACCATTCCGGTCCCGCCGTGCATGGGCGACCCGGCGGCTTCATCCGCGCCGGGGTTCGATCCGGCCCCGTTCAGGCTGCCCGACGCGCCCGAGCCGCCGCCGTCCGACCCCGGCGATTCATTGCCGTTCAAGGTCACGATCCCGCCGCTGCCTACCGCGTCACCGGGCTCAACGTACGTCTACGTGGTCACGCTCACGAACACCTCCGTCTACGACAAGCCGATCAACCTGTCCGGCGACTGCCCGAGCTACATCCAGCGGCTGTTCCTGCCTGGCGAACAGGGCTCGATCGACACGCGGCGGCTGCTCAACTGCGGCCCGGCCGGAGTCCTCACGTTGGGCCTGAGCGCGACCTTCGAGATGCGCCTCGAGATACCGTCGGACGCATCACCGGGCAAGGCGACCCTCGTCTGGCAGCTTGGCGATCGCGGCGAAGGCGTCAAAACGACCTTCCAGATCGCGGAGAGCACCCCGAGCCCCTGACGGTCAGCCCGGCGGGATCTCCAGCCAGCCCTCGCGGAGGGCCCGGGCGACGAGCTCGGTCCGGGAGCCGACGCCGAACCGCTCGAAGATCCGGCGGAGGTGCGTCTCGACGGTCTTCACCCCGATGCCGAGGGTGGCCCCGACCTCGTCGTTGCTGCGGCCATCGATGACCTGGCGGACGACGTCCAGCTCTCGGACGGACAGGTGCGGCGCACCCGCGCGGGGCCGGATCCCGAACGCCATGCCGCCGGCAGCGGCCCGCCGGATCGCGTCGACAAGCTCCGTGAGGGGCGCGGTCTTCACGACGAACCCGGCGGCTCCGAGCCGCATCGCGGCCTCGGCGTACTGCGGGTAGTCGTAGGCCGACAGCAGGACGACGGCCGGCGCCGGGTGGCCGCCGTCGGCGATCGCCGGCCCGTCGGCGACGCCCGGCCCGGCAGAGACGCCCTGGTTCGCGCTCAGCAGGCTCAGGCCGCTGTCGGCCCCGAGGCGGATGTCGAGCAGGAGGACGTCGATCGCGGTCGCGGCGATCAACGCACGGGCTTCCTCGAGGCTCCCGGCCGTGCCGACGAGCTCGATGCCGGGCTGCGTCGCGAGGAGCGCGGCGGTGCCGTCGCGGACGATCGGGTGATCGTCGACGATCGCGAGCCGGATCAGTGGGCTCGCCATTCGAGGGCCACGTGGGTGCCGCCGGCCGGCCAGCGCCGGATGTCGAGGATCGCCCCGATCTGCTCCGCTCGCTGCTGCATGTTCAGGAGCCCGAAGCGGCCCTCGGCCTCGGCCTTGACCGCCGCGTCGGGCTCGATGCCGGGGCCGGCATCGTCGATCGAGAGTGAGGCGCCGGCGTCGGTCGAGCGGTAGCGGACGACGATCGGGGGCTTGCCATGCTTCACGGCATTCGCCAGCGCCTCCTGGGCGACGCGGAAGATCCCGAGCTCGACGTCCATCGGCAGGCGCGTCCCGTCGCTGCGTTCCAGGCGGACCTCGCCGCCCGAGAGCCGCTCGATCCGCGAGACGAGCCAGTCGAGCGCCGGCCCCACGCCGAGGTCGTCGAGGATCGGCAGCCGAAGGTCGCCGCAGATCGCTCGCAGGCGATCCGAGACGGTCCTCGCGATGTCGGCCCCCTCGACGTCTCCGGCGTCGTCGAGCCGCCGGACGAGCAGGGTCAGCTCCTGGAGGGCGTCGTCGTGGATGTCGGCGGCCACGCGGGCCCGCTCGGCCTCGGTCGCGGCGACGATGAGGTCGCGCTGGACCTGGGCCCGCACGGCGAAACGGGCGAGGGGCCGGAACGTGAACCGCCCGGCCAGGAGCACGAGGACGAGCCAGCCCGACAGGGGGAACAGCAATCCGAAATTGGCGCCTGCGGTCACGATGGCCATGCCGGGCGTTGCGCCGGCGACGGCCAGCTCAGTCGACTGCACCCGGTGAGCCGGCGCCGTCAGGCCGTCCGTGGCAGCCATCGGCGACGCGGCAGCGATGCCGGGGACGAGCGCGACCGCGCCGCTGAGAACGAGCCACAGCAGATCGGCCGATCCAACGGACGCAGGCAGCCAGACGCGGAACACGCCGATCGTCGCCGCTGCCACCGCCGCGCCCCAGACCGCGGCGCGAATCGGGCCGCGGCTCGGTGATTCCGGGACGCGCTCGAGAAGGGCCAGCCCCAACGGCAGCATGGCCAGCGGCACGAGGAGCCCGGCGAGCGCGACCCCCGGCGCGGCCCACGACGCGAGCAATGGCTGCACCAGGAGCGGGGTCGCAACCGCGGCTGCGAGCTGGATGGCGATCGGCTGGAGAGATCGGCCGCCGCTGCCTTGGAGGAGCCACCACGACCCGATCACGAGGAGGATCGCGCCCCCGAGGTAGGTGCCGACGGATCGCGAGACGTCGCCGGCGTAGTCGCGGCCCAGGTAGACCCACGTCGGGCTGGATTCGGGGGCGTAGTGCTCGAGCGCACTGGATGGGACGGCGACGAGGTCGTGGACGGTCCCCTGCGCCAGGGCAACGCGCTGGCCGGCGTCCATCTGGACTGGCGTCGGAGCGAGCGGCTCGATCCCGATCGGTGGGCCGGGAACCTCGCCGTTCACGTCCGGCGACGCGTAGACGTATTCCGGAAGCTGCATCAGCTGGATGCCGTTCAGGTTGATGACGACCATGCCCGGGACGAAGCCTTCGATCTGGGCGGGGCTGTGATCGGCCACGCTCACGATGACGACCCGGTCGTTGCTCGCCGCGAGGGTGAACCCGAGGTCCACGCGCCAGGCGGCAAGGGCGAGCATCCCGCCCACCAGGGCCACGCCGGCGACGGCGACGGCGAGGCGTGCCCGGCCGAGCTGATCCACGGCTCGACGGTACCAGAGGGGATTCCGTCCGAATGTCCATGAGAACCCCGAACCGGCGCCCGGGTCCTCACGGCTGGCGGCGGGAGAAGCGCGGCCCGACGGTTGGCCCATGCCGATCGTCGTCGCCGACCAGCTCGCCAAGCGCTATGGCCGGGCCGAGGCGCTCCGGGCGATCAGCGTCGAGATCGAGGGCGGCGGGGTGACGGCGCTCGTCGGGCCGAACGGCGCCGGCAAGTCGACCCTCCTGAAGCTGTGTGTCGGCTTCGAGCGACCGACGGCGGGCCGGGTCACGGTTGCCGGCGCGGACCCGACCCGCGACCGCGCCGCGGCGATCCGCGCCATCGGCTACGTCCCCCAGTCGCCGACCCTCTATCGCGAGCTCACCCTCGCCGAGCACCTCCAGCTGGCGGCGGGGCTGCGTCCAGGCTTCGATCTCGCGCATGCCAGCGGGCGGCTGGACGATCTCGGCATCCCGGAGTCGTCGAAGCCCGGCGAGCTCTCCGGCGGCCAAGCGGCCCAGGTCTGGCTCGCGATCGCGCTCGGGACCCGTGCGCCGCTGCTCCTCCTGGACGAGCCGCTGGCGAACCTGGATCCGCTCGCCCGGCGCGAGTTCCTGCAGGTGGTCGCCGACGCCGCGAAGGCGAATGGCGTGACCGTCCTCCTCTCGTCGCACGTGATCTCCGACGTCGAGCCGATCGCGGATCGCCTGCTGCTCCTCGCCGACGGGCGGGTCCTCGCCCACGACACGATCGAGGCCACGCGGGCAGCGCACCGAACGCTCCGCCGTGGCGCCGACGGCGCGGAGCGTCCGACGACGGGTGCGCTCGTTTCGGTCTTCCCCGAGCGGGACGGTCGGCTCGTCGAGCTGCGGCGGGTCGAGCCGGGGACGCCCGGCGAGCCATCGACGCTCGAGGAGATCGTCCTCGGCTACCTCGCGTCCGTCCGTCCGGCCCGGAGGCTCGCCGCGGCATGACGAACCTCGTCCTTGCCGTCCGCGCTCACCGCTTCGAGACGCTCGCGGTCGGGCTCTTCGCGGTCGCCAGCCTGGGTGGGGCCGCGCTGGTCGTGGTCCGCCTCATGGCCTACGGCATCCCCGCGAGCTGCTTCCGCGGCACCGGGCCATCCCTCATCTGCCAGGGCCTCAGCGGCGACATGGACGCCTACCTCTCCATCGCCCGCGACTGGGGCTTCTTCGCGCTGGCCGGGATCGTCCTCCTGCCGATCGTGTCGGGCCTGTTCCTCGGGATCGCGATGGCGGGGAAGGAGATCGACCGCGGCACGACGGTCTTCGCCTGGTCACTGGCGCCCTCCCGCCGCCGCTGGCTCGTCCAGCGGGTCGCGCCCGCCGCGCTCGCCGTCGTCGTCGCGGGCCTGATCGGCGGCTTCTTCGGGGACCAGCTGGAGGCGCTCCGCGACCCCGGCACCGACCCGGCGACGACGTTCGGGCATCTGGGGCTCCGCGGGCCCGTCATCGCCGGCGAGGCCCTCGCCGTGTTCGGGCTTGCTCTCGCGGCGGGGGCGGTCCTCGGTCGCATCCTGCCGGCGCTGCTCGTCGCTGCGGCGCTGAGCGTCGGCGCGATCGCCGGCGTGAACCTCGCCACGGATGCCTGGCTCCACCACGAGACGGTCGCCGTGCTCGGCGTCGACGACGTGGGGAACGTCCAGCCGAGCTGGCGGGTCGTCGACTACCGGGTCCTGGCCCCGGACGGCGCGATCATCACCTGGAACGAGGCCTACGCCCGGTACGGGGATCCTGGCGCACCGCAGTCGTCCGGCGGGCCCGTCATGCCCGACCTGAAGACGGTCCTGTTCGTGAACCCCGGCGAGATCTATCCGCTCGTCGTGGCCCGGATGACCCTGCTCTTCGCCGCCCTGGGCCTCGCCGGCATCGTCCTCGCCTTCGCCGTGGTGGACCGCCGCCGACCCTGATCGTGCGCTGAGCCGGGGCTGACGCCGGAGGCTACGGCCGGCCGGGCTGCGCCCCGGGCAGGTGGCCGACCGGTCGCACCTCGGGTGGCGTCGGCTCCGGTGGCGTCGGCGCGTGTGGCGCGGGCGGCGCGTCGTGGTGCTCGAACGGCCACCAGGCGCGCTCGCCGAGGATCGTCGTGATCGCGGGCACGAGCAGCGACCGGACGATGAACGTGTCGATCAGGACGCCCACCGCGACCATGATCCCGACCTGGAACAGGACGGTGAGCGGCGACGCGACCATCGCCAGGAACGTGCCGGCCAAAATGATCCCGGCGGAGGTGATGACCGCGCCGGTCCGGGCCGACGCGATTCGGATGCCGTCCGTCGTGCCGCGGGCGGCCGATTCCTCCCGGACCCGGCTCATCAGAAAGATGTTGTAGTCCGAGCCGAGCGCCACCAGCAGGACGAAGACCATGAGCGGCAGGAAGTAGTTCATGCCGGCCTGGCCCAGGACGTCCTGGAAGAACAGCGACCCCAGACCCAGGGTGGCGAGGTACGACAGCAGCACGGTGCCCACGAGGTACAGCGGTGCCACGACGCTACGCAGGAGGAGCATCAGGACGAGGAGCACGCCGATGACGGTCAGGGCCGCGACGCGGACGAAGTCGGTGGCGATCGTGTCCTGGAGGTCACGCTCGAGGGCACTCTGGCCGCCGACGAGGATCCGGGCCACCTGGCCGTAGCCAATCGCCGTCCCAGCCAGGTCGCCGCGGATCCGGGCCACCGTGTCGAACGCCGCGGTCGAGTACGGATCGTCGGCCGTGACCGCGTAGAGGCGCGTGACCGATCCGTCGCCGGAGAGGTACGCGGCGCGGGTCTGATCGATCGATGCCTGGCCCTCGCCTGACAGGCCCGTCGGGATGAAGAGGTCGTCGGCTCGCGCGGCGAACGTCGCCGAGAGACTCGTGAGCTCCACCGGCAGCCGAACGCCGATCGTCGCGATCTCGGCCTGGATCGCCGAGGTCTCGCTGTCCGCGGCGGCGCCGGACGGGACGAGGATCGCGTCCGGCGTGCTCGCGAACGTCGTGGCCATGTCGGCGACGTCCGCGGCGATGGCGCCCGGATCCGGAGGCGTCGCCGACGAGACGAGCCTGGCAGCGAGGTCCCGGAACGCGGGCACAGCCTTGATCTGGGGGTACGCCGCGGCCAGGTCGTTCACGTAGGCCGTGAGCTGTGGCAGCCATCGGTCGACCGGGATCCCGGCGGCAGCGGCGGCCTGGAGAGCCCCGGCAAGGCGGGTCAGCTGGTTGGATACCGTCAGGCGCTCGCGGAGCGCGGCGATCGCCGCGGGCATCCGCTCCAGGTCCGCCCGCGCCTGCTGGAAGTCCGACTGCGTCGCGACGTCGGCAAACGAGCCTCCGAGGGCGCCCAGGTACTCCGAAGCCGAGTGCAGCCCCGTCGTGGTGTCCGGGTCGAGGAGCTTCTTCAGGCCCGCCGCCGGGTCGGTCGGGACGACGAACTGCTTCGCCATCGACGTCAGCTGGATCGAGGGCCGGAAGCCGTCCGGGGTGGTGCCGTCGCCGGTCGGCGCGATGAGGCTCTCGACTCGCGTGATGCCTTCGACCGCCAGGACGCGCTGGGTCGTCGCACGGAGGACGGACAGGCTGGCCGGCGATCCGAGGTCGGACCCGGTGCCACCGTCGATGACGACCATGACCGGCAGCAGCTGGCCCTTGTCGAAGTGGTCGGCGACGACGTCGAAGCCGGCCTTGGCGTCGGACGACGGCGGCAGGTCGGCCAGGACGTCGAAGGTCTGATGCAGCCCGCTGGAGGCGATGGCGGGCGCTCCGAGGGCGACGAGGACGATCGCGGCGACGGCGAGCGGCCGGCGCGACGTCATGCGGGCGAGGCGGCCGAAGACGCCACGCTCCGGGTCGCCCCGCAGCCGTTCCTCCCGGAGGGGCCAGAAGAGGTGGTGGCCGAAGATGCCGAGGAGCGCCGGGGCGAGGGTCAGCCCGGCGGCGAGGGTCACGAGGATGACGATCGCCAGGGCCGGGCCGGTGGTCTGGAACATCCCGAACTGGCCGACGACCATCGAGCCGAGGCCGATCGCGACGGTCGCGGCGCTCGCCGTGATGACCGCTCCGATGCGCCGAACGGTCGTGCCGACGGCCGTCCGCCAGCGCGTTCCGCCGACCTCCTCGCGGAAGCGCGAGATCAGGAAGATCGTGTAGTCGGTCCCGACCCCGAAGACGAGGACGACGACGAACGTCTCGAGCAGCGACGAGATCTTCCAGCCGGCCTGGCCGAGGTAGCCGAGCACGCCGCGCCCGACGAGGTACGCGGCGGCGATCGTCAGCAGCGGGACGAGCGCCGCGAGTGGGGCGCGGTAGATGAGGAGCAGGACGAAGACCACGAGGATGACGGTCACGACGGTCGTCCGGTCGGTCGCCTGGAGGATCGCCGCGAGGTAATCGGAGGCGATCCCGACGCTGCCGGTGACGTGGCCGGTCAGGCCTGCCGGCAGGGCCGTCGCGAGGCGGTCCCGCAGCGCGGCGGCGGCGGGGCCGGCGCGCTGGTCGAAGGCGCTGACCGAGAGGTCGACCTGGAGGAGCTCGACGCTGCCGTCCTGGCTGCGGAGGCGGGTCGCGATCTCGGGCTGGGCCTCGGCGCTGGTGACGCTCTTGACGACGTCCCGCAGCTCGGCCGGCGAGGCGTCCGTGATCCACGTCGCGAGGTCGGCGATCGCGTTGTGGTCGGCCTCGGTCATGCCACCGTCGCGGCTGAACGCCACCGTGGCGGAACCGGCGCCCGCCTCCCTGGGAAACGCCCGCTCGAGGACCGATGTCGCGGTCGACGATTCGGCGTTCGGCGGCAGGAACGACGACTGGTCGGCCGAGCCGACGTCGGCGAGGCTCGGGGCGAAGGCGACGCATGCCGCGGCCCCGAGGACCCACGCGACGACGATCGCGAAGCGAAGGCGAAAGACGGCGTGACCCAGTCGCTCGAACATCACCGAATCCCCGCCGGCACCCGATCCGGCACGGCCCTTCCCAGGGTCACGCTACGGGCGGTTGCCCGACCGGGTCACGGTCCGAACGGCCTCGCCCGCGCGAGCCGGAGCGCCCCACCGCTCGCGCCACGTCGGCGCGCTCGTCGCCGGCCCTCGACTGGCAGCCGCGTCAGCGGAACAGCGTCGTCAGGAAGCGCCCGCGCCTGCGCGATCCCGCCGGCGGCTCGGAGCGGCGGTGGACCTCCGCGACCTCCGGCGCCACGCGATCCGCGAGGGCGGCGAGCAGCCGGTGCACGGCCTCGCGCTCGGCCTGGCTGCCGGCCTCGGGCAGGGGCGACGCGGGATCGAGGCCGGCCAGCACCCCGGCGTCCAGCGGCGGCAGGACCCGCATCAGGATCGTTCGGCCGAGATACAGCTCGTCGTTGCCACCGAGGACGAGCGGCACGATCGCGGCCCGATTGCGAATCGCGATGTAGCCGATCCCGCTGCCAAGACGCCGGATCTGCCCGAGGTCGGACGCCGGGCCGGTCTCGGGCATGAGGCAGAAGACCATGCCGCCATCGAGCGCCGCCCGGGCCGCCTCGAAGTGCAGGGCGACCGTCGCCGGATCGTGGCTGGCCGGGATCGGGATGACGCCGCCGAGCCGGTCGAGGACGAAGCGCCGGAGCGGCGAGCGCGCCATCGTCCGCGCGTCACCGAAGAAGGCCAGCCGCGGCCGGCCGGGCAACGCGATCCACGGGATGAACGGGTCGACCCAGGTCCGATGCGGCATGACCGCGGCGATCCAGCGGCCCGCCGGCCGACCGTCCGGCCCGAGCGGCAGGTGCTCGCGACCCTCCACGACGAGCCGCAGCCGAAGCGCGGATGCCGCGAGCCGCCAGCAGAGGCGCAGGAGTCGATACGTGATCCCGGGGACGGCACGAGCGCGGCCGTGGAGCCCGGGCGCGAGCTCGGGCTCCGGTGGCGTCTGACGGGGCCGGTTCACCCCGCGAGGCTACGTCGCGGCGGCGACCTTCGAACGGAGGACCTGCAGGACGCGTGGATCGATCCAGCCCGGTGCCGCCGTTCGCTCCTCGACGTTCTCGACGCCCATCCACGAGACGAGGGCGGCCTGCCAGGCGTCGTTCCAGCCCTCCGGCAGGGGTCGCGGCTCGCCGACGAACGGCCGCGCCGCGTCGCCGCCGGGATCGTTCGGCTCGTAGCTCGGATCCATCGGCACGTAGACCCGGGCGGTCCAGCCGCCGGGCCCGGCGCCGAGACGCTCAAGGTCGGCCCGCAGCTCCGCGGCCAGCGCCGGCGTCAGCGGCAGGAGCTCCTGGGCGGTCGGCCGGTCGAAGTACAGGTGGTGGAAGGCGAGGACCCGGCCGAGCTCCGCGATCGGGTCGTCGTGCTGGTCGACCCGGAGGTCGAGGTAGCGGTCGTTTCCGCCACCGTAGCCACCACCTGCTCGGGCGATGTACAGCGCCGCCGACTCGCGCCCGCGCCGGTCGCCGCCCGCGGCGTCCGCCGCCGCGAGGCACGTGACGAGCAGCTCGGGGAACGGCGCGCCGCCGGCGAGGTACGTGTCGGCGAGCCCGTCGACGACCGCCGAGCCGGCGAGGATGTTGCCCTGGGCGGCCCAGCCCGAGCCGGTCCGTCCGCCGGCCCAGGCCATGCAGCCGCGGCCGGTGTACGTGGCGCTGCCGCCGTGGGCGTCGACGATCCCGGCCTGGCGCTGATCCCGCAACGGATCGTCGGCGGTGAGCCGGGCCAGGACGTCCGCGGCGGATCCGCCCGCGCGCAGGGCCGCCAGGCCGTCCGGTCCGTAGGCCACGTTGGCGAACGACTGGGTGGCGACCGCCCCCACCCCGGCGGCGGCCCACGGGACGACCGCGCCGACGGCGAGGAACTTCGATTGGACGGCGACGCCGAGGTCCCCGGTCGCCGGGTCCAGCGCCACGATCGAGAAGGTCACGGGGGCACCTCGAGTCAGAACCGGATCCGGGGATCCGTCACGGCATTGAGGATGTCGACGAACAGATTCGCCGTGACGATGCACAGCGTCCCGAACAGGACCGTGCCGATGATGAGCGGCACGTCCGCGGTGACGATCGAGTCGACGGCCAGCTTGCCGATGCCCGGCCAGCTGAACACCTGCTCGACGATGACCACACCGCCCAGGAAGAACCCGAGATCGAGCCCGACCTGGATCAGGACCGGGCCGATCGCGTTGCGGAGGGCGTGCCGCCACAGGACCGCGCGCTCCTGGAGGCCCTTCGCCCGGGCGGTCCGGACGTAGTCGCGGTGGAGCTCGTCGAGCATCGTCGCGCGCATGAGGCGGTTGTAGTACGCCGCCCCGCCGAAGCCGAGGGTTAGCGCGGGCAGGAACAGGTAGCGCAGGTCGAACGGCTTGTAGCCGCCGCCCAGCGGCAGGATGTCGATCCCGTAGCTCTGGTGGCCCTGGAACACGACCTCCAGCAGCAGGTAGCCGACCCAGAACGACGGGGCGGACACGAGGACGACCGTCACCATCGTGGCGCCGCGGTCCCAGAACCCGCCGCGCCGGGTCGCCGCGAGGATGCCCAACGGCAGCCCGATCGCGACCTCGATCGCGAGCCCCGCGAGGGCCAGCTGGGCGGTCGCCGGGAAGCGCTCGAGCAGCAGTGGCAGGACCGCCCGATGCTGGTGGTACGAGAAGCCGAAGTCGCCGTGGAGGACGTTCGCGACGTAGGTCGCGAGCTGCTCGAGGAACGGCCGGTCGAGGCCGAGCGACCGCCGGATCGCGGCGACGTCCGTCGGGCTGGCATTCGCCCCCGCGATCATCCGGGCCGGGTCGGCCGGGATGACGTAGGTCAGGAGAAAGGTGATCAGCATGACGCCGACCAGGACCACGAGGCCCCAGCCGAGTCGCCGGATCAGGTACGGGATCACGATTGGCGATCAGGGCAGCGGAGGGGCCGGCGGACCGGTCCCTCCGCTGCCGTTCGGGTTCGGGAGGATCACGAACCCGGCTTGATGTAGACGTCGCGGATGGAGTACAGCCAGACCGGGTGGATCTGGAACCCGCCGACCCGCTTGGAGGTCATCGTGTACCAGTCCTGGTGGTAGAGCGGTACCCACGGGGCGTCGGCCATGATCTCCTTCTGGATCGCCTGGTAGTCGGCGAGGCGCTGTGGACCGAGGGCCTCAGCACGGGCGGCTGCCGCCTTGGTGTCCACGTCCTTGTTGCAGTACCAGGCCGCGTTCGCGCCACCGGAGACGGCCGACGCGCACGACAGGATGGGGTCGATGAAGTCGGACGGATCCGGGTAGTCCTGGTACCAGCCGACGAACACGAGGGGCGCCGCGTGGGGCGTCTCGATCGTGCCGAGGAACGTCCCGAACTCCTGGGTGACGATCTCGGCGGTGATGCCCATCGCGGCGAGGTCCTGCTGGATCGCTGCCGCGATGGCCGGGTCGGGGTCGGTCGTGTCGGTGTAGATCGTCGTCGAGAAGCCGCTGGGGTAGCCCGCCGCGGCAAGGTCTGCCTTGGCCTTGGCGGCGTCGTACGTGTACGGGTTGCAGCTCGGGTCGTAGCCCGGCATGTCGGGCGGGAAGATGCACGTCGCGACGACGCCGGCGCCGTGCTGGATCTTGAGGATGTTGTCCTTGTCGATCCCTTCCTCGATCGCCTGCCGGACCGCGAGCTTGGACAGCGGGCCGTCGTTCGGCTGGGTCGTGTCCATCGACAGGTACGACGTCGCGACCGTCGTGTGGTGGACGATCTGGTCGGCGTACTGGGGGTCGGTGGTGACGGCGGTGAACGACCCGCTCGGGATCGTGTCGCCGAGGATGTCGAGGGTGCCGGCCTCGACCTGCTGGAGGGCCGCGTTGTCGTCGACGCCGACGTGGAAGTCGATCTCGTCGAGGTACGGCTGGCCCGGCTGCCAGTAGCTCTTGTTGGCGACGAAGACCGCCTGCTGGCCCTTCGTGTAGCTCTTCAGCAGGTATGGCCCGGTCCCGACCGGGGCCAGGTCGAAGGCCGCCGTGTCCTCGGTCGCGAGCTCCTTCGGCACGACCGCCGAGAAGGTCGTGGCGAGGATGTTCATGAACGTGGCATCGGCGTGATCGAGGTCGATCTCGACGGTGTGGGCATCGATCATCTTGATCCCGGAGGCCGTCTTCGCCTTGCCGCCGAGCACGTCGGCCGAGCCGACGATGTTGCTGAAGAACGCGCTGGCGACGGGCGAGGGGTTGGGCTTCAGGTTCGGGTCCAGGACCCGGTTGAGCGAGTAGACGAGGTCATCCGCCGTCATCTCGCGCAGGACCGAGCCGTCCTCCTTCACGAAGTTCACGCCGGACCGGAGCTTGATCGTGATGGCCTTGCCGTCCGCGCTGACGGTCGGCATCTCCGAGGCGAGCAGCGGCACGAGCTTCGTGCCCGAGTCGTAGGTGAGCGGCGAATCGAACATGAGCCGGACCGCGGCGATCCCGACGGTGTCGTACATCACCGCCGGGTCGAAATGCTGGAAGTCGCTGGCGTAGGCCAGGGAGATGGTCCCGCCCTGCGGGATCGAGGTGGGCTGGCTGGCCGTCGCGGATTCACCCGCGGGGCTGCTCCCGGTGGGGCTCTGCTCCGGTGCGGTCGACGCGTTGCCGGAGCAAGCGCTGACCGCGATGGCCATCGCCGCCGTGATGGCGGCCAGCCGTTTCGCTGGGGACGTCAAGGCCGTTCCTCCTCCGTGCGGCAGGTCAGCGGCCGCTCGCTGCGCATGGCGCGCTCAGGGCTCAGCGGGGATCCGGGCACGGCCCTCCTCGCGCCGGTCCCGTCCCGACGTCCAGTGAGATGCTCGTGGCGGCCGGATCGTTCAATTCGCCCACCGCCGTGGATCGAAGGCGTCCGCCAGGGCGTCGCCGAGGAGGTTGAAGCTGAGGATCGTCACCATGATCGCGAGGCCGGGCAGCACGACCAGTCGCGGGTCGGTGCGGTAGTAGCCGAGGTTGTCGGAGATCATGTTGCCCCACGATGCCGCCGGCACCGGGACCCCGACCCCGAGGAACGACAGGGCGGCCTCGAACTGGATCGTCGAGGCGATCCCGAGCGTGGCGTAGACGACGATCAGCGAGACCAGGTGCGGCATGACGTGCCGGACGAGGATCCGTGACGACCGGACGCCGACGGCCCGCGCCGCGACGATGAACTCCTGCTCCCGGATCACCACCGCGCGGCCGTAGACGATCCGGGCGATCGTCGTCCAGAGCACCCCGGCGATGACGACGATGACGAGGCCCAGGCTCGGCCGCAGGATCGCCACGAGAGCGATCGCGAAGAGCAGCACCGGGAACGACAGAACCGCGTCGGTCAGGCGCATGAGCAGGCTCTCGACCGGGATCGCCAGCTCGCGCCGCCGGCCACGGAACCGGATCCGGATGCGCGGGCTGCCGGCGAACGCAGCCACGGATCCGATGGTCACGCCGATCGCGGTCGCGATGAGGTTGGCCACGATCCCGACCGTCAGCGAGGTCCGGGCGCCGTACAGGAGCCGGCTCAGGTAGTCCCGGCCGAGCCGGTCGGTGCCGAGCGGGAACAGCACGGTCGGCCCGACGGGGTTGCCGGCCGCGGTCAGCCCCTCCTTGCGAAACGCGAAGTTGGGGTCGTGACTGGTGATGACGGGGGCGAGGACCGCCGCGAGGGCGATGACGAGCACCCCGATCGAGCCGATCCAGAACGCAGGATTCCGGACCAGCACCCGGCGCAGGCGCGAGCCGCTGGTGCGACTGACGCTGTGGTCGATCTCTTCGACGAGAGCGGGGACGCCCGCAGTCACCGGCGCACCATACGGCCCCCTCGTCGCAAGTGGAAGCCCCGCCTACACTTCCGACCCGTGACCGAGCCAGCCGCGCCCGCTGCACCCGGCACTTCCGACGTGTCCGGCGCGCGGCCTATCGGGCCATACGAGCGCCGGACCGCGGAGGTTCACGAGTGGGACCCGCGAACCGTCGAGGTCGCCCGCCGGATCGGCGAGCTCGTCCGGGAGCGCCGGCCGGACCTGGCTGTCGAGCACATCGGCAGCACGGCGGTCCCGGGCCTGCCGGGCAAGGGCATCGTCGACCTGTCGATCGAGACCGAGCCGTCCGACATCCCCGGCGTCGTCGCGATGCTCTATGACCTCGGCTTCCAGCCCCAGCCGGGGCCCGACCCGTGGCCGGCGACCCGGCCGATGCCGGTGGGCTCGTATCTCTACGACGGCGCGCAGTTCCGGATCCACCTCCACGTCCAGCCCCGCGGCGGTGACTTCCCGCGCGACATCGCCTTTCGCGATGCCCTCCGCAACGACCCGGAGCTGAAGCGTCAGTACACCGAGCTGAAGCGCGGCATCACGAAGGCCGGCCCGGTCGAGGGCTTCCGCTACACGCACTCGAAGACGACCTGGATCCTCGGCGTCTACCGGCGCCTCGGGTTCGTGCCCCCGGCGATCAGCCCGCCGGCGACGATCGCGATCCTCGGCGGCGGCCAGCTCGGTCGGATGGTCGGAATCGCGGCCCGCCAGCTCGGCTATCGGGTGGCAGTCCTGGATCCCGATCCGGCCTGCCCCGCGGCAGCGATCGCGGACCGCGTCGAGGTCGGGACCTACGCCGACCTCGAGGCCGCGCGCCGCCTCGCCGCCGACGCCGCGGTCGTGACCTACGAGCTGGAGCATGTCTCGGCGCCGCTCGTCTCCGGGATCGACGACGGCACGCGCCCGATCCGGCCCGGGCCGTACCCGCTGAAGATCACCCAGGATCGGCTGGCCGAACGGCGCTTCCTGGAGAGCAACGGCGTGCCGGTCGCCCCGTGGCGGCCGGTCTCGTCGGCCGACGAGGTGCGCGCCGCCGCATCGGACCTCGGCTACCCGGTCCGGCTGAAGGCCAGCATCGGCGGCTACGACGGCCGGAGCCAGTGGCGGCTGGCGTCCGCGGCGGACGTCGAGGCCCATCTCGTGAGCCACGAGATCTCCGGTTCGATGCTCGTGGAGCGCGAGCTGGCGTTCCAGGCCGAGCTGTCCATCGTGGTGGCGCGCGCGGCCGACGGAACGCTGGCCGCCTACCCACCGGCCCGCAACGTCCACGACGAGGGGATCCTCATCGAGTCGGTCGTGCCATGCGGGTTCGGTGACGAGGTGGTCCGGGCGGCGCAGGAGCTCGGCGAGCTCCTCGCGACGGGGATGGGCCTGGTCGGCGTGCTCACCGCGGAGCTGTTCCTCATGGCGGACGGCTCGCTCGTCGTCAACGAGCTCGCGCCGCGGGTCCACAACAGCGGCCATTGGACGATCGAGGGCGCGGTCACGAGCCAGTTCGAGCAGCACGTCCGGGCGATCTGTGGCCTGCCGCTGGGCTCGGTCGAGATGCGCGCTCCGGCCGCCGCGACGGTCAACATCCTGGGCGACGGGCCGCGCCGCCCGGCGGCGCTGCACGGTATTGCCGACGCGCTCCGCGTGCCCGACGTCCACGTCCACCTGTACGACAAGCGCGAGGTCTTCGATCGGCGGAAGATGGGCCACGTGACGGCACTTGGGCGAGACCCGGACGAGGCGCTCGCGAAGGCCCGCCAGGCCCGGATGCTCCTGTCGTGGGCGCCGGACGGCGCCGGCGTGCCGGACGGCGACCCCGCGACGAACGGGGCCTCGCGTGGCTGACGCAAAGCGGCCGCTCGTCGGAGTCGTCGGCGGCAGCCGGTCGGACTTCCCCATCCTCGAGATGGCCACGGCCGTCCTCGAGATGCTCGAGGTCCCCTGCGAACTGCGGGTCGTGTCGGCCCATCGGACACCCGACCACCTGTTCCGATATGCCGAGACCGCTGCGGCGCGCGGGATCCGCGTCATCGTCGCCGGCGCCGGCGGTGCGGCCCACCTGCCGGGCATGCTCGCGGCCAAGACGACGCTGCCGGTGATCGGCGTCCCGATCCCGACCCAGCACCTCGGCGGCCTCGATTCGCTGCTGTCGATCGTCCAGATGCCGCGCGGCATCCCCGTCGCGACGGTCGCGATCGGCAACGCCGAGAACGCCGCCTTGCTCGCCGTCGAGATCCTCGCCCTGTCCGACGCCGCCCTTGCGGGCCGGCTGGCGGCCTACCGCGCCGATCAGACGCGGATGGTCATGGACGACCCGTCCAACGAGGAGCCGGTCTAGGCTTCCCGCCATGGACGATCCGCGCTGGGAGCCCGGGATGCCCGTGCTCGATCGTCAGGGCCTGCCGGCCTCCGTGGCGCCGCGTGACCTTGCGTCACCGCTCGCGGCGGCGGCCGCGTCACGGCCGCCCGACCGGATCCCCGAGACCGCCCCAACCCCGCTCCAGCGGCATTACATCAACCTGTCGGCGATCGCCCTCGTCGCCGGGTTCGTCGCGATCACCGCCCTCGAGACGGGCTCGACGTTCGGCAGCCCGCTGGTGAAGCTATGCGTCCTCGTCGGCGGCCCGATCCTCGTGCTCACGACCGGCGACGCGATCCTCCGGATCTGGCGGAGCGCCTGGGCCTGGATGCCGGTGAATCGCGGGCGCGGGCTGTTCCGGCTGTCGTGGGTCGCCGTTGGCTCGATCGGAATCCTCGTCATCGCCGCCGCCTGGATCGTGGTGCTGACGGCGTGACGAAGCCAACGGCCGACCGCTCCCTCGAGTCTGGGTCCGATCGTGGCCTCGACGCGCGCCCGACCGACATCGAGTCCGGTCGCGGCATCCCGTCCTGGCTCGCGGCCTCGATCACGTACTGCTCGCGGTGCGGCGCGGAGCTGCACTTCGGCGAGGTCCCCGGCGAGGAGCGCCACCGGCTCGCGTGCCTGTCGTGCGGCTTCGTCGCCTACGTGAATCCACGGCTCGTCGTCACGACGCTGCCCCTGACCGACGATGGCGAGCTCGTGCTCATCCGCCGTGGCATCGAGCCGGGCATCGGCTCGTGGGCCCAGCCCGGAGGCTTTCTCGAGGTCGACGAGACGGTGACCGAGGCCGCCCGGCGCGAGACCCTCGAGGAGACCGGCCTCATCGTCGAGCCGGGCGAGATCGTGGGCCTCTACACGCGCCTCGAGGCGGCCGTGGTGGTGCTCGCCTTCGAGGCCCGCGTCATGGGCGGCGAGCCGGCGACCAGCCCGGAATCGCTCGAGGTCCGGACCTTCGCGCCGGACGCGATCCCATGGGACGGCATCGCGTTCAAGACGACCTACTGGGCCATCGTCGACTGGCTCGCCAGGCGCCATCCGGAGATCCAACCCGGGGATCCGGCGGTGTTGCGCCGCTGAGGGCAGAGCCCGCCGTCCAGCGACCGTTGCCCCTGAACGGGCCTATCCCGCGGCTCGGTTCCACATTCCTCTTACGTCGGGGGTATGAACGCGACGAGCGCGCCCCTCTGGACGGTCAAATC
>JACQEG010000110.1 GCA_016200665.1 Chloroflexota bacterium | reverse complement strand
ATGGACTTCGGGTTCATGGGCGGCTCGATGGGCGCCGTCGTCGGCGAGAAGGTCACCCGGGCCGCCGAGGACGCGAAGGACGAGCGCCTGCCGCTCGTCATCGTCTCGTCCTCGGGTGGCGCCCGGATGCAGGAGGGCACGATGGCCCTCATGCAGCTGGCCAAGACCTGCGCCGCGCTCGAGCGCCTGAAGGCGGCCGGCGTGCCGTACGTCAGCGTCATGACCGATCCCACGACCGGCGGTGTCTTCGCCTCGTACGCGGTCCTCGGTGACGTGAACATCGCCGAGCCGAACGCGCTCATCGGGTTCGCCGGCGCACGCGTGTCGGCGGGCACGATCGCCCAGGAGCTGCCGCCGGGTTTCCAGCGCTCTGAGTTCCTGTTCGACCACGGCTTCGTCGACCGGATCGTGGCGCGGCGAGACCTTCGTGGCGAGCTCGCGACGCTGCTCGGCTACCTCCGGCCGGTGGCGGTCGCCTCCGGTGGCGCGAACGGCAACGGCAGCGGCGAGTCGGACGGCCGGGGCCGGCTCGACCCGATCGGCTTCCTGTCGTCGGTCGCGGACCGGCTGGTGCCCGACCTCTCGGAGCCGACCAATGGTTGATCGGGTGCTGCGAGGCCAGCGACCGGCCGCGCCCAAACAGGAGTCGAAAGCCGCCGCCGATCCCAGGGCGGAGGTCTGGCGGCGCGTCCAGCTGGCGCGGAACCTCGGCCGACCGCGGACGCTGGAGCTGCTGAGCGAGATGGCCGACGAGGTCGTCGAGCTCCATGGCGACCGGCTGTTCGGCGACGATGCCGCGATCGTGACCGGGTTCGCCCGGCTCGGCGATCACCGGATCGCGTTCGTCGGCCAGCAGAAGGGCGCCGACACCGAGGAGAACATTCGGCGGAACTTCGGGATGCCCCATCCCGAGGGCTATCGCAAGGGCATGCGAGTCATGGAGCTCGCGGAGCGCTTCGGCCTGCCGATCGTCACCTTCGTCGACGTGCCCGGCGCCCATCCCGGCGCGGAATCGGAGGAGCGTGGTATCGCCGACGCCATCGCCCGGAGCGTCGCCCTCATGAGCCGCCTCCGAACGCCGATCGTCGCGGTCATCACCGGCGAGGGCGGATCCGGTGGGGCCCTCGCCATCGCCGTCGGCGACGTCGTCGTGGCCCTCGAGAACGCCGTCTACTCGGTCATCAGCCCCGAGGGCTGTGCGTCGATCCTGTGGCGCAGCTCGGACGAGGCCGCGACGGCCGCCCTGGCAATGAAGATGTCGGCCCAGGACCAGCTCGCCCTGGGCGTCCTCGACCTGGTCGTCGAGGAACCGGCGGAGGGGGCCCACACCGACCCCGCCGGGACGGCCCGGCGACTGAAGCCGGTCATCGTCGAGGCCCTCGACCGCCTGACGATCTCGTCGAGGCCCGCTACCGCCGCTACCGGACGCTCGGCCCGTACACTGAGGTGTCCACGCCGGCCGTCGTGACGCCACCGTCCCGGGGCTTCGGCGACCGGCTGAAGGACCTGCTCGACCCGACCCGCTGGTCGGTCCCGATGTCGCTCCCCGGCGCGTCGCGTCGCGACGAACCGCCTGCCAACGAGGACGCCTGAGCCGTGCCCAGCCCGAAGCCCGAGCCGCGCGATCACGACGCCGACCTGGCGTCGATCGACGCGCTCATCGACCGGCTGGTCCCGGCGCTGACGGCGAAGCTCGGGGCCACCCACCTGGGCGAGCTCGAGGTCCGCGAGGGCGAGTGGCGCATCCGCCTGCGCCGGCCGGCGACCGCCGGCTGGAACGGCGAGCTGCGACGCACGACGGATCGGTCCGGCCGCGGCGTGGCCGCGCCGGAGGCGCATGCCAGCGGAACGCGATCCGGGCCGGCTCCCGATCCCGGCCACCGGAGCGTGTCCGGCTCGAACGGCACGGGCCCCGGCGGCGGTCACGCCTCCACGGCCCACCCGCCGCGGCCAGCCCACGAGGACGAGAGCAGGCGCGTCGCGACGTCGCCCGCGGTCGGGGTCTTCCACCCGAACGCGCGCGCCGCGGTCGGGACCCGCGTCCGGCAGGGCGACGTGCTCGGCCATGTCGACGTCCTCGGTGTCCGCGAGGACGTCCTCGCCCCGGCCGACGGGCTCGTTGGCGAGCTCCTCACCGAGGCCGGGATGGCGGTCGAGTACGGCCAGGAGCTCGTCGTCGTCGCGCTCGCGACCCCGGCCGAGGCCGCGCACTGATGTTCCACCGCATCCTCATCGCCAACCGCGGCGAGATCGCCCTCCGGATCCTGCGTGCCTGCCGGACCCTCGGCGTCGAGGCGGTCGTCGCCTACAGCGAGGCCGACCGCGAGTCGCTGCCCGTGCAGCTGGCCGACGAGGCGATCTGCATCGGCCCGGCCGACGCCCGCCGGAGCTACCTCTCGGCCCCCGCGCTCATCTCGGCGGCGGTCATCACCGGTTGCGACGCGGTCCACCCGGGCTACGGCTTCCTGTCCGAGGACGAGGGCTTCGCCGAGGTGGTGCGGGCCCACGACCTGACGTTCATCGGGCCGTCAGCGGACGTCCTGGACCGGTTCGCCTCGAAGGAGGGCAGCCGGCGGCTGCTGGGCAGCCACGGCCTGCCGACGATCCCCGGCTCCGACGGGATGCTCCGCGACGACGGTCACGCCCTCGACGAGGCGGACCGCATCGGCTACCCGGTCCTCATCAAGCCCTCCGCGGGCGGTGGCGGCAAGGGCATGCGGATGGTCCGGACCCCGCGTGAGCTGGAGTCCGCGATCCGGATCTGCCGGTCGGAGGCGAAGTCGGCCTTCGGCGACGACTCGCTCTACCTCGAGAAGTGGCTCGACGACAACCGCCACGTGGAGGTCCAGGTCGCGGTCGACCGGTTCGGTCGCGGCATCCACCTCGGCGAGCGCGACTGCTCGGTCCAGCGGCGCCACCAGAAGATCCTCGAGGAGGCACCGACGCCGGCCCTCAGCCTTGCCGCGCGCACGGAGCTCGCCGAGCGGGCGGTTCGCGCCGTCGTTGCCGCCGGCTACGAGAACGTCGGCACGCTCGAGTTCCTCGTCGACCGCGACGGCAACCCCTACTTCATCGAGATCAACTGCCGGATCCAGGTCGAGCACCCGGTCACGGAGATGCTCACCGGCGTCGACATGGTCGGGCTCCAGCTGCGGATCGCCGCCGGCGAGCCGCTCGCCCTCGCCCAGTCGGACATCAAGCTCACCGGCCATGCCATCGAGTTCCGGATCAACGCGGAGGATCCCGCCCACGACTTCCGGCCCGGCGCCGGGGTCGTGAGCCGGTATCACGCCCCGGGCGGCCCGGGAGTCCGGATGGACTCGCACCTGTACGAGGGCTACGAGGTCCCGCCGTACTACGACTCGCTCCTCGGCAAGCTCATCGTCTGGGGCCCGGATCGGGCGACCGCCATCGCCCGCGGCCGGGCCGCGCTGGACGAGCTCCTCGTCGAGGGCCTGACGACAAACGTCGAGATCCACCAGGCGCTCCTCGCCAACGACGCCTTCCTCGAGGGCCACATGACGACCAACCTCCTCGACCGCGTCGGCAGCGGGGCGTTCCTCGCCGCCGCCGCCCGGTCCTAGCCACGGAGCGCCGACGATGACCGATCCGCTGGCGAAGCCCGGCACCGTCCATACGACTCGCGAGATCGAGGCCCTCATCCCGCACCGCTGGCCCATGCTCATGGTCGACCGGATCGTCGAGTACGACGCCGAGGCGAAGCGGATCGTCGGGATCAAGGGCGTCACCGCGACCGAGTTCTGGGCGCAGGGCCACTTCCCCGGCCTGCCGGTCATGCCCGGCGTCCTCCAGGTGGAGGCGCTCGCCCAGACGATGGCGGTCTACGTCGCGAAGCAGCCGGGCTTCGGTGATCGGCTCGGGCTGTTCGCCGCCATCGACGACACGCGCTTCAAGCGCGTCGTCCTGCCGGGTGACACGCTCCGGCTCGAGATCACGATGGAGAAGCTCGGCTCGCGGTTCGGCCGGGCGAAGGGCGTCGCCAGCGTCGACGGCGAGGTTGCCTGCGAAGCAACCCTCAGCTTCATCATCCCGCCCGAAGGCGTCCTGCGGTGAGCGTCCGCATCGCGGTGCTGTCCGACGTGCACGGCGTGACCCACGCCGTCGAGGCCGTCCGGAAGGCGCTCAAGAAGGACAGGCCGGACGTCGTCATGGTCGCCGGCGACCTCGCGATGAACGGGCCCGATCCGGCCGGCAGCATCGACGTCATCCGCGAGATGGAGGCCGAGGGCGCGATCGTCGTCCAGGGCAACACCGACGTCGCTGTCGCCGACGCGGACTACGCCGCGGCCTTCCCCTGGCTGCTCGAGTCCGGCGTCCCGGATCCGATGCGGCTCGCGGCCGAGTGGGCCCACGACGCCCTGTCGGACGAGCAGCTCGCCTGGCTGCGGCGCCTGCCCGCGGAACGTCGCGTCCGGATCGGCGAGGACCTCGTCCTCGTCACCCACGCCTCGCCCGGCTCCCAGACCCAGGGCTTCGACAGGGACCTCGATCCCACCGCGATCCTCGAACGGATCGCCCGGACCGACGCCCGGATCATCTGCTGCGGCCACACCCACCTGCCGGACGTGCGCGAGTTCGGCTGGAAGGTCATCGCCAACGGCGGCAGCGCGGGCTACGTCTTCGACGGCGACCCCACCGCGTCGTGGGCGCTCGTGACGATCACCGATGACGACGAGGTGACGACGGAGATCCGCCGGACCGAGTTCGACGTCCTGGCGGTGGCCAACGCGATCTCCGCCCGCGGCCTGCCCGGCGACGTCTATCGGGCCGCGACCGTCCGCACCGGGAAGCTGGTGCGATGACCCGGGTCGTCGTGACCGGGATGGGCGCCCTGACCGCGCTCGGCCCGGACGTCGCCTCGACGTGGGCCGGACTCGTCGCCGGCCGATCCGGCGTCCGCACGATCGAGTCGTTCGATCCGGCGCGGGTGGATTCGAAGATCGCGGCGGAAGTCCGCGACTTCGACCCGGGGGACGTGGTCGACCGCAAGGACGCCCGGCGAATGGATCGCTACATCCAGTTCGGGCTCGTCGTGGCCCGCGAGGCGATGCGCCAGGCAGGGCTGCCGGAACGGCTCGAGGGCTCGCTCGCGGACCGGACCGGGGTCTACCTCGGGAGCGGCCTGGGTGGCGTCCACACCCTCTTCGACAACGTCCTGACGATGGCCGACAAAGGCCCGGACCGGATCAGCCCGTTCTTCGTGCCGAGGGGCATCACCAACGTTGGCGCGGGCCAGGTCGCGATCACGTTCGGGCCGCGCGGACCGAACTTCGCGATCGTCTCGGCCTGCGCGACCGGGGCCCATGCGATCGGCGAGGCCTGGGAGACGATCCGGCGCGGTGACGCCGACGTCATGCTCGCCGGCGGCGTCGAGGCTGCGATCCACGAGGCCGTGATCGGCGGGTTCGACTCGATGAAGGCGCTCTCGACCCGGAACGACGACCCGGAGGCAGCCTCGCGGCCGTTCGACGTCGGGCGCGACGGCTTCGTCATGGGCGAGGGTGCCGGGATGCTGGTC
>JACQEG010000109.1 GCA_016200665.1 Chloroflexota bacterium | reverse complement strand
GCCGGTGTAGGTCATGAACACCTCGTGGAGCGTCGGGGCCTTGCCCTGGCTCGCCACGAGGGCCTTCAGGCCCGTCGGGCTGTCCTGGACGACGGCCCGGCCGTCGTTGAGGACCGTGATCGATTCGCAGAGCCGGTCGGCCTCGTCGAGGTCGTGGGTCGTCAGGACGATCGAAGCGTCGTGGCTCTCCCGGATCTCCTCGATGAAGGTCTGGACGTCGAGCTTCGACCGAGGGTCGAGGCCCGTCGTCGGCTCATCGAGGAGGAGCAGCGCCGGGCTCGTCAGCAGCGCCCGCGCGATCGCGACCTTCTGCTGCATCCCTCGGCTCATCTGCTCCACGGGCCGGCCCAGCCGCTTCCTGGCGATGCCCAGCCGCTCGCAGATGACCACCGTCTCGCGGCGGGCCTGGGCGGCATCGATGCCGTACAGGCGGGCGGCGAAGAGGAGGTTCTCCATCGGGCTGAGCTTCTTGAAGAAGGCGGCGTCCACGCTCACCCGGTTGATGAGCCGCTTCACGGCCATCTCCTCGCGAGCGATGTCGTGGCCGAACACCTCGACTCGACCCTCGTCGAGGGTGAGGAGCCCGGACACGAGCCGGATGAGCGTCGACTTGCCAGAGCCGTTGGCACCCAGGATCCCGACGGTCCCGCCGCGCTCCAGGCGGAGCGAGACGTTCGCGATCGCGACGACGGGCCGCTTCCTGCGGCCGACGACGAAGCGCTTCGTCACGCCCTCGACGACGAGGGCTGGGATCGCGGCGTCCATCGCTCGACCGACCTCCACGGCTGCCGGTGCGGGCTCAGGCCCGGCCTCGACCGCGGGGCGGTCCGGCCGGACGGTCGTCTTCGGTTGTCGGAGCGTCGTTGCGGTCATCTGATGGTTCCTTCGGGAGAATGGCCTGGTCGATCGGGTGAGGTCGAAGCCCGGAGGGCCCCGGCGGTCGGATCGCAGAAACGCGACGAGCCGCTGGTCCGTCTCCGGCGCCTTGGCGTCGGGCTGGGCCTGCGGCTCGTCTTGTCGGCCGGGGTCGTGCAGCAACCCCCGAACAAACAAAGAACCGTGGGCCCGATCTGGCCCACGGCTCGTGGTTTCCGTCTGGGCGGCATTGCCGCCCGATGATCACCTCGAGGAGGGCACAGATCTCCCGCCGTCGGCAGCGCCGAGAGGCGCGACCATTCGTCGGCGGGCGATCAGCCTGTACATTCGGTGAGCCGCCTCCATGAGGAGATTCGGGGGCGCGAAGGTGCGCCGGCCGCGGAGTGTAGGCGCGGCTTCCGGGCAGTGTCAACCCGAGGTGGCGCGACCGTCAGCCGGGGTCTGGTTCGCGGGGATTCCTGTTGCTACAGTGCCGCCCGAAGGCGGCTTCCGCCGCCGAATGGGGGAGTGCAACGGATGGATCCCAGCCAGGCGGAACCCTCGCAGCCCGCGCCATCGTCCGAGCCGCCCGTGTCGTGGCAGCCCAGTGCCCAGGGCGGCGGCCACGGTGGTGGGCCCGGGACGGGGGCGCTGTTCAACAATCGGCCGGCCGCGTCGCTGACCCTCGGCGATGCCATCACGACCGGGTTCACGATCGTCAGCAAGCCGACGTTCATCGTCCCCGTGCTCGTCATCGGGCTCGTCGTGAATGCGGTGGTCTCGCTCCTGTTCACGCCGGTCCTCAAGGCCGTCACGCCAGCGTCGACCAGCGCTGATCTGACCGGGTTCGACGTCAGCGCGTTCGCCGGCGCCATCATCGGCTCCGTCGTCTTCGGGATCGTCGGCGGCGTGCTCCTGAACCTGTACGGCCAGATCTGGGCCGTGTCCGCGAGCTCGGGCCCGCTTCCAGCGACGAACGACGTCGTCACGCTCATCCAGCAGCGCTGGATCGGGATCATCGCCACCGGCCTCGTCGTCGGTGCGATCACCGTCGGGCTGCTCCTCGTCTACGTCTTCGTCACGATCCTGTCGTTCGCGGCGGCGGGCATCCTCGGGCTGCTCGTCATGGTCGCGGGCCTCGTGGGGATCGCCTGGGTCGGCGCCAAGCTGTCGATGGCGGGCTGGCTCGCGGCGGAGGGCGCGAACGTCGGCGATGCCTTGAACGGCAGCTGGCGGATCACCCAGGGCAACCTGCTCCGAATCGTCGGCTGGGGCTTCGCCTACGGGATCCTCTTCGGGATCGTGTCGGGCGTCCTCGGGGCGGTCCTCGGGCTCATCCCGATCCTCGGGCCGGCGATCGCCCAGGCCATCGGCTCGGCGCTCGGCTACGGCGGCGGCGTCACGCTCTACCGGCGGACGCAGGCCGCGGCGGCGGCGATGGGCGCGTCGCCCGGCATGCCCGCGTCCAGCATGGCGTCCTGATCGGGACGGCAACCTCGGCTAGGCTCGGGCGGTGATGCCGCCCGAGCCCTCCACCCCCATCGCTGGATCGCGATCGGCTCCGTCGATCGTCGGGCTCATCGGGGTCGCCTTCGACGCGGAGCTGGCCGCCCTGGCCTGGCTCCTGGTCGAGGGCGGGATCCCGCTCGTCGTCGCCGTCCCGCCCGGGCGCGAGGGCGCCGGCCTCGAGCTCGCCAGGGGCATCCTCGCGTCCGTTCGCCCCGATCCGGCGGAGGCAGGCGGCCTCGCGGCGGGCCTCGACCGGCCGCTCGCGTGGGCGCTCGTGCACGGCCATCGCCCGGGGGCCGTGGTCGTCGCCGGCTCCCTCGAGGATCTCCGCAACGGCCTCGCGCAGCCGCCGATCCAGCTGAGCGAGCAGGAGCTGTCGTTCCTCGGCTGCGTGCTCGTCCTCGGCGCGCCGGAGGGCCGGCCGGCCGGCCGGCTCCGGGTGATCGCCGCACACTACGTCCGGCCGCTCGCCCGTGACGCCCACGGCCACGCCCAGCTCCTGCCGCCGGCGGTGCTCGCGACCTGGGACGCTCGCCTCGGCCGCTACGAGCATTTCGCCTGGGGCGTCCTGCCCGAGATCGCGGCCCGCCTGGGCCGGAAGGCGGGCGACCTCGAAGCCGACCTCCATCACCGGCGTGACGATCTCGCCGGCCTGGCGACGGCCAAGCTGACCGAGCTCGCCGAGGTGCGCCGGCTCATCGCCGGCTACCAGGTCGGCTACGGCCATGGCCACGGTGCCCGCGCCGACTGACGCAGCTCGCGCGCCCGAGGGCAGCTCCGAACCGGGCTACGATGGGTGACCACGCAGCCAGCGCGTCCCTCCGCGGAGGATTCATGCCAGCCGTCGCCTCCACCGTCGCCGAGCTCCTCGACGCCCTCGCCGGCAGGCTCCACCTCGAAGGCGGACGGGTCGTCGTCGACGACGAGCCAGGCCTCCGGGACACGGGAATCCGTGATCTGGCCTGGACGGCCGCCTTCACCCAGGACGCGGCCACCGCCGAGGCGGCCCAATGGCTCGTCTGGCAGGTCGCCCAGGTCCTCGGCGCGCGGTCGGCGAGCATCCAGGACCTGTACATGGCCCGGGCTCGCGGCGACATCCACGGCTTCACCGTGCCCGCGATCAACATCCGGGCCCAGACCTTCGACATGGCCCGCACGATCTTCGAGGTCGCGACGGCGACCGACACGGGTGCCGTCATCCTCGAGCTCGCCCGGAGCGAGCAGACCTACACGTTCCAGCGCCCGATCGACTACGCCACGAGCTGCCTCGCGGGCGCGGTGGCAGCGGGCTGGCGCGGCCCCGTCTTCCTCCAGGGCGACCACTACCAGTTCAATGCCAGGAAGTACGGCGCCGACCCGGAGTCGATGACCGAGGAGATCCGGCGGGCCTGTCGCCTCGCGATCGAGGCGGGCTACCGGAACATCGACATCGACGCCTCGACCCTCGTCGACCTCTCGAAGCCGAACGTCGACGAGGAGCAGCGGGCCAACTACGAGCGGACCGCCGAGCTGACGGCGCTCATCCGCAGCCTCGAGCCGGACGGCGTGACCGTCAGCGTCGGCGGCGAGATCGGGGAGGTCGGCAAGGAGAACTCGAACGAGGCCGAGCTGCGGGCCTTCCTGGACGGCTTCCGGCGCGAGCTGGATGAACGTGTCAGCGGGGCGCTCGGGATCAGCAAGGTCAGCGTCCAGACCGGCACGTCTCACGGCGGCGTCGTCCTGCCGGACGGGTCGATGGCCCAGGTCGCCCTCGACTTCGGCGTCCACGAGCGGCTCGGCGCGGTGGCACGCCGGGAGTACGGCCTCGCCGGCACCGTCCAGCACGGGGCCTCGACCCTGCCCGACGAGCTGTTCCATCGCTTCCCCGAGGTCGAGACCGCCGAGATCCACCTCGCGACCGGCTTCCAGAACGCGCTCTACGAGGACCCCGCGTTCCCCAAGGAGCTCCACCACGAGATCGAGGCGTGGTGCTTCGCCAACGCCATCGACGAGCGCAAGCCCGACCAGACCGACCAGCAGTTCGTCTACACGACCCGCAAGAAGGCGATCGGACCGTTCAAGCGCCAGCTCTGGGACCTGCCCGCGAAGGACGAGATCCTCGCCCGACAGGCGGCAAAGATCGAGTTCCTCTTCCGCGAGCTGAAGGTCACGGGCAGCCGAGAGATGGTCGATCGCTACGTCCGCCCGGTATCGTTCGACCGGCCGGCGCCGGCGGCCACCAAGGCAGCCACGAGGGGGCCAGCAGTCGCCCCTCGCTGATCATGCGAATCTCGCCCTCGTCCGCCAGCGGGACCTGCGGATTTCGTCGCCTCAGGCGCGTTCGTCGGCGTTATCCTCCCGCGTGACGCCCGCGCCTCGAGCGCGTGCGGACCCATCGCGTCCCCGGTTCCCGAAGAGGTCTGTCTCGCGGGCCGAGCTCCGGCTCGTGGCGGTAGAGGGAGGAAGCCGTGTCGGGTCCAATGGAATCCCATGCCGAGGTCGCCGCGCGCGATGACGCGCACCTGCGATCCCTCGGCATCAAGCCGGAGCTTCGGAGGACGCTGGGCTTCCTCTCGAACTTCGCCGTGGCGTTCAGCTACATCTCGGTCTCGACCGGGACCTTCACGAACCAGGCTGCCGCATTCGGCGTGGGCGGCCCGGCGATCTTCTGGGCCTGGCCGCTGGTCATCCTCGGTCAGACCTTCGTTGCCCTGAACTTCGCGGAGCTGTCGAGCCACTTCCCGGTCGCGGGCTCGATCTACCAGTGGTCGAAGCGCCTCTCCAACCGAACCCTCGGTTGGTTCACCGGCTGGATCTATTTCTGGGCCGGGGTCGTGACGGTCACGGCCGTGGCGGCGACCGTACCGCTCGTCCTCTCGACGATCATGGGCTTCGACCTCGCAAGCCCATCGCCCATCCCGGCCCTGGACATGTGGCAGTTCGTCGGGCTGGTGGCGCTGGTCACGACCACGTTGATCAACTCGATCGGCGTGCGGCTCCTCGCCATGATCAACAACCTTGGCGTCGGCGCCGAGATCGTCGGCATGCTGTTCTTCGCCCTCATCCTGCTGTTCTTCGCCAACCACCAGTCACCGGCGATCCTGTTCGACACGTCCTATACGAGCGGGCTCGCGAACGGTAACTACTTCCCCGTGTTCCTCGTCGGCGCGTTCATGGCCCTGTTCGTCGTCTACGGCTTCGACACGGCCGGCACGTTCGGCGAGGAGACGCTCGATGCCAGCCGCCAGGCGCCCCGCGGCGTCCTCTCGGCGATCTGGCTGTCGGGCATCGTCGGCGCGATCTTCCTGCTGGCGGTCACGCTGTCGTTCCAGGACGTCGGCGCCGCCGTCGCGACCGGCCAGGCCTTCGGGTTCCCGATCGCCGATACGATCAAGGCCAACCTGACGACGGTGCTGTTCGGGACGTTCACCCTGGGCGACCTGTACCTCGTGATGATCCTGATCGCCGTCTACGTCTGCACCCTGGCGATCCAGGGCGCGACGACCCGACTGATGTTCTCCATGGGCCGCGACCGGCGTCTGCCGCTGGGGGCCTGGTGGGGCCACGTGAATCCGACCTTCCGGACGCCTGCCAACGCGGCCGTCGCGGTGGGCATCCTCGGCGCCATCCCGCTCGTCTTCATGGGCGCGACCGCGTCCATCTACCTGGCGATCGCGGCGACCGGGATGATCTATCTCAGCTACTTCCTCTGTAACCTCGGGGTGATGATGGCCCGCCGCCGGGGCTGGCCCCACAAGGGCGCGTGGTTCAAGCTCGGCAGCTGGGGCACGATCATCAACGTCATCGCCCTGCTGTGGGGCGGGGCCATGATCGTGAACATCGGGCTCTGGACGGATCCGATGTTCGGGGACTTCGGAAACGACCTCCGGAACACCTGGTCGAACCCGTTCATCAACACGTTCCTGAGCCTCGGCAAGAACGCCGACGGCACGGCCAACGTCCTGTCGGGCCTGCCGGCCTTGCCGGTGTTCGAGACGCTCGTCGGCGTCGTCATCGTCATCGGCGCGGTCTACTACCTGGTTGCCCAGCGCGGCCATCAGGATGCCGTGGCGCCGGACCTCGCCACGGGTGAGGCGGTGATCGCCTGACGACCTCGAACCAGGAACCTGGTGAGCACCTCCGAGGCGAGCTGCGCGAGCAGCTCGCCTCGGTCCTTCGGCGCGTGCCGGAGCTCGCCGCCGGCGAGCTGACGTTCAGCCCGATCTCCGGCGGGATCACCAACCGCAACTTCCTCGTGGAGATCCCCGGCCGCGCGGATCGCTACGTCCTGCGGCTGGCCGGCAACGACACCCACCTGCTCGGCATCAGCCGCGAGGTCGAGCTCGCGGCAACCGTCGCCGCGGCCGGCGTCGGCGTGGGCCCGGAGGTCGTGGCGTTCGTCCGACCGGAGGGCTACCTCGTCACCCGGTTCATCGAGGGCGGCCCCATCCCGGTCGAGGAGATGCGCCGGCCGGACCGGCTGGCCCTCGTCGCCGCGGCCCTGCGGCGGGTCCACGACGGGCCGGCCATCCCGGGCCTGTTCGTCCCATACCGGATCGTCGAGGCCTACCGGGCCCTGGCGGCGGAACGCGGCGTGACGATCCCGGCGGCGTACGAGCTGGCCATGGCGATCGCCCGCCGGATCGAGCTGGCCTGTCTGACCGCGCCGCTCGAGCTCCGGCCGTGCCACAACGACCTGCTCAACGCCAACTTCATCGACGATGGGACGCGCGTCCGAATCGTGGACTGGGAATACGCCGGCATGGGCGACCCGTTCTTCGATCTCGGCAACTTCAGCGTCAACCACGAGCTGGATGCCGACGGGGAAGCGGCGCTCCTCGCCGCGTACGACGCATCGGAGCACGGGGGCGAGATCCGGCCCGATCGCGCGGCCCGCCTGCGGCTGATGCGTCTCATCTCCGACTTCCGCGAGGCGATGTGGGGCGTCCTCCAGCAGGGCATCAGCACGCTCGACGTCGACTTCCGGGCCTACGCCGCGGAGCACTTCGACCGGCTGATCGGCGAGGCCTCCGGGCCATCGTTCGAGCGCGACCTGCGCGTCGCGAGCGGCGGCTGAGCCGGTACGCTGGCGAGGTGGGCGAGCGGGCTCGGGCGGTCGTCATCGGCGGCGGGGTCGGCGGGACCTCGATCGCCTATCACCTGACCGAGCTGGGCTGGCGTGACGTCGTCCTCGTCGACCGCGCGGAGCTGACATCCGGCTCGACGTTCCACTCGGCGGGCCTCGTGGGCCAGCTCCGATCGAGCGTGACCCTGACCCGGATGATGATGGACGGGGCCGACCTCTATCGCCGCCTGACCGCGGAGACCGGCGTCGACGTCGCGTGGCACGAGGTCGGCTCGCTGCGGCTGGCCGCGACCCCGGAACGGCTCGAGGAGCTTCGCCATCAGGCCGGCTGGGCGAAGACGTTCGGCCTGCCGCTCGAGCTCGTCTCGGCGCGGGACGCCCGGGAGCGGTTCCCGCTCATGTCGATCGACGGCGTCCTCGGGGCGGTGTGGCTGCCGACCGATGGCTGGCTCGACCCATCCGGGCTCGCCCAGGCGCTTGCCGCCGGCGCCCGCTCGCGCGGGGCGATGATCCGCCAGCACACCCGCGTCGTCGGGATCGGGGTGGAGCGCGGCCGCGTGACCGGCGTCGAGGTCGAGCATCGAGGCGAGCGCTCGACGATCGAGGCGGACGTCGTCGTCGATGCGGGCGGGATGTACGCCCCGGAGATCGCGCGGCTGGCCGGGGTCAACGTCCCGATCATCCCGATGGCCCACCAGTACCTGTTCACGCACGCGGTCGAGGGCGTCACCCCGGGCCTGCCGACGATGCGCGACCCCGATCACCTGTGCTACTTCCGGGAGGAGGTCGGCGGGCTGTGCATGGGCGGCTACGAGCGGAATCCCGCCCCGTGGTCGCTCGACGGCATCCCGGCGGACTTCAACCACCGCCTCCTGGATCCCGACTGGCCGCGCTTCGAGGCGATCATGGAGGGCGCGATCCAGCGCGTTCCGGCGATCGCCGAGGCCGGCATCACCAAGATGATCAACGGCCCCGAGGCGTTCACCCCGGACAACGAGTTCATCCTCGGCGAGAGCGAGGTCCGGGGGTTCTTCGTGGCCGCCGGCTTCTGCGCCCATGGCATCGCCGGCGCGGGCGGGATCGGGCGACAGGTCGCCCACTGGATCGTCGAGGGCGAGCCGGAGCTGGACCTGTGGAAGATGGACATCCGGCGGTTCGGCGGGCAGTACCGGAGCCGGGCGCTGACGCTTGCCCGGACCTACGAGAACTACGCGACCTACTACGACATCCACTACCCGAACGAGGAGCGCCTGGCGGGCCGACCGCTGCGCCTCTCGCCGGCCTACGAGGAGGTGCAGGCGCTGGGCGCCGTCTTCGGCGAGAAGTCGATGTGGGAGCGCCCGAACTGGTTCGCACCGAACGAGGCCGGCGCCGGCGTCTCGACCCGCGACGAGCTCGAAGCCCTCCGGCCACGGGGCTGGGCCGGCCAGCACTGGTCGCCGGCCATCGGGGCAGAGGCCCTCGCCACGCGGCAGGCCGCGGCGCTCTTCGACGAGTCGAGCTTCGCCAAGATCGAGATCGACGGCCGGGGCGCGGCGGCCTTCGTCCAGGGCCTGTGCGACAACGACGTGGACCGGCCGGCCGGGACGATCGTCTATACCCAGATGCTCAACCGCCGCGGCGGCATCGAGTGCGACTTCACGGTCACCCGCCTCGCGGAAGATCGGTTCCTCGTCGTCACCGGGACCGCGTTCGGGAACCACGACCTCGGCTGGATCCGGCGCCACCAGCCGGATGACGGCTCGGTCCGCGTCCGCGACGTCACCTCGGCGTGGGCCTGCTTCGGGTTGTGGGGCCCGCGAGCGCGCGCCATCCTCCAGCCCCTGACGACGGACGACCTCTCGAACGAGGCCTTCCCGTACATGACGGCGCGCGAGATCACGATCGGCGAGGCACCGGTGCTGGCCCTCCGGGTCACGTACGTCGGCGAGCTCGGCTGGGAGCTCTACCCGCCGGCCGAGTTCGGCCGGGCCCTGTGGCGGCGGCTGTGGGACGCGGGCCGGGCCCACGGCCTCGTCGCGGGCGGCTATCGGGCGATCGACGCCCTGCGGCTCGAGAAGGGCTACCGGGTCTGGTCGAGCGACATCACGCCCGAGGAGACCCCGTACGAGGCCGGTCTCGGCTTCGCCGTCTCGCTCGCGAAGCCCGGCGGGTTCATCGGTCGGGAGGCGCTCGTGGCGGCGAAGGCGGCGGGGCTTCGGAAGCGGCTGTGCTGCCTCGTCCTCGACGACCCGCGGGCGGTCGCCCTCGGCAACGAGCCGGTCCGGGTCGACGGCCGGATCGTCGGCCGGGTCACGAGCGGCGGCTATGGCTTCGCCGTCGAGCGATCCATCGCCTACGCCTACCTGCCGCCGGATCGGGCGGCGGTCGGCAGCCGCGCCGAGATCGAGGTCTTCGGGGACTGGATCGGCTGCGAGGTCGCTCGCGAGCCGCTGTGGGACCCCGAGGGGTCCAGGATCCGCTCGTGACCGCCGAGCCGGGATCCGGCCCGCAGGCATCGGCCCCGGACGGGGATGCCCCGTACGGATCCGCCTGGAGCGCGTCCCTCCGCCGCGGCAGCGACGCGGAGCTGCGCGGCTGGGTCGACGCAGCGCTCGGCTGGTGCGACGCGGCCGACGCCATCGCGCTTCGCCATTTCCGGCGCGACCTCAAGCTCGAACGGAAGCCCGATCGATCGTTCGTCACCGTCGCGGACAAGGCCATCGAGCGGCTCGTTCGCGAGCGCATCACGGATACGTTCCCGGGTCAAGGGGTCGTCGGCGAGGAGTACGGCGTCGAGGAGGCCTCGAACGGCGTTCGGTGGTACGTCGACCCCATCGACGGGACCCACAACTTCCTCCGCGGCGTGCCGCTGTTCGGCACCCTGCTCGCGGTCGAGCGCGATGGCGAGCTCCAGGCGAGCGTCATCTCCGCGCCCGCGCTCGGCCAGCGCTGGTATGCCTGGCGGGGCGGGGGAGCATGGGCCGTCGGCCGCCCAGGCGAGACGACGCGACCGGGCGAGGCGACCGGCCCGCGGCGGATCGAGGTCTCCCGCGTCGGCGACGTCGCGGACGCCCAGGTCCTGTACGCCAGCGCCACGGACATCGAGGCCTCGGGTCGGGCACCGGGCTTCCGGGCGCTCCTGGGCGACGCCTGGCGGGAGCGCGGCTTCGGCGACTTCTGGGGCTACACGCTCCTCGCCGAGGGCGCGGCGGAGGCGATGGTCGAGGTCGGCCTGTGGCCGTGGGACGCGGCCGCCCCGATGGTCCTCGTCGAGGAGGCCGGCGGGCGGGCCACCGACTTCGACGGCCGGCGATCGTTCGAGGGCGGGACGTTCATGGCGACGAACGGCCGGCTCCATGAGACGATCCGGGAACGGTTGACCGGCCGGACCGGAGGGGCGTGATGGACGAGCGACTGACGGCGCCAGCCGGCGCGGAGCACCTGCCACCACCCGGTGGCGCGGGCTCGGACCCCGGCGGCTCGAGCCCCGATGGGTCGGCGAGCCTCGACGATCCGCGGCTGCTCCAGATCCTCAGCACGGAGCACTGGAGCCTGCTCTCGGCGCGATCGCTCGTCTACAACGAGGCGTTCGCGCGGGCCGGGATGTTCCTGACGTTCCTGTCCGCGTCGCTCGTCGCCCTCGCCTTCGTGGCCAACGCGATGTCCTTCGACCGGCAGTTCCTGGTCCTGGCGGCGCTCCTCCTGTTCGTCGACATCGCGATCGGCCTGGCCACGCTCGGCCGGATGCTCGACGCCTCGGTCGACGATCTGCGATCGATCGCCGGGATGAACCGCATCCGCAACGCCTACGTCCGGATCGCCCCGGCGGTCGCGCCATTCCTCAGCGCGGGGATCCACGACGACTCGGCCGGCGTGCTGGAGACCTACGGCGATGCCAGGATCCGAACGGGGCTGGCTGCCTTCATCCACGGCCTCACAACCGCGGGCGGGATGATCATGACCATCGACGCCCTGCTCGGCGCGGCGCTGGGCGGGGTCGTCGCGATCTTCTTCGGGGCTGACGGCAGCGGAGCCTTCGCCGTGGGTGGCGCGGCGTTCCTCGCGCTCTTCGCGATCCTCAACCGCTACGCCTATGGCGTCGTCAGCGGCTTCGAGCGGACCTATCCGAGCCGCTTCCCGACGCCCCGCGCCTAGGTCAGGCGGACCGCCGCCGCTGGGCCAGGGTCGAGATCGCCACGAGCCCGACCGCGGCAACGAAGATGATCGTGCCGATCACGTTCACCTGGACCGGGACGCCGACCCGTGCCGCGCCCCAGATGAACATCGGGAACGTGACCGTCGGTCCGGCGGTGAAGTTGGTGATGACGAAGTCGTCGATCGACAGGCTGAACGCCAGCAGGGCCGCCGCGACGATCCCCGGCAGGATGAGCGGGAAGGTGACCCGCCAGAAGGTCGTCCAGGGATTCGCCCCGAGGTCCATCGCGGCCTCCTCGAGGTTCCGGTCGAAGCCCGCGAGCCGGGCCCGAACCGTCACGACGACGTAGCTGATGTTGAACATGATGTGGGCGATCAGGATCGTCAGCTCGCTCCGCGGCTGGCCGACCTGGACGAACAGCGTCAGGAGCGAGGCACCCAGGACGATCTCCGGCGTCGCCATCGGCAGGAAGATCAGGAGGTTCGCGAGGCCCTTGCCTCGGAAGTCATACCGGACGAGGGCCAGGGCGATGAGCGTCCCGAGGACCGTGGCGACCGCGGTCGAGGCGAAGGCGATCCGGAGGCTCGTCGCGAGCGCGTCGCCGAGGCCCGGCACGCCGAGCGGGTTGAGCCAGTACTTCAACGTGAAACCGTGCCATACCAGGTTGCTCTTCGACACGGGGTCGTTGAACGAGAACAGGGCGATGACCGCGATCGGCACGACGAGATACAGGATCACCAGGCCGACGTAGACCCACGGCAGGTTGCCGGCGATCCATCGCGCGCCGCGTCGGGCCACGGAACGGGGCGGGCCGGCGAGCGTGATCGGCGCGGTCGTGGCGGTCACAGGCCTCGTCCCGCGGTCAGGTTCTCCGTGCCGAGCGCGCGGGCATACGCGGCGACCGCGAGCAGGATGCCGGCCATCATGATGAAGCTGAGGGCCGCGGCGGTCGGATAGTCGTTGCTCACGAGGTATCGCGACTGGATGACGTTGCCGATCATCGTCGTGCTCGTCGTGCCGAGCAGCGTCGCGTTCACGTAGTCGCCGATCGCCGGAATCACCACCAGCAGGGAGCCCGCGAAGACGCCGGGCATGGACAGGGGCAGCGTCACGCGGACGAAGGCCTCCGAGATGAGGAGGCCGGCGATCATCGCCCCGGCGAGCGCCCCGACGGCGGCGAGCGGCACGACGGGCAGCTCGAAGATCCAGGCCAGGACCGCCGCCACGATGCCGCCGAGGACGCCGCCGAAGATGGCGCCCGACCGGCGCCACGGGCCGGCGTACAGGTCGCGGGCCGCCTCGACGAGGCGGACGTCAATCTTCTCCAGGGAGACGTAGATCGGCAGGGTCATGAACGGCAGGAAGTTGTAGGTGATGCCGAAGACCACCGCGATCGGGGTGGCCAGGACCCGGAACTCGTCCGGCAGCAGCCCGAGCTGCTTCAGCGGCCCGAGGGCGATCCCGTCATCGCCAAGCAGGATCTTCCAGCTGACCGTGCGCAGCAGGAAGCTCGTGAAGAACGGCGCGATGACGAGGAACACCAGGACGTTCTTCCAGCGGCCGGCCTTGAACGCGATCGTCCACGCGAGCGGGTACGAGACGAGGAACGTCAGGATCGTCGCGGCGGTGGCGTACAGGATCGAGCGGAGGAACTGCTCCTTGTAGCGATCGAGGGCGGCGCCGTACGTCGTCCAGTTGGCCAGCGAGAAGCTGAAGCCGCGCTCCAGGGAGCCCGACCAGAACGAGCTGAGGAACATCTGGAAGGCCGGATAGACATAGAACACCGCCAGCCAGGCGATGCCCGGCACCAGAAGCAGCAGCGGGACGAGGCCAGGCCGGTGGCGAAAGATGGTCACTGGCGGCCGCGCCCCGGTGCAGGAGCTGGTCGATCAGGCGCCGATCAGGCCGATCAGGCGCCGATCAGCGCCGCGAAGGCGTCGTTCATGTGCGTCTCCTCCGCCTCGGTGGTGCTCCGGAAGCCGGTGACCTTCGCGTACGTGGCGGCGCTCGGGAAGATGAGCTCGCTGTTCGCGAGGTCCGGGGCGGTCTTGGCGAGCTCCTCCTTGGCGCCCTTCACCGGGCAGATGTAGTTGACCCAGGCCTCGATCTGCGCAGCGATCACCGGCCGGTAGACGAAGTCGATCATCAGCTCGGCGGTGTACTTGTGGGCAGCCCCCTTGGGGATGAGCATGTTGTCGTACCAGAGGTTGCCGCCCTCGTCCGGAATCCGGAAGACGAGGGTCTCCTTGTCGGCCTGCTTCTGGATGATGTCGCCGGACCACGCCATCGCGAGGACGACGTCGCCGGAGACGAGGCTCTCCGCGTACTCGTTGCCGGTGAACGCCCGGACGAGCTTGGCGTCGACCGCCTTCCGGAGCTCGGCGATCGCCTGGTCGAACTGGTCCAGGGTGAAGGTCTGGCGGCTGTAGCCGAGCTTGATGAGGGCGAACCCGACCGTGTCCCGCATCTCGGTCAGGTACGTCATCTTGCCCTTCCACTTGGCATCCCAGAAGGCATTGACGCTCGTCAGCTCGCCCGTGACGGCAGAGTCATAGCCGAGGCCGGTCATGCCCGCCTGCCATGGGGCGTGGTACTCGTTGGTCGGATCCCAGTCCGGCGCCTTGAAGCCGTCCTGCAGGTTGTTCACGTAGTTCGGGACGTTGCCGAGGTCGAACTTCTCCAGCCACTGCAGCCGGACGAGCCGGCCTGCCATCCAGTCCGTGAGGACGATGAGGTCCCAGCCGGTGTCCTGGCCGGCCTGCAGCGGGGCCTTGATGGTCCCGAAGAACTCGTCGTTGTCGTTGATGACCTCGCTGTACTTCACCGTCGTGCCGTACTCGGCCTTGAAGTCCTCGAGGGTCTTGTGCTTGGTCGGGTCGTTGTCGTCGGTGTCGATGTAGAGCGGCCAGTTCGCGAAGTTCAGCTCGGCCGACGGGGTGGGCTTGGGGGTGGGCGGTGCGGCGGTCGGGGTCGGTCCGGACGACGCGGCGGGCTCGCTGGGCGTGTTCGAGGTGCCCGAGGTACCGCACGCGGCGAGGAACGCGGCGAAGCCGGCGAGGGATCCACCGACGAGGACCGCGCGGCGGGTGACGGGGCGGCTCAGGAGCGGCTCGGGCATCGAGGATCTCCTTCTCGGCTGCTACGCGACGACGGGCTCGGGGGACGGGGTTTCGATCGACGCCGTGTCGGTCGCGCCGCCGTCCTCCACGACGAAGCAGTGCTCCGGCGCCCAGGCCAGGACGACCTGCTCGCCGCTCGCCCACAGCTCGGCCTTCGTGGCCCGCTGGACGTTCTGCTCGTAGACGGTGACGCGGTGGCCGTCGGCCAGCGTCACGATGTACTGGGTGCTGACACCGAGATATGACGCATCCGAGATGACGCCGGGCGCCTGGTTCAGGCCCGCCGGGACCTCATCCTTCGGCTCGAAGAGGCGGATCTTCTCCGGTCGGACGCCGACCGCGTAGCCCGCGGCCCGGCCCTCGAGGAGGGTCAGCGGGACGCGGACGGCGGTCCCCGAGCCGAGCCGGAAGCCGGCATAGCCATTGACACTGCCGGCACGGGTCGCCGGGAGGAGGTTGGAGACCCCCAGGAAGCCGGCGACGAAGCGCGTCTTCGGATGCTCGTACAGCACCTCGGGGTCGCCGAGCTGCTCGTATCGCCCACGGCTCATGACGGCGATGCGATCCGACATCGTCATCGCCTCCTCCTGGTCGTGGGTCACGTAGATGAACGTGATCCCGACCTCCTGCTGGATCCGCTTCAGCTCGACCTGCATCTGCTTGCGGAGCTTGAGGTCGAGGGCGCCCAGCGGCTCGTCGAGGAGCAGCACCGCGGGCTTGTTCACGAGCGCCCGCGCGAGCGCGACCCGCTGGGCCTGCCCGCCGGACAGCTGGCCGGGCTTGCGCCGCTCGTAGCCGGGCAGCTCCACGAGCGCCAGCATCTCCGTGACCCGCGTCCGGACCTCGCCGTCCGCGACCTTCCGGCGCCGGAGCCCGAACGCCACGTTCTCGAAGACGGTGAGGTGGGGGAACAGGGCGTAGTTTTGGAAGACCGTGTTGACGTTGCGCTGGTAGGGCGGCAGCCAGGTGACGTCCTCGCCGGCGAGCTCGATCCTGCCGGACGTGGGCTGCTCGAAGCCGCCGATCATCCGGAGCGTCGTGGTCTTGCCGCAGCCGGACGGCCCGAGGAGGCTGAAGAACTCCCGGTCGCGGACCTCGAGGTCGATGTGATCGACCGCGAGGATGCTGTCGCCGGGCGTGGCGCCGTCGACGAACTTGGCGACCCGCCGACCGGTGGCGTCACCGCCGAAGCGCTTGGTCAGCTGGGTGAGGCGGACGGCGACGTCGGCCACGCGACGACGATCCTCCGGCGCGAGCGATGGCTCCGGGGCCAGGTGCCCACGGGACGTCGCTCCGAGGGGCCGAGGATAGGGACTCCACGCTCCGAGTGTCAAACGACGGAAAGCGGCGGGTTTCGCGGCGACGAAATGCGAGATTCGCATGAATCGCGCGTGACATGCACGATTTGCGCCTGATCGTCCGCGCCACCGGGACGGTCCCGGTCGGGCTCTGGCCTGCGCCGGGGCCTCGAGGCCCGTTCGCCGTACGATATCGACGCGTCGACCGCCAGAACGTCCGCGTCGCAACCCGCCAGATCATGAGGGACCGTCGAGCATGCCCGTCACCGAGAGCGCCGTCCTCGAGGCCCTGAGCCACGTCCAGGAGCCCGAGCTCGGCGGTGACCTGGTCACCCGGAACATGATCCGCGACCTGCGCATCGACGGGGCGACCGTCGCCTTCCAGATCGAGCTGACGACCCCGGCCTGCCCCCTGAAGGACGAGATCGAGTCCCGCGTCCACAAGGCCCTCGATCCGATCGGCGTCGAGTCGATCGAGCTCACCTGGGGCGCATCCGTGCGGCGCGCCACCCCTCGCACCGCGGAGCAGCTCCTGCCGAACGTCAAGAACGTCATCGCGGTCGCGTCGGGCAAGGGCGGCGTGGGCAAGAGCACGGTCTCGGTCAACCTCGCCGTCGCCCTCGCGCGCGACGGGGCGAAGGTCGGGCTCCTCGATGCGGACATCACCGGCCCGAACATCCCCCTGATGCTCGGCCTCGAGGGCCAGCCCGGGAAGAGCGGCGACAACAAGATCGCGCCGATGACCCGCCACGGCGTCAAGGCGATCTCGATCCAGTTCTTCGTCCCGGCCGGCCAGCCGATCATCTGGCGCGGGCCGCTCGTGGGCGGCGCCATCACCCAGTTCCTGCGCGACGTCGACTGGGGCGACCTCGACTACCTCGTGGTGGACCTGCCGCCGGGCACCTCCGACGCCCAGCTGACGCTCGCCCAGGCCGTGCCGATCTCCGGCGCGGTCCTCGTCACCACGCCGCAGGAGGTCTCGCTCCTCGACGTCGAGAAGGCGCTCGCGATGTTCAAGCGACTGTCCGTGCCGGTGCTCGGGCTCGTCGAGAACATGACCGCGCTGGCCTGCCCGCACTGTGGCGAGATGATCGAGCTGTTCGGGCGGGGCGGCGGCGAGCGGTTCGCCCGCGAGCACGACCTCGAGCTCCTCGGCGGGATCCCGCTGGACATCACCGTCCGACAGGGCGGCGACGTCGGCGTGCCGGCCGTCGCCCAGCGCGAGCCGGGGCCGGCCGCCCAGGCCTTCACGACCATCGCCCGGACGATCGCCGCGCGCATGAGCGTCCGCGCCGCCCAGGGCGCGGGTCAGCCGGTCCTGACCGTCTCCTGATCCGCGGCGCCCGTCGCGGCGCCGACCTCGATCGACAGCAGCGACACCGCCGGCTCGACCGGCAGCCCGGAGGCCGCGCACAGGGCCGCGATCTGCTTCCGCCGCTCCGAGGCGTAGTGGACCAGGAGCGCGCGGGGCACGCCGGCGCGGCTGACGTGGTCGATCGCCTCCTCGGCGGACAGGTGGCCGCGCCGGGCGTCGTCGATGAGGGCCGACTCGAGGGTTGCCTCGAGGATCAGCAGGTCCGCGCCGCGGGCCAGGTCCACGACCATGTCCGATGGCCCCATGTCGCCGCCGTAGACGACGCGGGTGCCGTCGTCGGCCCGGATGTCCATCGTCCAGGCGGGGATGTAGTGACCGACGGGATGGGGCGTGATCGTCAGGTCGCCGATCCGGAACGGCACGCCGGACTGGTACGGGGTGATCGCGAAGGCGATGTCGAAGAAGCCCTCCCGCTCGCCGATCGCCAGGGCGAGGCGATCCACCTGGTCCCGGGCGCGGGCGGGCGGCAGGTACACCGGCAGCGGCGTGGCCGGCGGCTCGCCCCATGGGAAGCGGTAGCGAAGTGGCGCGATGTCGACCCAGTGGTCGGCGTGGTAGTGGCCGACGACGAGGCCGCTGAGCTGCGTCGCCTCGAGGACGCCCTCCAGCTTCGACGCGACGCCGCTGCCGATGTCGAAGAGGACGTTCGTCGTCGCGGTCTGGACCAGGATGCCGGAGGCCGGCGTGTCGGACACCGGCCGGGCGGTGCCGGTCCCGAGGACGGTCAGGCGCATCGATCCTCCCTGGAGCACGGCTGGCGGCCGCGGGCCGGTGACACGGTAGCGGCTGCCGCAAGCTCTCGCCCGGGCCTCACGCGCGGATCCGCGCGAGCAGGACGGCCGCGGCCGTGATCGCGGCGCGGCCCCGGCCCATGTCGCCGCCGAGGAAGACGAGGCGCCGCTCGCGGTGCTCGCCGCCCGGATCGACGACCGCGACGCTGACGGCCATGTCGCCGCCACGAGGCCGGACCTCCACCGCGAGCCCGACGTCACCGCCACCCGCGGCGAGCACCCGCCGGGCGAGGTGCGCCGGGTCGGCTTCGTGACCGTCGTGGGCCGGCGGGCGATCGGGCAGCGTCTCGGCGAACGCGATCCGGTCGGCCAGGCCCTCGCCCAGGAGCGCCGTGACCGAGCCGCGCGTCGCGACCTCCACGATCGACAGCCGCCAGGCCCGCCGGTCGAGGGCCTCGGCAACCGCCTCCGCCCAGGAGGTCGTGCCGCGCGCCCAGACGTGGCCCGCGAGCAGCCCCTCCACCTGCGCCGTCGTCGCCTCGACCGCGGCACGCCCGTCCCAGCCCGGCCGCTCGTGGGCCGAGATCCGGACGTCCACCGCCTCGGCCCGGGCGTACGTCGCGACGAGCGGCTCGGCATCGCGTGCGAGCAGCCCGCCAAGCCGATCGGCGATGAGCGACTCGCCGATGCCCGTGGTCCGGAGCGTCACGGTCACCGCCGACCGGCCGAGGCCCCGCTCGGCGAGGCGGGGCAGGACCCAGCCCGTCCACATCGGCTGCATCTCCCGTGGCGGACCCGGCAGGGCCACCACGACCCGGCCGTCGGGCCGGTCGACCCACCAGCCCGGGGCGGTGCCGCGGTCATTGGGGATCGACCTGGCTGACGGGATGAGCCAGGCCTGCTTCAGGTTCGCCTCCGGGAACGGCACCCCGCGGCGCTCGAAGAGGCGGCGCAGCCACCCCTCCAGCGCGCGGTCGACGACCGGCTCCTCGCCGGCCGCCGCCGCGACGGCCTCGCGGGTCAGGTCGTCCGGCGTCGGCCCCAGGCCACCCGTGAGCACGACGAGGTCCGCGCGGCCGAGCGCCGCCTCGATCGCCGCCCGGAGAGCGGGCTCATCGTCCGGGAGGGACGACATCCTCGCCACGACGACGCCGGCCTCGGTCAGCGCTCGAGCGAGGTCACCGGCGTTCGTGTCCCGGGTCTCGCCGGTCGTCAGCTCCGAACCCACCGACAGGACCTCGGCGGTGTGGATGAGGCGCACCTGCGGAGCCTACCGGGCCGTTCGGAACTTGGCGTCGTCACCCGCGCTGGTAGCATGGGCCCTCCGATGGACCAGCAACCGCCCGGCCTGCTCGAGCAGCTCGGGACCACGATCGAGGCGGCCAAGCGGCTGCTGCGCGCCCACATCGACCTCGCGAAGGCCGAGCTTGGCGAGATCGTCGATGCCGTCAAACGGGTCATCGGCCTCGCGATCGGGGCCCTCGCGCTCCTCTTCGCGACCCTCCTGGTCGTGTTCATCGGCGGGTTGCTGTTCCTGGGCGACTGGCTCTTCGGGTCGATGGGCTGGGGCGTGCTCCTGGGCAGCCTCCTCCTGATCGACCTCGCCGTCATGGCGGCACTGGCCGCCGTGGACGTGCCCGGTGGGCGGCTGGGCCGGGATCTCGGCCTTGCCACCGTCCTGGGCCTGGTCGTCGCGATCGTCCTCGAGTACGACCTCGCCCATCAGGCCTGGACGTCGCTCGGTGACTCGCTGCTGCCGGGCGTCGATTCGGGCTGGCGGCCGGTCATCGTGGCGATCGCCGCCCTGGCGATCGTCGGGGCGGTCCTCGGGCTCATCCTCTCGGCGCGTGACGGCCATGCATCGGGCGGGGCCGCCGTCGGTGGCGCGGCGGTCGGCGTTCTCGCCGGCCTGATCAGCGCCGCCTCCGTGCCGGGTCAGATCGGCGCGGCGCTCGGCGTCCTCGTCGGCCTCATCGCCTGGCCGGTGTTCTCGGGCATCGGCGTTGCCCGGCGCGGCGTCGACGCGGAGGCGCTCAAGGCCAAGTTCACGCCGGACGAGTCGATCGACGAAGCGAAGGAGACGATCGAGTGGGTGCGCGCACGAGTGCCGCTCGCGCCGAAGTCCTAGCGGCCCGCGAGGGGCTCGCCGAGGAGGCCGTCCAGCTCGAGGCGGCCGGCCGCGCCGCGGTCGACATCCCGGCGCGTATCCGCCGCGAGCCGCTCAAGATCGCCGGGGCCGCATCCGGCGCGGCGTTCCTGCTCCTCGGTGGCCCGGGTCGTGCGCTCCGCGGCATCCGCCGCTCGATCTTCGGACCGAACGCCGGCCTGCCGAAGTCGATGCTCCCGCCGGAGGTCGAGAAGACCCTCCGCAAGCTGGGGCCGGATGGCGACAAGGTCCGCGGGACGCTCGAGCGGGAGTTCGCCGACTACCTCGCTGAGAAGACGCCGCAGCGCAGGGAGCGGGACCTCGGCCTGGTCGCCGGCGGCCTGCTGACGAGCCTCCTCAAGCCGGTCTCGGTCCGGGCCGGCCGGGAGCTGGTGGCCCGGCTCTTCGACGCCGATGGCGCGACCTTCGGCGATGCCCTCCAACGGGCCCGTGCCCGGGCGACCGGCGCTGCTTCGAACGACGCGGGCTCGACCGGCGCGACCAAGCCCGGAGGCGCCCATGGCGGCGAGCCCTGAGCTCGCCCGGCCGCCCCAGCCGGATGGCGTCCCCGTCATCGATGTCCACGATGTCCGCAAGTCGTACGGCGACGTGCGCGCGGTCGACGGCGTGTCGTTCCAGGTGGCGCCCGGCGAGATCTTCGGGCTGCTCGGCCCGAACGGCGCCGGCAAGACCACGACGATGGAGATGCTCGAGGGCCTCCATCCGCCGGACAGCGGCCGGCTGACCGTCCTCGGGCTCGACGTCAGCCACCGGGCACGGGAGATCAAGGAGCGCATCGGCGTCCAGCTCCAGACCCCGGCGCTGTTCCCGCAGCTGACGGTCGAGGAGCTTCTGCGGCTCTTCGGGAGCTTCTTCAAGCGACACCTCGACGTCGAGATGCTGCTGCGGCTGCTCGACCTCGAGGAGAAGCGGACGGCGCGCTCCAAGACGCTCTCGGGCGGCCAGGGCCAGCGGCTCTCGGTCGCGCTCGCGCTCGTGAACGACCCGGAGGTCGTGTTCCTCGACGAGCCCACGACCGGCCTCGATCCCGGGGCCCGCCGGCGCCTTTGGCAGGTGATCGGCGATCTCAAGGCCCAGGGTCGCGCGGTGCTCCTGACGACCCACTACCTCGAGGAGGCCGAGGAGCTCTGCGACCGGGTCGCGATCATGGACCACGGCCGGATCCTCGACATCGGGACATCCGACGAGCTCATCGGCCGCCGGTTCCACGAGCGGGCGGTCCAGTTCGACACGATCGCCGCTCTCGGGACCGAGACGATGGTCGGCCTGCCGGGCGTCGTCCGGCACAAGACCGAGGACGGCTCCACCGTCCTCTACACGCGCGACGTGCCCGAGACGATCGGCGGGCTGCTGCGGGCGGCCAGCGCCGTCGGCACGGAGCCCAGGAACCTCCTCGTCCGCCGGGCCACGCTGGAGGACGTGTTCCTCGAGCTCACCGGCCGGGCCCTGCGGGACTGACGGCGACCGATCGACATGCATGCGCTCCGCAGCCTGAGCATCGCCAACCTTCGGAGCTTCCTGCGCGATCGCCCGGCGCTCTTCTGGACGCTTGCCTTCCCGATCCTGTTCATCATCCTGTTCGGGACGATCTTCTCGGGCGGCGGGAACCCCAACTACGACGTCGGCTGGGTCGACCAGGACGGGACCCCGGCAGCTGCCCAGGTCCGGACCGCGTTCGAGCGGACCGGGCTCCTGACCCTCCACGACGGCAACCTGGCCGAGGAGCAGGACGCGATGCGCCACGGCACGATCAGCGCGATCGTCGTCGCCCCGAAGGGCCTCGGCGATGCGCTCGCTGCCGCCCAGGGCGGCGGCGTCTCGGGATCGGTCCAGCTCGGCCTCTACACGGACCCGACGCGCTCGACCGCATCCGCGACGCTCCTGCAGATCGCCAACGGCGTGGCCACCGGCCTGAACCTCGCGCTGAGCGGCCGGCCGCCGGTCGTCACGATCGAGAACCAGTCGCTCCAGACCGAGCAGCTGTCGACCGTGTCGTACTTCGTCCCGAGCATCCTGGCGATGGCCCTCATGCAGCTCGGGATCTTCGCCGCGATCCCGCTCGTCCAGCAGCGCGAGAAGCTGATCCTGAAGCGGCTCAATGCCACGCCGCTGCCGCGCTGGACGCTGGTCGTCTCGAACATCGCCGTCCGGCTCGTCATCGCCGCGGTCCAGACGGCGCTCCTCGTCGCGATCGGTGTCTGGGTGCTCGGCGTCCAGCTGTCCGGCGACTGGCTGCGGATCCTCGCCGTCGTCGGGATCGGGGCCGTGACGTTCGTCTCGATCGGCTACGTGATCGCCTCGTTCGCCCGCACGGAGGAGGCGGCGAACGGGATGACGAGCATCGTCCAGTTCCCGCTCATGTTCCTGTCGGGGATCTTCTTCCCGCTCGAGATCATGCCATCGTGGCTGCGCTCGGTCGCGACGTTCATGCCATTGACCTACCTCGGCGACGCGCTTCGCCAGGTGATGGTCGGCGGGACGCCGTTCGTCCCGCTGTGGGCCGACATGGCGATCCTCGGCGGCTGGCTCGTGGCCTGCCTAGCGATCTCGGCTCGCTTCTTCCGCTGGCAGTAAGCGCCGGCGGCTATCCTCGGCCCGGGCGAGTGGCGGAATGGCAGACGCGCCGGCCTTAGGAGCCGGTGCCCCGCGAGGGGCGTGAGGGTTCGACCCCCTCCTCGCCCACGGCACCCGTGTCATGCGGATGCAATGGCTCGGCATGGATGCGGCATGCTCCCGTGACTGTCCGCCGCTCAGCCTCGGCGGTACGGTCAGCACGCGCCCGAGGCCCGCGTCCGGGCCGGTTGCGACCGTGCGAAGCGGAGTCCACGGCCACGTCAGGCCTCACTAGGCCGATGGAGGCCGCCGTTCTCAGCTCCAGGGGAGGCCCCAGATGAAGAAACGCCGTGCGGCGCTCGTGATCACCCTTCTCGCGCTCCTGAGCACCGCTCCCGCGGCGGCCGCCGCATCGCCACGCCAGCACCTGTTCGTCGGCTTCATCAGCGCGCCGGGTGCGGCCGAACGCGCGCTCATCCAGCGGCTCGGCGGCACCGTTCGGTTCTCCTTCCCGTCGGTGCAGGCCCTGGCGATCGATCTCGCCGGAGACCGGGTCGCCGCGCTGTCGCGGGCGCCGGGCGTCACCTACGTCGAGGCCGATCCGGTGCGGACGCCGCTCGACCTCACCACGGCCCAGCTCGTCCCTGACATCTCGAACGGGCTCTACGGGCTCGTGACGACGCACGCGGTTGCCGCGCACAACGCCGGCTACACGGGTAATGGCGTGAAGGCCTGCGTCGCCGACACGGGTCTTGACACGACCCACCCGGACATCGCCGACAACTTCGTCATGGGCTACAACGTCTTCGACAACAACAACGACGTCGATGTCTTCAGCCTCGGCGTCGAGGCGACGGAGACCCACGCCACGCACGTCTCGGGGATCCTCCTCGGCGTCGACAACAGCGTCGGCATCCTCGGCGTCGCCCCGGGCGCCCAGCTGTACGAGGCGCGCGTGCTCGGGACCCAGACCGACGGCAGCGTCAGCGGCACGACGAGCCAGGTGATGGCCGGCGTCCAGTGGCTGGCCGGGCAGGGCTGCAAGGTGATCAACATGAGCCTCGGCGGTGGGAGCCGGTCCCGCACGGAGGAGGCGCTCTACAAGCAGGTCACCGCCGGCGGCACGCTGATCGTCGCCGCGTCGGGCAACGACAGCGCCAAGAAGCTGTCGTACCCGGCGGCGTACCCCGAGGTGCTCGCGGTTGGCGCCGTCGATCGCAACAACGCCATCGCCGCCTTCTCGAACACGGGCCACGGCCTCGGCCTCGTCGCGCCCGGTGTCGACAACCTCTCGTCGGTCCCCGCGGGGCAGGGCACGAATGCCTTCGTGACGGTCGGGACGTCGACGTTTGGCGCGCTCGGGATGGAGTTCGCCCCGAAGACGACCACCAGCGGCGTCACCGGGACGCTCGTCGATTGCGGCCTTGCGGCAACGGCCGCTGACTGCGGGGCGAGCCCACCCGCCGGCTTCATCGCCGTGATCGAGCGTGGCACGTATTCGTTCGCGCAGAAGGTCGACAGCGCCATGGGAGCCGGCGCTGCCGGGGCGATCATCTACAACAACGTGTCCGGCAACTTCAACGGGACACTCGGCACCGCCGATGACAACGGCACGCCGTGGATCCCGGCGGTCTCCCTCTCGATGGAGGACGGCCTGCTGCTCGTGCCACATGCCGGTGAGAGCACGACGCTCGTGGCTGCCCCGTACGACTGGGACGTCTTCAGCGGCACGTCGATGGCGACGCCCCATGTCTCCGGCGTGGCGGCGCTGCTGTACGGGAAGAACCCCAGCCTGACCGTGTCGCAGATCACCGACATCCTCGAGTCCACGGCGCAGGATCTCGGCCGCCATGGCTACGACACGACCTACGGCTTCGGCCTGGTCGACGCCACGGCGGCGCTCGCCGCGACACCATAGGCGGAGCGCTCGATCTCGACGAAGACGGCGCCGCAAGGCGCCGTCTTCGCGTTGATCGGGGATGCCCGGCCGAACGGCGGACGCGCAAGCCTCCGGAGCGGGTGCTGCCCACCGGCTCGCCGTCGCGTTGCCGGTGAGCACCGCAATGGGCCGATCCGGCTGACACGTTTCGGCGTACCGGTCTACAGTCGGGCGACGCGATCGGGTCTGCGCGACTCGGCTCTCGGGTCCCGCCCGATCCATGGAGGAAGTGACCGGGATGAGACGACTACGCGCGTCCCTCGTGCTCGCAGCCGGGTTGGCCCTGGCCCTCTCCACGACTGCCGGCGCAGCTGCGCCGGCGGGTGGGGGACAGAACGCCGACTCGACGTACACGGGGTCGAATGTCGACACATCGTCGGCGCTGGTCCAGCTGAATGGCGACCCGCTGTCGACATACGTCAAGACCAAGCCCGCCCATGGCAAGAAGGTCGACTTCAACTCCAATACGGTGAAGTCGTACCGCGCCCAGCTCAGCGCGCTCCGGAACCAGTTCAAGCAGTGGCTCCAGGCCAATGCCCCGAAGGCCAAGATCACCGGTTCGTGGGATCTCTCGCTGAACGCTGTGTCCGTTCAGCTCAACGGCACGAACCTGAGCCTGCTGGCCACCGCGCCGCAGGTGAAGCATGCCGAGTACGAGGGCCTGTACCACCCGGATCCGGCCCCGGTTGACCCGGACCTCGCGATCATCAGCGCCCAGGCTGCCTGGGCCGACGTGGGCGGCGTTGCCAACGCCGGCGCCGGGGTCAAGGTCGCGATCATCGACACGGGCATCGATATCAGCCACCCGTGCTTCTCCGACGCCGGCTATGCGGCGCAGGACCAGCTCGGCGACACGACCTTCACGAACAACAAGGTCATCGTCGCCAAGGTCTTCAACAACAAGACCCCGAGCATGCACTACACGCCCGAGGCGATCCAGGAGCACGGCACCCACGTGGCCGGCACCGTCGCCTGCGACTACAACACCGCGGCCACGGTCGACGGCGTCGCGATCCCGTACGGGATCTCGGGGGTCGCTCCGAAGGCCCTCCTCGGGAACTACAACATCTTCCCGGGCAACGTCACGAACGCTCGCTCCGAGGACATCCTCAACGCCCTCGACGCCGCCTACATGGACGGCTTCGACGTCGACAACATGAGCCTGGGTGGCGGCTCGCACGGGATCCAGGACCTGCTGACGATCGCGGTCGACAACCTCGACCAGGCGAACATGCTCAGCGCGGTCGCGGCCGGCAACTCCGGACCGGGCCACTACACCGTCGAGTCGCCCGGGTCCGCGGCGCGCGCCCTGACCGCCGGCGCCTCGACCGTCGGCCACTTCGTGGGGGCGACCCTGACGACCGGTGGCAACAGCTACGCGCTCGCCATCGGTGACTTCGCCGTCGTCTCGAGCGACCTGACCGCCACCATCGACATCGTCCCCGGCTCGCTCGGCGGGCTCGGCGATGCCTGCGCGGCGCTCCCGGCCGGCAGCCTCACCGGCGAGATCGCGGTGCTCTCCCGGGGCGCCTGCTCGTTCTCGACCAAGATTCGCAACGCCCAGAACGCCGGCGCGTCCGCCGTCGTGGTGGTCAACAACGTCGCCGGCGCGCCCATCGCCATGGGCCAGGACGGCACGGCCAACCAGCCGACGATCCCGGCCTACCAGGCCGGC
>JACQEG010000108.1 GCA_016200665.1 Chloroflexota bacterium | reverse complement strand
GTAGTCGCGATTCAGGTAGCCCTGGCTCGCGACGACCCGGAGGTCGGCGCCGACCGACCGCCAGCCGGCGGCCTCGGCGGACTGCTCGAGATAGCCCAGCGCGGCGCTCGAGAACGCCCCGATCGTCGTCGTGGCAAGGAGGACGAGCAGGACGGGCGCCCCGGCGCCGCCGGCGGCCCGGCGCATCGCGATCATCCCGACGAGGCCGCGCCGCAGCCGCGCCAGCCAGCCCAGGAACCGCGTCGGCAACGGCAGGAGCCGCAGGGCCACGAGCCCGGCCGAGACGCCCACGAGCGCGGGCACCGCGGCGATGAGCGGATCGGCCGTCCCGTCCGGCCGCAGGCCGCGCTCGCGCAGGAGCGAGGCGCCCACCCCGGCGAGGAGCACGACGAGGCCCTCGAACACGAGCCGGCGCGGGGTGGCTGGACGGGGCACGCTGATCTCGCGCCCGGAGCCGAACGCCGGGCCGCCCGTGGCCGGCACGGTGGCGAGCGTGAGGAGCGTGACGGCCAGCGCGGCGATCGCCGCACCCGTGAGCGCCGGCAGGACGAGCGGGTCGTCCGGCGCGACCTGGCTGCCGATCGCCGCACCGATCGCGGCCGACGGCGAGGCGAGGAGGAGCCCTTCGGCCACCGAGGCCACGGTGACGTGCGTCACGGAGGCGCCCCGGCCCCGGGACAGCGACAGCGCGGCGCGGCGCCGGCGGGCCGCCAGGATGGCCACCATCCCGAGCGCGGCGGCGGCCACGGCGATCGGGCCGACGATCGCCACGCTGAGCAGCGCCGTGGCCGCGGTCCAGCGAGCGGCCTCACCCTCGAGGAACGGCCGGATGGCCGTGCGCAGGCCGGCACCCGCCTGCGGCCGCGGGTTCGCGCTCGGGTAGCGCGCCTCCAGCCGCCGGAAGGCGGGGAGGAGCGTCGCGACGTCGCGCTGGCGGATCCGTGACGGGTCGATGAACTCCTGGAACGTGTACCGCAGGAAGCTCGGCGGATCGATGGCCACGAGGCCCGCATATGCGTCGGTCGAGAGCAGCGCGGCCATGTCGAGGAACTGCGCATCGCCGCCCGGCCGCCGGACGACGGGACGGGCGAGGCTCGGATCGCCGAGCCAGTCCGGATCGTCGGCGCTCGTGGCGTCGAACAGGCCGACGACGGTCGCGGTCACCGACGCGGCCTGCTCCGGGAACGCCAGCGTGTCGCCGACGTCGGTCTGGAGGGCGACGGTCCCGCCCAACGCGACGTTGAGGATCGCCGCGTTCGCGTTCGAGATCGCGACCTCGAGGTTGACGGCGTCGCCGACGTGCGCGACGGTGCCGGTCGGCATTCGCCCGGCGGTCAGGTGGATCCGATCGGCGGCTGCCGGCTGGATCCGGAAACGGAGCGTCGTCGGATCGCCGGGGTGGGGCGTCGTCACGGAGAAGCGAACGCTCTCGACGAGGACCTCGTGCCGGCTCACGAGCGCCTCGACCTCGGGCGGGACGGTGGCGTCGATCGCCGCCCCCTCGCCGGTCACGTTCACGAGCGGATCGGCCTCACCCGACGCGATGCGGTCGACCTCGACGAACTGGATGTTCCGCTCGGACGGCGTGCGGGCCGCCAGCTCGGCCCGGAGCGTGTCGTCTCCGAGCCGCTCGAAGGCCCGCGGGGCGCCGGCCGCGAGGAGGGACGTCACGAGGATGAGCAGCGCGAACCCGACCGCGGTCGCCCGCTCGTCGCGCAGCCGCCGGAGGCTGACGAGGATCCAGGCCATCACTCGTCCCTCGCCCGCAGCGCGCTGCCGATCCGGAGCTGCAGGAGCTGGCGTCGCAGCACGACGACCGTGACGACGAACACGAGCGCCGCCAGGCCGACGACCGGCAGGAGCCCGTCGACGGGCACGATGACGACCGGCGCCGGCACTGCCACCGCGCCCGTCGTCGTGAGCGTCGAGAACGGCAGCACGAGCCACGCCAGCAGCACGCCGAGGGCCACGCCACCCCCCAGGCCGGCGACGAGCAGCAACCCATGCTCCGCGGAGAGCCAGCCGGAGAGCTGACCGCCGGACAGGCCGAGGGCGCGCAGCAGCGCGAGCTCGCCCTCGCGCTCGGCCGTGGAGACCGTCGCGCTGACGATGAACCCGATCGCCGCGAAGACCATCGCGGCCAGCGAGCCGAGGCCGAGCAGGCCGATGACGCCGAGGGCCAGCGGATCGCCGCGCAGGTTGCGGTCGATCTGGGTCCTGCTGACGACGATGGCATCCGGGTCCACGGCCCCAACCGCGGCGGCCGTCGCGTCCGGATCGGAGCTCGTGAGCCACCACTCGCCGGGCGCATCGGTGCTGCCATTGGCGGCATACCGCGCCAGGACCAGCGTCGGCGCGTCGATGACGATGAATGGCTTCGTCGGATCGAGCGTCGGGAACTCGCCCGCTCGGCCGACGATCGACAGGTCGAGCCGCGACCCTCGGATGGCACCGGCGATGTGGTCGCCGACGTGGCTCGCCGTGAGTCGCAGGAACTCCTCGCTCGCCACGATCCCCAGCGTGGGCGCGGGGACCGACGCCCCGAGGTCGCCGAGCCAGCCGATCCGGGCGTGGACGGTCTGGCCGGAGCCGAACGCCGTTGCCAGCTCGCCAGGCTGCGGGATCCCGGCGCCGCCGAGGACCAGCCGGCCCGGGTGGTCGGCTGGCGGGTGATAGGGCGCCATCACGAGGCCGGCGCCCTGCTGCGACTCGATCTCGCCGCTCCAGGCGGGGTTTCCAGCCGCCAGCGGCGCGAGCTCGGTCCAGTCGCCCGCGTTCGGGGTCGCGGCAGTGGACCACTCGAGGTCGCCGAGGTCGATCGTGCCGCCGACGCCGTAGAACTGCGTCGGAGCGATGGTCACCTCGATCCCTCGGACCACCCGCCCGCTGCCGGGACTGCCGCCGGACGTCGCCGGCGACGCGTCGAGCGGGACCTCGAGGCGGAGCCCGGTGCCGGCGAGCGGCGTGACGTTCGAGGAGGTGCGGTGGAGGCGGCCGGCCGCGTCGGCGTAGACGAGGTCGATCTGGAAGCCCATGTCGTCCTTGAGGTCGCCGGTCGCGAAGCCACTGTCGGGGACGATGTCGGTGACGATCCTGAGGCCGAGATCCACGACTAGGGACAGCCGCCGGGCGGCGTCCGGGATCGCGACGCCACCCGGATTCGGGCGTGCCGCCGCCAGCGCCGCCATGCCGTCCGCCAGCCCCGCGGCATCGCCGGCCGGGAGGCGGTCGATGACCGGACCCGCCGCGCCGGCATCGAGGGCGAGGGCCGCGCCACCACGCACCGAGCGGCCCGAGTCGACGTCCAGCCGATCCGCGGCCATGACCCCGGTCACGCCCGGCAGGGCTGCCCACGTCGCGATGTCACGGCCCGCCGCGGCGCCGGTGCTCGGCGTGACCCGGACGTCAGTCCCCGCCTGGTAGGCCGCCTGATCCTGCTGCGATTGCGTCCACGTCGCGACATGCGCGGTGGCGAACGTCCCGAGCGCCGCCGCGAGCATCAGCAGGAGCGCCGATCGCGTGTAGCGCAGTGGCCGGCGAGCGACCCCGCGTCCACCGATCGCCCCGACGAGCCCGCGGCCGCGGGCCAGGATCGGCTCGGCGATCTCGGCCGCGCGTGGCAGGAGGCGCGTCGCGAGAAGGGCGCCGGCGAGCAGCCCGATGCCGGGCGCCGCGACCAGCAGCGGGTCGATGCCGAGGACGCCACGGGCATTGCTCGTCAGTGGCGCGCCGTACAGCCGGAGCTGCCACAGGGCGATCGCGGCGAGGACGACGAGGGCGAGGTCGAGGCCGAGTCGCTGGCCGAGCGTCCGACCGGCCTGCCGCGCGATCGCCGCCCGCACGCCGGCGAGGCTCGGGATGCCCCCGAGGTTGGGCAGCGTCATGGCGACGACTCCCGCCACGGCCGCCAGGCCGTCGGCCGTGAGCGCGGCGGAGCTGAGCGACAGGTTGCCGCGGGCGGCGGTGAGCGCCCCGGAGGTGCCGAGCACGCCGACGACCCCGAGCGAGATCCACGGCGCGATGAGGGCGGCCGTTCCTGCCAGGAGCAGCGCCTCCACCAGGGCGATGCCGGCCACGTGGCCGCCGGACGCGCCCCGCGTCCGGATGAGCGCGGTCTCCGCCCGCCGCCGGTCGGCCAGCATCCCGGCCACGAGGACGATCGCGTAGGCGGCCACGACCGCGAACTCGAGGACGAGGACGAGGACGCCGCTCCGGCCGACGAGGACCGAGCGGTCCACCCGACCGAGGATGGCCGGCAGGTCGGTCTGGGTCCGCGGCGAGGCGCTTCCCGGCAACGCGGCACGGAGCCGATCAGGGAAGGCCGACGCGGCGGCAGACAGCGTCGTGAGACCGTCGGCGGTGAGGCTCTCGACGGCGGGCATGCCTCGCCATTCGACGTTCACCGAGCCGCCGGGCGCGAGCTTGAGCAGGTCGTCCTGGCTGATCACGACCGGGCCGATCGTCGTGAACGAGCCCTGGACGCTCCGGCCCTGGAGGTCGAGCCGGTTGCCGAGCCACCACTCGTCGTTCGGATTCGGAAGGTAGATGCCGACGACGGCGAAGCCGATCGGCGCACCGGGATGGATCCGGTCGACGAGGTCGAGCCGGCCACCGGCCGTCACGCCGAGGAGCGCGGCGGCGGGAGCCGATAGCACCGCCTCGGGCACCGCAGCGTTCGGCTGCGGCCAGTGACCCGAGGTCAGCGTGGCGTGCCGCTCGATGCCGGGACGCGTCGCGAGGATGGTCAGGGTCGAGCCGCTGTTCCCCTCCGAGGCCGGGGACATCGAGCCGGAGGCCAGGAACGCGTCGACCGTGCCACCACCACCGGCCGCGACGACCCGTTCGAGCTCCCCTCGAACCGCCGCGTCGAGCGCGGCGAAGTCGGCCGGGCGGGCCGACAGCGCGACCCGGACCGATCGGTCCGCGGCGGGTGCGGCACCGACGGCGGCGCGGAGGCCGCCGAGAGCCACGGCATCGGCGTAGAGCGTGCCGGCGGTCAGGAGCGTCGTGGCGGCGAGGAGCAGGGCCCATGCGGCGACGACGACCGGCCAGTCGAAGCGGATCCGCCGCACGACGGTGCGCCAGAGGGCCAGCGAGCGGAGCAGGGCGTCCTCCCACCTGCGAGGCGCGCGTCACCGGCCCATGCGGGATCGGCACCCCACTCTACGGTCCTGACGCGGGAAAGGTTCCGCCATGCCTCCCCGGCGCCCCGGCTTGCGGGCATGCGACCGGCGGGGGATGGCCCAGGGGATTCAGCCCCTGGCGCGCATCCGGTTGCCCTTCGCGTCGTGGGTGAGCTCCGCGAGCCCGAGCGCCTCCATCAGCGGCGGCAGGTACATCCCGAACCGCCCGCGGTAGCCCTTGCGCAGGCCATACCAGCCTCCCACGGGGTTCGACGGGTCGCGACCCCAGGCCTCGACCGTGCCGGGCTTGGCGTCCTTCTGCTCGTCGGCCGCCCCGAGCTCGATCCAGTCGCCGTGCGCCTTCAGCATCGCGTGGAGATCGTCGACCGCCCGGGCGTCGTACGTCAGTTGCGTCGATCCGACCTGGCACACGATCACCGGCGGGTTGCTGGCGTCGTCGCGATACAACGTGTACTCGGACGTGCCGGGCGGGGTCCTCAGGACCCACGGGTCGGCCTTGGTTCCGGATCCGGCTGCGGTCATGTGCGTCCCCTCCCCCGGCCAGGTCCGGCCGTTTCGTGCGCTACGCTACCGCTCCGCGCGCCCGTAGCTCAGCGGACCAGAGCATGTGGCTTCGGACCACAGGGTCGGGGGTTCGAATCCCTCCGGGCGCGCCACCCCGGCTCTGTCTGCGTGGAACGTATCCTCCTCACGCATCAGGCACGGGCTCGTCACCGGCGGGGTCCGGGACGAGACTCGTCACAGGGACGCGCCTTCGAGGTTGATCGCTGGACCGGTGACGCGGAGGGCGCTGGCCCCGAGCGCGATCCACCCCGCGGGGAAGGCGACGATCGCCGCAATGACCAGGACGGTGGTCACGGGTGTCCACGATTGGCCGCTGCCGACGCCGAGCATCGCGACCAGGACAAGCACGGCGCCGATCGCAAGGAGACCGGAGGCGCCACGGGACAGGCTGCGGGCCCGCCACGTCGCCACCGCGAAGAGGCTGGACCCGAGCACCATCGTGACCGCCCCGATGGCGCCGATCATCCACGGGCTGATTCCGCCGATCAGGACGGCGTCAGTGTCGCCGGTCGCCGCGATCGCCACGTAGCCGAGCAGGCCGACCACGGCCCCGATCGCGGGGATCGCGAACGCGGCCCACGTGAGCACCGGGTGGCTGCGCGCCTGGAACGCGCTCAGGCCGACGAGGGCGACGAGCGTCGCGACCGTCGCGCCGACGATGGCGTAGCCGAGGAGCGGGGACGGCGAATCGCCCCCGCTGTTGATGGCATTGCCCGCGAGCACGAGCAGCCATAGGACGCCACCGGCGATGGCGGCATAGCCTCCGACACGGAGCGACATGGCAAATCCCTTTCCATGCTGGGACGCGGCTCCGAGACCGCGGAGATGCAGGTGGGCATCCAGCGCGCCGAGCAGGATGTCGGCCACGTCGAACGGGCCGAGCGTCCGCTCCTCGAGCACCGCGGCGAACTCCTCGCCGTAGCGGTGACGCCAGCGCGCCGGGTAGCAGCGGATGAGCAGTGAGGTCATGGGACGCAGCTCCGGTCAGCCGGGGGACCGGCCGAGACGGCGCAGGCCGAGCCGGGCGAACTCGGAGAGCTCGCGGAGCTGCTCGGCGAGGATCGTCGCGCCCACCGCAGTCAGCCGGTAGGGCCGGCGGCGGTCGACGGGCGCGAGTGCCTCGATGAGGCCGCGCTCCTCGAGCCGGGCGAGCGCGGCGTACAGGGTCCCCGGACCGAGCGGCCGGCCGGTGCCGCTCTCCACGTCCGCCATGATCGCGTAGCCGTGCTTCGGGCCGTCGCTCAGGCTGACGAGGATGAGCAGCGCGGGCTCGGCAAAGCGGCCAAGCTCGGGGATATCCGTGGTCATCGATCAGGACCTTCCTAGCGTTGGACGATATATCGTTAGCCGATATATAGGCCCCAACGGCGCGCCTGTCAAGCCCCGGACCCGCCGGCGCGCCAACCCTGTCCTGATCCGCCGGGGAACCCGGCGCGCCGGCTAGAGCTGCGGCCTGACGACCATCAGCGACACGATGATCACGAGGAGGATCAGCATCGCGTTGCCGCCCCGCTGGGCCCGTGCGGCGAGCCCGGGCAGGGCCGGCGGCGGGCCGGCGGGTTGTGGCGGCGAAGCGGTCAGCTGGATGATCCGCTCGATGATCGGGCGCTGCACGAAGAACGAGTACAGGTACACGGCGGCGTAGATCGCGATCGCGACATCGAGCCACCAGAACGCCCGGCTGGTCAGGTCGATCCCCAGCACCAGGATCATCGCCGCACCGGTCGCCGGGATGACCAGGCCGATGGGATAGACCAGCCTCGCCGAGATGGCGTGCGAGATGCGCGTGCTGAAGTTAGCGTGCTGCGGCTCCTGCCTTCCCAGCGCCCGGATCGTGGAGTAGGCGAAGTTCGGGCCGATGGCCACGATCGCGGCCAGGACATGCAGGAAGAGCAGCCATGGGAAGAGACCACGCCAGTCCAATTGCCCACCTCCGCATTTGAGGGCCGGCGCGCAGGATAACGACTCGCACGTGGGTACGTCGGGCTCTCGTCCGTGCCCGCAGCCGCGGGCATGCGGCCCAACGAGGCCGGTGGATGCGAGCCGAATGCCTCTGGTCACCCGCCGCTGCGGCGTCGAGCATCGAGACGCTCGGCAGAGCGGTCCGGGCCAGGAGGCGCGACATGCAGACCGAGGTGAAGATCCGCGAGCGCGGCCGAACGACCGTGCTGGCGAAGCGGGCAGACGCGCGCGTCCGGGAGATCCCGGCGACCCTCGGCTCGGCGTTCGGTCAGGTCTACGGGTACCTGGCCAATCTCGGCGTCCGGCCGAGTGAGCCACCGTTCGTCATCTACCACGGCATGCCCGGGCCGTTCGACCTGCCGTTCGAGATCGAGGTGTGTGCGCCGCTGCCCGGCCCGATCGATCCGCCCGAGGGCTGGCGGCTCCTCGACCTGCCCGCCGGGTTCTTCGCAAGCGTCGTCCACGTCGGCCCGTACGAGACGCTCGGGGCCGCGTACGACGTGCTCGAGGCCTGGATCGCGGAGCACGGGTATGCCATCCATGGCGCGCCGCGCGAGGTCTACCTCAGCGAGCCGGGCACGCCAACGACCCAG
>JACQEG010000101.1 GCA_016200665.1 Chloroflexota bacterium | reverse complement strand
CAGCGCAGTTGCGCCTGCAGCGAGGCGGGCGCATGGCGCATCGGCTCGCGGAGGCGGGCCGGCAGCGGCAGGTCGGCCCCTTCGATCTCGAGCGCCGAGACGCGGCGCGCACCCGCGCCCCTCGGCCGCGGGCGGGACCTGGGCGGACCCGAACCCGCCGACGCCTCCCGGCCGCCGAGGGCGCCCTCGAGCGTGGAGATGACCGACTCGTACGGCGTCCCCGATCGAAGCGCCCGGTCGTCGACGAGCTCGCGGAGCGGCGCGACCGCGGGGTTGTCGTTGAGCGCCGAGAGGACCAGCAGCTCCGCGGCAACCGCGTCATCGGCCGTCGACGACGCTGGCGGATCGGGCGCGAACTCGCGCATCCAGGCGCCGGCGACGGACCGCGGAGCGTCCGGCCCGAGCGATCGCTCGGCCTGCCTGATCGCGGCGCCGAGGTCCGCTCGGCCGGCCGCGCGGTCGGCCTCGACCAGCTGGTGGAGCACGGCGTCCAGCGCCGCGAGCGCCACCAGGTCGCCGGCCCCGATCGGAGCGGGAGCTTCTTCGATCCGCGCGGCCGCGCCGTGGGGTGGCGGCAGGTCAGTCGGCGCGGCCGCCGAGGTGGAGGGCTCGGGTGCCTCGCCGCGGGCGCGATTGACCTGGGTGGCGACGCGCCGGGCGGCCGCCGTGTCCCGGGCATCGAGCGACCCGGAGGCGTCGAGGATCGGCGGGTCCAGCTTCAGACGGCGGCGCGCGCTCCGCGCCAGGTGGATCGCCCGCATCGGGCGAAGGATGTCACGCCCGGCTGAGCGTCGCGCTCCTGTTGCGGCGGCCCGACGCATCGTCCGCGATCGCCTGCTCGGCAGCGGCATGGTCGATCGCTCGGCGGAGGATCTCGAGGCCGGCGGGATCGAACTCGTAGGTCCACTGCCGGACGCGTTCCGGCCGATGGAGGCGCGCGGCATAGCCGGCGTTCAGCGCATCGCGCGACATCAGGATCACGTCGGCGGTCCGGTCGACCTCCTGCAGCCGCTCGTCGTCGCCCATGATCGCCGCGACGATGTCGACGCCGCGGGTGCCCGCGATCTGGAGCGTCTCGGCGATGCTCTCCGCTCCGCGCTCGGAGGCGCACACGACACCCACGTGGGAGCCCTGCGGCAGGGCGGCGATCTCGTGGACGAGCTCGACGTAGCCCGGGCCGACGAGCATCGCGACGACGGGGGTGCGGCCACCGACCAGGGCCTGGGCCTCGTCGGCGTGGAACGTCGTCGTCGCGACGAGGTCGTAGTGGAACCGCTCCAGGCGATCGGGGATCTCGTCGAGCAGCGTGCCTTCGGCCTCGATCATGCCGGCAAACTCGGCGTTCAGGCGTTCCGCGTCGTAGCCGGCATCGGCGCTCGTGCACTCGGCGAACAGGACCCGGACTCGATCGCCCGGCCGCTTCCGCTCCGTCGCCGCCGCATACGTGGCCGAGGCGACCTCGTCCGGCGTGAAGCCGGCCTGGGCGCCGCGACGGAGCAACTCCGAGACGATCGCCTCGAGCTCGTCGGGCCGGCGGCGCTTCGGCGGCCGATCGGCGACGACCGTGCCCGCGCCGTGGCGGCTCGTGACGTAGCCCGCGTCGGCGAGGCGGCGGTAGACCGCGCGGATCGTGTTCGGGTTCACCCGGAGGGCCGCGCCGAGCTCCCGCACGGGCGAGAGCCGCTCGCCGGGCTGCAACCGCCCGGAATCGATCTGGTAGGCGAGCTGCCAGTAGATCTGGGTGGAGATCGGGACGTCCGAATCGCGCTCGACGTCGAGGTCGCGCGCGGCCGCAGACTGGGCCACAGAAGGGGCCGAAGGACCCACCGGAATGGCCGGAAGGTCAGGGGTTGACATAGACGACTAGTCCAAGTATGGTTCGCATTGGCCTAGTCAACTGTACCAACTTCGGCCAGAAAGGCAGCCCACCGTGAGTGGCGTCCTCGTCTTCGGACTCATCGTCGGGATCATCGTCGTTTTCGACCTGCTCGTTGCCGCGTTCGGCACGGACACGCGCTACGACTTCTCGGAGCGCTTCGGCGTCCTGAGCTGATCCCGCCGCCGGCGATCGGCCGGCGACCCATACGACTCTCCAGTCATCAGCCCGTCGGCGCGCAGGCCGCGGGCTGATGGCATGTCTGGGGCCCGAACTCAGCTGCCCGCCGAGCCCCTCGGGCCTGCCGATCCCGCCAGCGCGCCACGCTCCTCGGCGGCCCGGTCCCTGGCGACCTCCGCCCGATGCTCCAGGCGCGCCGACCACGTGGCGCCGGGCTCGAGCTCCACGGGCCATGACACCAATAGCGCACTGCCCTGGTAGACGCGCTCGAAGCCGTCCTCCGAGTTCGACACCGTCTCGATCGGGGCCCACCACGCATCCGCGGCTGGCTCCGCGCTCGTCGCAACGGTGACGCCGAGCCAGTCGTTGCCCTGCTCGAGGTGCGACTGATCGGTCGCGGCACCGCTGCCGTCGTGGCGATCGCGCCGCCCGTCGACATCCCACCAGGCCGATGGGTTGCCGCCCCCACCGAGCATCGTCACCGTCCACTCGATCCCGAGGCGAGCCCGGATCGGTGCGTCGCCCAGGTGCTCCACGCTCACGCCCAGCGCGAGCGACGGGTCGAGCCGTCCGCCGCCCAGCAACAGCTCGCGGACGATCCGGACCGGCTGGCCGGCGATGGACGTCTCGGACGCGGTCACGAGCCGCCGCGCCGAGAGCGACCGCACCGTGGCCGGCGCCGCCGGGTCGCCGAGGTCCGCACCCCCGCCCCCGCCCCAGTCCTCGGCCGTGGCCTCGAGGGGCAGCGCGCGCAGCAGGCCGCTGCGCCGCTCGTAGGCGTCGTAGCGGAGCCTTGCGGCAAGACCGGCCTCCTTGACCTTCACGATGTCGTGGATCGAGGCGGGCGCGTCGCCGTCCGCCGCGTCGCCGTCCGTCGTGTCGCCGTCCGTCGCGTCGCCGGGCGTCACCCCGTTGGTCGCCGCGGGCGCCTCCGGCTGGGCCTCGTGGGCGCGGAGCGTCTCGTGGTAGGCCTCCGGTCGCCGGCGCAGAACCGCGTTGGCCGCGTGGCGGGCGGCCCGCAGGTCCCACGACCCGATCCCAGCTCCCTCATCGAGCTCCACGGTGACGACCTGCCCCTCGGTCGCGAGCCGGATCTCGTCGCGACCGTCGAGGTCGAGGTCCGCCCGCTCGGCCGCGTCGAGCGAGCCGAGCGCGGCATCCGCGAGGTCCTCGGCCGCGATGAGGTGCTCGAGCGTGGCGGCCCGCATGTGGGCGATGTAGATGCCGCCGAACAGGCCGTGCCAGTAGCAGTCATTCGACTGGCCGCGGTACAGGTGATCGAGGGCCAGGTCGAGCGCGTCGCCGGCCGGGATGGCCGCGACCTTGGCCGACGTCCGGAGCATCTGCTTGTGGAGGTCGTTGATCTCGCGGTACTTCACCTGGAAGTTGCGCCAGAAGCCGCCGCGCAGCCAGCGGGCCTCCGGCGCGCCCACCTCGCGGGCGTGATGCAGGGCCGCCGCGAAGGCGCGACTCTCGTCGGGCGGCAGCGCCCACTCGCCCATCTCGGCGTACGAGCCGGTCGGCACGTAGACCCGGCCGACCGGCGGGTTCGAGGCCAGCCACTCGCTCGGCCGAACGGTTGTCAGCCACTCGGCGTTGGCCTCGAGGGCCTCGAAGAAGTCCTCGACCCAGCGGCCCTTGCCCCAGCAGTGCTCCCAGGTCGTGGGCCACGCCCCGAACTTCTCGCCGTCGTCGCCCATCATCCCGACGCGCTCGCCAGCCTCGGTGGCGTGGGCGTGGAGGTAGTCGATGACCTCGCCAACCGGCTGGAACGGGATCCGGTAGCGGAGGCCCTGCTCGGTCCCGAACACCGTCAGGAGCCGGCCCTGGTCGTCGGTGGAGTAGGGGCCCCACATCGCGTCCTCGGCGATCGCCGCGGCTCGGAAGTGGGCGTCGTCAAGGATCGTGTACTGGTAGCCCGCGGCCCCGAGCGACGTCGGGATGTCCGGCTCCCAGACGCGCTCCGCGAGCCAGGCGCCGGTCGGGCGCCGGCCGAAGGCGGCTTCGACGACCCCGGCCATGCGCTCCAGCTGGCCGATCCGGTCGCGCTCCGGCAGCGAGGCGAGCACCGGCTCGTACAGCCCGCCGCCGAGGATCTCCACCTGGCCGCCGTCGACGAGGGCCCGCAGCCGGGCGATGAACTCGGGTCGCTCCGCGCGCAGCCACTCGAGCAGCGGTCCGGTGTAGTGGAGCCCGAGATGGAGGCCCGGGTGCCGCTCGATCGCGGCGACCATCGGCTCGTAGGCCTTGTCGTAGACCTCGCCGAAGACCCAGCCGAAGTTGCCGACCGGCTGATGGTTGTGGAGGACGAGCGCGAGGGAGATCCGCGAGGTCATCGCGGTGCCGGCCGGTCGCTCACCTGTTCGCGGCCTCGAGGTTTTCGCCGACCGCGATCCCCGCCGCGGGCAGGTACAGGCGCTCGGTGTACTCGTGAAGCATCCGGCTCGTCGAGAACGTCCAGAGGGTCGTCGCCATCGATCGGCGCATCCGCTCGAGCCACGCCTGCGGCAGCCCGCGCCGGTCGCGCTCGTAGTACTGCGGCACGACCTCGTCCTCGAGGATCCGGTAGAGGTCCATCGCATCGGCCCAGTCCTGGGCCGCCTCGTCGGGGATCGTCTCGCGATCGCCGATCGCCCAGCCGTTGTCGCCGGTCCAGCCCTCGTCCCACCAGCCATCGAGCACGCTGACGTTGACGATCCCGTTGCGAGCGGCCTTCATGCCGGACGTCCCGGACGCCTCCAGCGGCCGGCGCGGGTTGTTCAGCCAGACGTCGACCCCCTGGACGAGGAACCGCGCGACGCGCATGTCGTAGTCCTCGAGGATGAACAGGCGGTCGTGGAGCTCCCGGGACCGGCTCCGCGTGAAGATCTCCTGGATGACGGCCTGCCCCGGTCGATCGGCCGGGTGGGCCTTGCCGGCGAACACGATCTGGACCGGCCGGTCCGGGTCGTTGACGAGGCGGGCGAGCCGCTCGGGATCGGTGAAGATCATCCCGGCCCGCTTGTACGTCGCGAACCGCCGCGCGAAGCCGATCGTCAGGACGTCCGGATCGAGGACGCGCTCCAGCTCCCGCAGCTCCCGGGGCGGCTCGCCGTGGCGGGCGAACTGGCTGCGCAGCCGGCCTCGGGCGAACAGCGCGAGCTCGGACTTCTGGCGGAGATGTGCCCCCCACAGCTCTGCCGCCGGGATCCGGTCGAGGCGATCCCACCAGCGGGTCGCGGCGGTCGAGGCGTCGAGGTCGTCGAGGTCGGCGTCGAGGTACTTCTCGTAGAGCTCGCGAATCGGGCCGCCGAGCCAGGTCGGGGTATGGACGCCGTTCGTGATGGCCAGGATCTCGTGGGGGGCGGTGCCGCTCCAGGTCGTGTTGGCGGTCTCCGCGTGGAGGCGGCTCACGGCGTTCGCGCCGTTCGTCAACCGGAGGCTGAACGCGGTCATGTCGAACTGGCCGGCATCGCCGTCCGTGCCGCGGCCGATCTCGAGCAGCCGCTCGACCGGGACGCCGCCCGTGCCGGGCCGGCCGTCACCGTCGAGGAGGGGACCCGCGATCGCGCGCACGAGCCCGGCGTCGAACCGCTCGTTGCCCGCCGAGACCGGGGTGTGGATCGTGAAGACCGAGTTACGTGACACCTGCGTGAGCGCGTCGTCCAGCTCCGCGCCGGCGGCGACGAGCTCGCGGGCTCGCTCGGCGAGCAGGAACGCCGAGTGGCCCTCGTTCAGGTGCCAGACCGCGGGCCGCAGCCCGAGGGCCCGAAGGGCGCGCACGCCGCCGACCCCGAGGATGAGCTCCTGGTGGAGCCGCATCTCGCGGCCCCGAACGTACAGGATGTGGGTGATCGGGCGGTCCGCGGGATCGTTCGTGGGCGTGTCCGTGTCCAGCAGGAGCACCGGCACGCGTCCCACGTGCACCGCCCAGACGTCGACGCGGACGTCGCGGCCGGGCAGCTCCACGGAGACCGACAGCGGCTCGCCCTCACGGCCAAGGACGCGGGTCAGCGGCAGGCGGTGGGGGTCGTAGTCGGGGTAGCGATGCTCCTGGTGGCCGTCGGCATCGATCGTCTGGCGGAAGAAGCCCTTGCGGTAGAACAGGCCGACCCCGATGAACGGGAGGGCCATGTCGCTGGCCGACTTCATGTGGTCGCCGGCGAGCACGCCGAGGCCGCCGGAGTAGATCCCGAGGCGCTCGTGGAGGCCGTACTCGGCGCAGAAGTAGGCGATCGGGCCGTCGAAGTGCCGGGCGTGCTTGCGGTGGAACCAGTGGTCCGCGCCGTTCGCCATGTAGTGGTCGAAGTCGGCGATGACGCGTTTCGCCTCGGCCACGAAATCGGGGTTGTCGAGGAGCGGCGCCCAGTCGACGCCGGCGGTCAGGATGGGGATCGGGGAGTGGTGTCGGGCCCAGGCGACACCGTCGATGCGGGCGAAGATCGCCCGCGCTCGCGGGTGCCAGGTCCAGTAGAGGTTGTACGCCAGCCGGCGCAGGCCCTCCAGCTCCGGCGGCACGCGCACATGGCTCGGCGGCGCCGAGGGGATCCGGATCGAGGGCTCCATCGCGGCGGATCATATCCGCGCGAATCGCCGCGTGTAAACCGGTTTAGCGCAACGCCCGACCGCGATCTCGGCTGCAGATGCGTTGCGGTTCCCGCCGGCCGTTCCGGGAGCGAGCGCCGCTATGCTCGGCAGCGTGACGCTGCGGATCGCCTTCATCGCCGCGGAGTGCGAGCCGTGGGCCAAGACCGGCGGCCTCGCCGATGTCGTCGATGCGCTGGCCCGCGCGGTCGGCGAGGTGGCCGGGGGCGCGGTTCACCGACCCATCGACGTCTTCCTTCCCCGCTATCGCGGCATCGAGGTGCCGGCCGACGCGCCGCGCCGCCGGCTCGGCGTTCCCGATCCCTTCGGATCCAACGGCTGGACGTCGCTCGCGGTCGTCGACGTCCCGGGCAACGGCTATCGCCTCCGGCTCATCGACCACCCGCCGGCGTTCGATCGCGACGGCTACTACGGCGACGCCAACGGCGACTACCCCGACAACGCCTGGCGGTTCGGCCTCTTCGGCCGGGCGGCGCTGGAGGTCCTGCGCGGTGAGGATCCGCCGGTCGACGTCCTCCACGTCCACGACTGGCACACCGGCCCGGTGCTGCTGGCCCGCGACGGCGACCTTCGCGACGACCCGGTCATCGGTCGCGCCGCCGCCCTCCTGACGGTCCACAACCTGGCCTACCACGGCTGGACCCCGGCCGACCGGCTCGGTCAGCTCGGGCGGTCACCGGGCGACGGCCTCATCCCTTCCGACGCCGATGGCCTCGACCTGCTCCGGACCGGGATCGAGCGGTCCGAGCTCGTGAACACGGTGAGCCCGGGCTTCGCCGCGGAGGCCCTCACGCCGGCGTACGGGATGGGCCTGGACTCGGCGTTGCTCGCGAAGGGCGATCAATTCTTCGGGATCCTCAACGGCCTCGACACGGACCTCTGGGACCCGGCGACGGATCGGGTGATCGCCGCGCGCTATGACCGCGGGGATCGTTCCGGGAAGGCGCTCGCGCGGCGCGACCTGTTGCGCCGGGTCGGGTTCGACCCCGCCGACGGCTCGCCTGTCCTGGCGATGATCGGCCGGCTGGATCCGCAGAAGGGCTTCGATCTCCTGGCCGACGCCGCGCCGACGCTCCTCGACCGGGACGTCCGTCTGGTCGTGCTCGGATCCGGCACGTCCGCCGACGTCGGGAGCCTGCGGGCGCTCGGTGTCGCGCGCCCGGACCGTCTGGCGCTCCTCGAGCGCTTCGATCGCGACCTGGCTCGGCGGGTCTACGCGGGCGCCGACGGATTCCTCATGCCGTCACGGTTCGAGCCGTGCGGCACGGGCCAGATGATCGCCCTGCGCTACGGCACGCCGCCGATCGTGCGGGCCACCGGCGGCCTGCGCGACACGGTCATCGATGCCTCGGTCTCACCCGAGACCGGGACCGGGTTCACCTTCGACGACGCCTCGCCCGAGGCGCTGCTCGAGGCCTGCCGGCGGTTCCTCGACTGGTTCTCGCCCGAGCCCGGCGCCGACGGCCCGGCCGCCGGCGGCCGGCGTGCGGGTGGCCGGCGTACCGCCGACGGTCGGCGGACGGCCCGCTGGGAGGCGCTCGTCGACCGTGGCATGGCCGTCGATTTCGACTGGCGCACGCACTCGGCGCCCGCCTACCTGGCCGCGTACCGGCGGGCGATCGCGATCCGGCGCGCCACGTAGGCGGCGTCGCCTCCGGCCCAATCGCCCCGGCCCATTCACCAGCCGCGACTGGACTGTCAGTCGAGCTGGGGCAACACGCTGCGACCTTTCCGGACTGTCAGTCGATTCCGCGACGCTGTTGCAGCCGGGGAACCGCCCGGCGCGCCGGGAATCGGCCGAGAAGTCGACTATCGGTCGGATTTCGCCTCGCCCTGCGTCCCCATGTCGACTGCCAGTCGTGTCGCAGGCAGCCGGCAGTCACGTGGCGGAGCACCTAGGCCACGGCTCGAAGGACCGCCTCGACCAGGTGCTCGATGTGGGTCCGCTGGGGCGAGTGGGGCGCGTCGGCGATCGTGATGACGTGGTCGGCGCCGATCCGAGCCGCGATCGCGGGCACGGCGGCGTCCGGGATGAGCCCGCCCCACTCGAACGTGCCGCGGATGAGCCAGGTCGGCACGCCGCCGGCCGCCGGATCGGCGAGGCTCGCGAGCCCGGCGTCCCAGTCGCCGTTGTCGAAGAGGACCGCCCGGACGGCCTCGCGATCGAAGCGGGCCAGGCCCTCGGCCTTGGCCCGGATGTCTCCCTCGGCCCAATCTGCGTGGGCGGCGGCGAGCATCGCCATCGTCGTGTCGACGTCCGGGCCCGGCTGCTCCTCGGGGTCGCGGGTCATCGCCTCCATGACGGAGACGGGCATCGCCGGGGGATCGAGCAGGATCAGCGCCACCGGACGGAGGCCGGCCGACGGCAGCGCCGCGGTGACCATCCCGCCCCACGAGTGGCCGAGGACCGCGAGCCCCGGCCGGTCCAGGCCGGCCGCCGCGATGAACCCGATGACGTCTCGGGCGGTCTCGACGAACCGATGCTCACCCCGCCACGATCCTGTGCCGCCGTGGCCCGGGAGGTCAACCGCAACCACGTGCCGGCCCGCGGCGGCGAGCGCCGGTCCCAGCCGCCAGAAGGTGCCGGAATCCGAGGTCACGCCGTGGATGAGCAGCATCGGTGGGTCGGCGGGATCGCCCCACGACACGCTCGCCCAGCGGCGTCCGCCGGCGGCCGTCGTGGTCGGGCGGCCGGGCGTCGGCGCTTCCAGCGCGCGCCGGATCGCGGGCGAGAGCTGCGGCACGGGCGACTGCGGCGGCACGGGCAAGGCCTGAGGCACGGAGGTGGCTCGAGTCACGGCGACATCGTATCGGCGGCTAGGATGCGTGGACCCAGCGGCGCGCCACACCGGAGGACCAGGCCGTGGCCAATCAGTTCGTCGTCCAGCTTCGCAACCAGCCGGGCTCGCTGGCCGTGCTCGCCGAAGGACTTGCCGCGAAGGACATCGACGTCCGCGCCATCGGCGGTGGCGGCCTCGGTGACGTCGGCCACGTGATCATGACGACCACCGATGACGAGGGCACCCGCGCGGTCCTGGAGGCCGGCGGCTACACGTTCGCCGAGGGCGAATCGATCATCGCCGAGATCGAGGACAGGCCCGGCGGGATGGCACGTATGGCCCGGGAGCTGTCCGATGCCGGGGTCAACATCCGCGGCCACCTGTTCCTCGGCCGCTGGGGCGACCGGGCGATGCTCGGCTTCGTCGTCGACAAGCCCGAGATCGCGCGCCCGATCCTCGAGCGAAAGGGCCCGTCGGCGGGCTGACCGCCGGACCTCGGGTCCCGGCCGCGCCCGATCGTGCCCCGGCCGAATCGATGACGTTCGGCACTCCCTCGTGCGCCGGCTCGGATCGAGGCTGGCCGAAATCGCCAGAGGTGTGCCATGACTCGCGTCCTTGTCGTGAACCACGACATCGATCTCGCCGATGAGGAAGTCGACTCGCTCCGGCGCCGCGGCTACGAGGTGCGCGAGTGCCTCGGCCCGATCGGCGCCTCGTGCCCGATCCTCGCCGGCCACACGTGTGAGCTGATCGGCTGGGCCGACGTCGTCGTGTATGACGCCTGGGCCACCGGCGAGCCGGACGGCGCCCAGGGCCTCATCGAGGGCATCCGCGCCGCCCATCCGACGATCCCGATCGTCCTGTCCGCGTCCGGCATGGAGCCGGACTGGATCCAGACGGCCGGTCCGCAGGGCGTGACGCCGCTCGTCGGCGCCCCCGTCGGCTTGCGCCTCGCGAACGCGATCGAGTCGGCTCTGGGGCACACCGCCGCCTAGGCGTTCCCTCGAGGCGCGGGCGCACTCGGCGAGTCCCGCTCCGTCCCGAGGCTTGTTCGAACAGAACACATGTTCTATAATCGGGCATGCCCGCGAAACGCGATCGCCGCGCCGCTAACGTTCGTTGGTACGCCGCGAACCGACAGCGCGAGATCGCGCGCGTCAGGCGCCGGCAGGCAGCCACGGTCGAGTTCATTCGCCAGCTTCGTGATCGTCCGTGCGCCGACTGTGGTGGTCGTTTCCTTCCATTTCAAATGGACTTCGACCATCGGGACCCGAGCCAGAAGCGGTTCACGATCTCGAGCCAGCAACTCAAGAGCCGCGAGGCGCTCCTCGTTGAAGTGGCCAAGTGCGACGTCGTGTGCGCGAATTGCCACCGGCTCCGTACGCGCCGGCAACACCAGGCGCGCCTGGCGGCTCGTGGCCCGTCCGCGGCCAAGAGCCCTCGGATCGAAGAGATGCGGAACCGCTGGCGCCACAAGGCCGACTTGCTCGACCAGATTCGATCCGTGTCCTGCATGGATTGCGGAGGCCGGTTCGCTCCATGCGCGATGGAATTCGACCACCGTGACCCGAGCGAGAAGCTCTTCGCCGTCACTCAGAGAATCGCGAATCTAGGCTGGAAACGGCTCCAAGCCGAGGTCGACAAGTGCGATATCGTCTGCACGAACTGCCATCGGCTTCGCACGTTCGAGCGACGCGATCGACAGTCCTCCCGAGCGGGAGTAGCTCAGTTGGAAGAGCGCGACCCTTCCAAGGTTGATGTCGCGGGTTCGAATCCCGTCTCCCGCTCCACTTCACCCAGCGCCCCGGTGACGTAACGCCGAGCGAGAGGGTCAGTAATGGATGCCTCAGCAAGAGCCGCGTCCGTGGCGGAGTCGTGGGCCAGCCCGGTCTTCGTTCAGCTCCGGTTCGTTGGCGGTGCCATCGGTCTGGCGGTTGTTGGGCTTGGCTTGCTAGGTGCAGGGGCTATGGGCATTACGTCGGACTTCGTGGACGATCCGGCCTGGTTCTCCGTCTTGTTCGTCGCAGCCTTCCTACAGGCCGGGGCGGCCGCGGTCCCGCTCGCTGGTCGGGGGAACGGCCGCATGCTCCTCGCGCTGCTTCCAACCATCGCCCTCGCCGCCTACGCAATCCAGCAGTCAGGCGACTGGAACCTGATGGTGGCGGAGGCCACGCTATCGGGGCTCGTCCTGTCCTCACGGCAGCACCTTCCAACACTGCCGAGCGCATGACATTCGCGCACCTCGAGCGACTGGCCAGGGTGGCACTTGTTCCGGCCCTCGGGGGCGAGATCATCACGTTCGCCTGAGCTGCGAAGGCGGAGTCGATGAGGCGAGGCATGACCATCCCTGGAATGCGGGTTCTCCATCGGTGTCCCTTCAAGACCGAGTTCTCGCTCTATTCGTGCGATCTCGCCCGGGGCCACCCGGGACCGCACCATCTCCCCTGGGATCCACGCCTGCCGGGCAATCTGACCCGAGAAGAGCAGGAGCGTTGGCACGGCGGTCTGCTCGAGGAGATCCTCGAACAGAAGCCTCGAAGCAAGGGGTAGCGCAACAGCCTGACGATGTGCGGCCGGAGACGATCGTGACACCGGGCGGTTCGCTGGCCGGGCGACTGACGCGCGGCTCATCGCTTGGTCGCGCGGTGGTGGCGCTCCTGTTGCCGTGCCTGCTGCTGGCGGCCTGCGGCGGCGATCCGAAGCCGTACCAGGCAGCGATCGACAGCCTGTCGATGCCGGCGAGCTGGCAGGTCGCGCGGACGGTGGTCAAGGGTGGCTCGTCGCCGTGCGTGAGCCTCGCAGACGCCTACTGCCCGTCCGCCTGGCGGTACTACCTTCCGACGGGGGCTCTCCCCGACCTCTTCCAGGACGCCAGGAAGGCAGTCGTCGACGCCGGGTTCACGGACCTGTTCGAAGGACACCCCAACTGCGATCTCAAGTCGAACGGCGCCGTCTGCGTGATCACCGCGACCAGGGGTGACGTCCGGCTCGAGATCAATCTCTATCCACCGGGCGAGGACGTCGATTCCCTCGGGCTGTCCCTGCCCGACCGCCCAACGATCCGGATCGTCGCGCACTGAGGTGCGCTCGGGCTCGAACAGGGCCCGAATCCGCGCTCGCGGCGGCCGGTCGCCGCGCTAATCTTCCGCCCGGGCCGCGGGCGGTCGCACCGCGGGTGAGGGAGGGCACATGGACTGGCTGCAGATCGCGCTTCGGATCCTGCACATCGGGTCGGGCGTGCTATGGGTCGGTGGCGCGGCGTTGTTCTTCTTCTACATCGAGCCGACGCTGAACAAGCTCGGACCCAATGCCGAGCCATTCGTCGACGAGCTCGTGAACAAGCGGAAGATGCCGATGTACTTCGCAGCCGTCGCGACGATCACCGTCATCGGCGGCGTGCTCATGTACTGGCGCGACTCGAATGGCCTCAGCGGCTCGTGGGTCACCTCGCCGACCGGCCTCGCCTTCGGCCTGGGCGGCCTGTGCGCCCTCGTCGCGTGGTTCATGGGCATCGCGGTGCTGACCCCCGCCGTCCAGAAGGTCGGCGCGCTCGGGGCCGAGATGAAGGCCGCCGGCGGACCGCCATCGGCCGAGCTCATGGGCCGGATGCATGCCGCGCAGGAGCGGGTCCGGATGATCGGGGCCGTCGATCTCGTCCTCGTCCTGCTCGCCGTGCTGGGGATGGCAATCGCCCGCTACCTCGTCTGACCTTCGCGCCAGTCGCGCGCCTGAGCGAGACCCCCGACCGCCGGGGGTAGGATGCCGGCCATGACCGACCGATCGGGCGCGGCTGCGGGGCTCATCGAGACGATCCGTGCCGCCGTCATCGGCGACGACGAGGTCGTCAACGGGCCGTTCGGGCCGCGCCGCGTGACCTACGCCGACTACACGGCGTCGGGTCGCGCGCTGTCGTTCATCGAGGACTACATCCGAACGGCGGTCCTGCCGCTCTACGCCAACACCCACACCGAGTCGTCCGGCACGGGCCTCCAGACGACGCGGTTCCGCGAGGAGGCCCGCGAGATCATCCGCGCCGCCGTGGGCGCGAACCGGACGCAGCACGCGGTCATCTTCTGCGGCTCCGGATCCACCGGCGCGATCAACAAGCTCGTCGACATCCTGAACCTGCGACTGCCGGCCGACCTCGACGATCGCTACGACCTCGCCTCGCGGATCCCGGCGGCGGAGCGGCCGGTCGTGTTCGTCGGGCCGTACGAGCATCACTCGAACGAGCTGCCGTGGCGCGAGTCGATCGCCGACCTCATCACGATCCCGGAGGACCACGACGGCCGGATCGACCTCGCGGCGCTCGAGGCCGCGCTGGTCGCCCATGCCGATCGCCCGCTGAAGATCGGCTCGTTCTCCGCGGCCAGCAACGTCACCGGGATCATCAGCGACACCCGGGCGATCTCGGTCCTGCTCCATCGCCACGGCGCCCTGTCGTTCTGGGACTTCGCGGCCGCCGCACCGTACGTCGAGGTCGAGATGGAGCCGCACCGCGACGTTCCCGCTCCGATCGATGGCGAGGCGCCGGACCCGGATCCCGTGGCGGCGCGCGACCTCGACTACAAGGACGCGATCTTCATCAGCCCCCACAAGCTCATCGGCGGGCCTGGCACGCCGGGCCTGCTCGTGGCGCGGCGGGAGCTGATCGCCAACCGCGTGCCCACCGAGGTGGGCGGCGGGACGGTGGCCTACGTCAACTCCTCGATGCACGTCTACCACCCCGAGCCGGAGCATCGCGAGGAGGCCGGCACGCCCGCGATCGTCGAGTCGATCCGGGCGGGCCTCGCGTTCCAGCTCAAGGAGGCGGTCGGCGTTCCCGCGATCCGCGAGCGGGAGGAGCGCTTCATCCACCGGGCGATCGAACGCTGGTCGGCGAACCCGGCGATGGAGATCCTCGGCTCGAAGGAGCTGCCGCGACTGTCGATCGTCTCGTTCGTCGTCCGCCACGACGGCCGGTACCTCCACCACAACTTCGTCGTCGCGGTCCTCAACGACCTCTTCGGCATCCAGTCGCGTGGCGGCTGTGCCTGCGCCGGCCCGTACGGCCATCGGCTGCTCGGCATCGACGAGGAGCGGGCGATGGCCTACGAGCGCGAGGTCGAGAAGGGCTGCGAGGGGATCAAGCCGGGCTGGGTCCGGGTGAACTTCAACTACTTCCTGAGCGAGCCGGTCGTCGATTACATCCTGGACGCGGTCGACCTCGCCGCCTCCGAGGGCTGGCGGCTCCTGCCGCAGTACCGCTTCGAGTCGGACACGGGCCTGTGGCGCCACGTCCGCGGCCAGGGCGAGCCGCGGATGAGCCTCCACGACGTCGACTACTCGAGCGGCTCGATGCGCTACGTCCCGCACAGCCACCGCGAGCCCGAGACGGTGCTCGCCGGACACCTCCGCGAGGCCCGCGCGATCCTCGCCGCCGCGCCGGACGATCGGCCGGTCCCGGCGACGCGCCTGACGCCCGATGTCGAGGCGCTCCGCTGGTTCTGGCTGCCCGAGGAGGTCGTGCCGGCCGGCCCGGCGGACGGCATCGGTCGCGCCGAAGGCGGCGTTCCGGCCCGCGTGGCTTCTCCCCGCTGACGCTCGCGACGCTGCGCCGCTGACGCGCCCCACCCGCGGCGGGGACGGTGGTACTCCCGGGGGATGGCGACCCGGTGCGGGCGGGCGCCAGGATCGTGCCCGCGTCCACCCTCGCTCGAGCTCTTGCGTGACGTCCATCCCGAACGTCGCCGGCCCGGCTGCAGCCGGATCGACGGCCCCCGTCCTGCCATCGCCGGCCACACCGCCGGCGCCATCCGGGTACGCACCCGTCGAGGCGCTCCTGGCCGCGCAGGGCCGGCGCTCCGGCGCGTCCGACCGGCTGCGGCGTCGCCAGGCGCTCCTGCCGAGCCTCAGCCGTGATCCGCTCCTCCTCCTGGCCGTCGCGCTCGTCGTGCCCGTGGTGGCGATGGAGGTATTCATCGGCTCAACGCGACCTGGCATCGCCGTGGCCGCGAGCGCGCTGTTCATCGCGATCCAGGTCGGCCTCGGCCGGGTCCGAGGCTGGCCGCGCGCGATTCGGCTCACCCGGTTCGCGTTGTGCATGGCCTTCGTCGCCTACGCCAACCTGGACCTCATCTCCGGAGCAGGCTGGCCGTTGCTCTCGCTCGTGGTCCCGATCGTGGCCCTGGCGGCGGCATCGGGGGGCGAGGCCCTGTGGATCGTGGGTGCGGCGCTCGCCCTGACGCTCGCACCGGTGGTGACCATGAGCCTGGCCGACGACGTCCGGCGCCAGCTGGTCGCGATCACGATGGCCTCTGGCGTCATGGCCCTCGGCAGCCGCCGGATCGTCGCCTCGCTGGAGCGCTCGCGCGACCGCCTGCGGCGGGCCCAGGCGCGGGAGCGCCGGCGGGTGCGGCAGCTCGCCGCCGTCGAGCGCGTGGGCGCGATCCTTGCCCGCGAGGGCCCCTCGCCAGCGGCCCTCGACTCGGTCGTCGGGCTGCTCGCGGAGACGTTCGGCTACGACTACCCGTCGATCTACGTGTGGAACGGCGGCGTCCTCCGCCTCGGAGCCCAGCGCAACTACACCGCGCCGATCGAGGAGTTCCCAGCCGATCTCGGGATCATCGGCCGGGTGGCGCGAACCCGGGAGGCAGTCTTCCTGTCCGACGTGTCCGCCGATCCGGACTACGTCGCCGCCGACAACGACGTGACCGGCGAGATCAGTGTCCCCCTCCTCGGCGATGGCGACCTCCTCGGGGTGCTGAACGTCGAGACCGGCGGCTCGCGGCACCTCGACGCTGACGACTTCTCGACGCTGACCATCGTGGCCGACCGTCTCGCGGTCTCGCTCGCCCTCGGCCGGGAGCGCCAGAAGCTGACCGAGCGGGCCCGCCTGATGGACCGCCTCGTTGCCTTCTCGCGCAGCCTCGGGCGGAGCCTCGACCCGGCGACCGTGCACGAACAGGTCGCGGCGGGTGCCTCGCGGGTGATCACCGCCGACATGGCGGTCCTCGCCCTCCTGGACCCGGCCACCGGGGAATACCGGACCGTGAAGGTGGAGGGCGGCGATCCGGCGGCGCTCGGCGTCCGAATCCTGCCGGGCGAGGGGATCACGGGCCGAGCCATCGAGTCGACGACGGTCGTGGCCGACGACCGCCTGGAGCGACGGGCGTTTCCGAAGGGCGCAGCCCGCATCCGGATGGCCGACACGGTCGCAGCCATGAGCGCGCCGCTCATCGGCGACCATGGGGCGGTCGGCGCGGTCTCGTGGTTCCGGGAGGACCTCGCGCGGCCGTTCACCGCCCAGGAGCGCGAGGTCGCCGCCCTCGTGGCGGCCCAGGTCGCGCTCGCGATTGCCAATGCCGAGCTTCACCACGCGACGGAGGTCGCGGCCGTCACCGACGCCCTGACCGGCCTTCACAACCGCCGCTTCTTCGACACGTCGATGGTGCGGGCGGAGGCCTCGCGGCGGCGCGCCGCCGAGGACGAGCGACGGCCCGTCTCCGCGATCATGTTCGACCTCGACCACTTCGGCCTGGTCAACAAGCGCCACGGTCACCAGACCGGCGACAGGATCCTGCAGGCCTTCGCCGAGGTCGTTCGACGGCGGGTCCGGGCGAGCGATCTCGTGGCCCGCTATGGCGGCGAGGAGTTCGTCGTCGTGCTCGATGGGGCAACGCGGACCGAGGCAGTCCGGCTGGCCGACGAGATCCGTGAGACGTTCGCCGGCGTGCGCTTCGCCCTTCCGGACGGGGCGGCGATCGGCTGCACGGTCTCGGCCGGCTGCTCGGCCCTTGCCGAATCGGAGACGGCCGGCGCCCTCCTCATCGAGCGAGCGGACGTGGGTCTGGCGATGGCCAAGGCCAGCGGCCGGGACCGCGTCGTCGCGGCGTAGTTCGCGCCCTACTCGGCGAGCGGGACCCCCAGGACGTTGAACCCGCCGTCGACGTAGATGACCTCGCCGGTGACGGCGCTCGACAGGTCCGAGGCGAGCCACAGGCCGGTCTTGCCGACGTCCTCGATCGTGATGTTCGAGCGCAGCGGGCTCACCTCGGCGAACGAGCCGTAGAGCTTCTTGAAGCCCGCGATCCCCGCGGCGGCGAGGGTCCGGACCGGGCCCGCGCTGATCGCGTTGACCCGGATCCCGTCGGGCCCGAGGTCGGCGGCGAGATAGCGGACGGAGGCCTCGAGGGCCGCCTTGGCGACGCCCATGACGTTGTAGTGCGACACGACCTTCTCGGCGCCGTAGTAGGTGAGGGTCAGCACCGAGGAGCCGCGATGGAGGATCGGCCGGGCCTCGCGGACGAGGGCGACGAGGGAGTAGGCCGAGACGTCCAGCGCGAGGGCGAACCCGTCACGCGACGTGTCGACGTAGGCGCCGTCGAGGTCCTCGCGCTTCGCGAACGCCAGCGCGTGCACGAGGACGTCGATCTCGCCGTGGGCCGCCTGCCACTTGTCCATGACCGCCCGGATCTGCTCGTCCGACTGGACGTCGCATGGCTCCACGAACGTCGACCCGATCGACTCCGCGAGCGGCCGGACGCGCTTCTCGAGCAGCATCTCGACCGACGAGAAGCCGACGGTCGCGCCCTCGTCGTGGAGCGCCTTCGCGATGCCCCACGCGATGGAATGGTCGTTGGCGACACCGAAGATCAGCGCCTTCTTGCCGTCGAGGAGGCCCATCCCGCTCCTTTGCGTGCAGGTCCGCAGCGGTCCGGCCGCGTGGGCCGGGAAGCCCGAGCCTACCATCGCCCCCGATGCCGACCGACCGCGCCGCGGACCTCGCCACCGCGCTCGCCGGGGTCCGCGCCTTCGTCCTCGACGCCGATGGGGTGCTCATGTATCGCGGCGGCCCGATCCCGGGCTCCGTGGCGGCCCTCGAGACGCTCCGTGCCCGCGGCATCCCGTACCGAGTCGTCACGAATTACTCTGCGACCCACCGCGACTCGCTGGCGAAGCTCTTCGCCAGGGCGACCGGCCTGCCCGCCGAGCCGGAGCGGATCATCACCGCCGCCTCGGCCGCGGCCGCCTACACGGCCCGGCGCCATCCCGGCGCCCGGCTCTTCGTCCTCGCCTCGGCCGATGCCATCCGGGAGTGGGCCGGCCAGGACACCCTGACCGCGGACCAGGCCGACGCCGACGACGCCAGCGTGGCCGCGGTCGTCATCGGCGACGCGGGCGACGACCTGTCGTTCCGGAACCTCGACATCGCCTTCCGGCACCTGCGCGCCGGCGCCGAGTTCATCGCGATGCACCGCAACCCGTGGTGGGTCACGCGGCGCGGCCCGACGCTCGATGCCGGCTCGGTCGTGGCCGGGCTCGAGTTCGCGCTCGGGCGGCGCGCCACGGTCTGCGGCAAGCCCTCGCCGGTCGTGTTCCGCGAGGCCGTCGCCGAGCTCCGCCGCGACGTCGCGGCCGCGGGCGGTCCGGCCCTCCGGGCCCGCGAGGTCGTCATGGTCGGTGACGACCCGCGAGCCGACGTCGCCGCCGCGTGCCGGGCAGGCCTCCGCGGGATCCTCGTCCTGACCGGCAAGGTCACCGCTAACGAGGCGCACGCGGCATCGTCCAGGGTCCGGATGGACGCGATCGCGGCATCACTCGGCGAGGTCGTTGCCGCCCTCCCACGCTGAGTGGGCCGGCCTTCGGCGCTGGCGTAGACTGGCCGCACGTCCTGGCGCCGGGCCGAGCCCGCCCGAGCGCCCCCGATCGCTGCCCACCGCACCGCCGTGGAGATCCCGATGACGACCGACACGCCGCCCGCCAAGCCGCGGATCAAGATCACCTACGCGACCCTTCGCAACGACAACGACGAGCTCCACGCGCTGTACGACGCCGGTGTCGAGCAGTCGAAGGCGAAGCTCGGCGGCCACAACCGGAACTACATCGACGGCCAGTGGGTCGAGGGCTCGGCCGGCCGCTTCGAGGTCCGCTCGCCGATCGACAGCGAGATCCTCGTCGGGACGTTCGCCAGGGGCGACCGTGGTGACACCCAGCGCGCGATTGCCGCGGCGCACCGGGCCCAGAAGGCCTGGCGGAACACGCCGTGGCAGGAGCGGGCCGCGATCGTCACGCGGGCGGGCAACCTGATCTCCGAGCGGCAGATGGTCTACGGCGCGGACATGGCCTACGAGGTCGGCAAGAGCCGGCTCGAGGCGCTCGGCGAGGTCGAGGAGGCCGCCGACCTGCTCCGGTACTACGCCCAGATCGTGGCCGACAACCACGGCTACGACCACCCGATGGACAACCTCGGCGACCCCGCGGTCCACACCCGCTCCGTCCTGCGGCCGCACGGCGTCTTCGCCGCGATCTCGCCGTTCAACTTCCCGATGGCCCTCGCCGCCGGCCCCGTCGGCGCGGCCCTCCTCGCCGGCAACGCCGTCGTCTTCAAGCCGGCCACGGCGGCGCCGCTCTCGGGCGTCAACCTGATTCACGCCCTCGAGGACGCGGGCATCCCGGCCGGGGTCGTCAACCTCGTCATGGGCCCCGGCGAGACGGTCGGTGACGAGCTCCAGACGAACCCCGGCATCGACGGACTGGCGTTCACCGGCTCGTACGAGGTCGGGTTCAAGCTCTACCGCAACTTCGCCGGCACCTGGCCGCGGCCCTGCATCATCGAGATGGGCGGCAAGAACCCGGCGATCGTGTCGCGCAAGGCCGATCTGGAGGAGGCGGCCGAGGGGATCATGCGGTCCGCGTTCGGGTTCGGCGGCCAGAAGTGCTCCGCCAACTCGCGGGTGTACGTCGAGCGGCCCGTCCACGACGAGCTCGTCCGGCTGCTCGTCGACAAGACGGAGAAGCTCACGATCGGCGACCCGATCAAGCGCGAGCACTGGCTCGGCCCGATCATCGACGACCGCGCCGTGGCGAAGTACGCGGCCGCCGTGGCCGATGCCCGACGCGACGGCAGCGTCTTCACCGGCGGCGAGCACCTGACCGACGGCGCGCTGGCGCGCGGCCATTACGTCGAGCCGACCGTCGTCGGCAACCTGCCCAGCTCGCACCGCCTCTTCCAGGACGAGCTGTTCGTGCCATTCACCGCGGTCGCCCCGGTCGACTCGCTCGACGAGGCGCTGCGCCTCTCGAACGACTCGATCTACGGCCTCACCGCCGGCGTCTACAGCGAGGACCCGGCCGAGGTCGAGCAGTTCCTCGACGAGGTCCAGGCAGGCGTCCTGTACGTCAACCGCCGGGCCGGCGCCACGACCGGCGCGTGGCCGGGCGTCCAGGCCTTCGGCGGCTGGAAGGGCTCCGGCTCGACCGGCAAGTCCGGCCTGTCGATGTACTACGTCGCCCAGTTCATGCGGGAGCAGAGCCACACGGTCGTCGACTGAGCGGTCGCCGGCGCGGCGGCCGCCGGGTCGTCTCGTCGGCGCCAGAACTGCGAGGCGAGATGTCCCGGGGGATGGACGGCGCAGCGAACAGGCCGGCGGGGCCCCGCATGGCGGCGGCGGTTGTCGCGGCGCTGCTCCTCGTTGCCGCCTGCGATGGCCAGTCGACCCCCACGCCGGCCGGAAGCGGCCCGGGAGCGAGCGCGGGTGGCAGCCAACCCGTGGGATCGGAAGCGCCATCAGGGGCCGCGTCCGCGCCGCCGTCGACGGCGGCGGGCAGCCCGAAGCCATCCACCGGGCCGGCGGTCGCCCTGCAGCCGAACGTCGCGGCCCGGATCACCGTGACCTCGCTCAACGTCCGTGACGCGCCGTCGACGACGGCCAAGAAGCTGGGCTCGTTCGCGAAGGGCGACGTGGTCATCCTCCTCGGCTATGGGGGGATCAAGGCGAACGGCTACACGTGGTATGAGGCCGGGCGGCTCAAGGGCCTCCACGGCCCGCTCCCGCCGCTGCCGGCCGATCCGCAGCAGGGCAACTGGTCCGATCTCTTCGGCTGGATCGCGGTGGCCCAGGGCTCCACGCCGTGGGTGGCGACGCTGCCGGCGCGCTGCCCGGCGTCGACGCCCGACCTCGCAACGCTCTCGGCGATGCTCCTGGGCGAGCAGCTGGCGTGCTTCAGCGCGACGCCGCTCGTCCTCGAGGGCACGTGGGGCTGCGGCGGTTGCGGCGGGTCCTACCCGGGCGAGTTCACGCCCGAGTGGCTCGCGACGCCGCTGTCGGGCTTCCTGAGCGTCAACTGGACGGTCCGGGTCGGACCGCTGCAGCTGTTCTTCCCGCCAGAGGTGACGCGGCCGGCCGAGGGCAAGATCCTGCGAGTCCGCGCCCACCTGAACGACCCGCGCTCGTCGACCTGCACGGTCTCGACCGTGACGACGCCCGACTCGTTCACCGCGACGCCGGTGCCCATCTCGGCGACGGACGCCGGCACGTACTGCCGCCAGCACCTCGTCGTCGACAGCTACGAGATCCTCGGGGTCGATCCCAGCTTCCCGCCGACCTAGGTATCGCCAACGTCCCTGAGGGCGGCATCCTGGGCGCCGAATGACCCGGTATGCGCGAGGTGGGTCAGATTCGCGCTGAGCGTGCTTGGCAAAACGCCCAATCACGCGCGCTGGGCTGCGTGCCAAGCACGCTCGCGCCCAATCCAACCCGCCCCGTGCATACGGTCGACCGGCCGGACCGCGGCGTCAGGCTTCCGCGGCAACCTAGGAGCGGAGGCTCGATCGGGGAGCGAATGGGCTCGAGGTGGGCGACGCAGTCCGCCGCGGCCGCGGGCCCAACCGGTAGTCTCGTCACGCCACGTCTCAGGTCGAGCACTGGCGGATGGAGGTCTCCGATGCAGGGCTACCGAACGGTCTCGGCGCGATTTCGCCACCCGGTGAACATCGCCCTCCACGTCAACGCTCCCCTCGGCGTCCGGATCGCGAACGCGGTGACCGGCTTCATGGGCAGCTGGCCGTTCATCATTCTCCAGACGGTCATCGTCGGCATCTGGGTCATCGGGAACGTCTACCTGCTGTTCCACTTCGACCCGTACCCGTTCATCTTCCTGAATCTCGCGTTCTCGACGCAGGCCGCCTATGCCGCCCCGCTGATCCTCCTTGCGAGCAATCAGTCGGCCGCCCGAGATCGGGCGACCCTCGAGCACGCCGCCGCCGAGGCCGAGGACGCCGACGCGAAGGAGTCAGACATCCTGGCTCGCCTGGCCCGGATCGAGGCGATGCTCGCCGAGCTCTCGGGAAGGAAGGGCTGACGCCGGCCGCCCAGCCGCGCGGAACGGCCGGGACCGCGCGCCCGAGCTAGGCCGTTGAGGTGCCCTTCCGCCGCTTCGGGGCGGGCGGCGCCGGCGAAGCGGTCGCGTCCGTGGCGGGGGTCGACGTGGGCTCGCTCGCCCCAGGGGCCGGGACGCCGGGGTGTCCGGCTGGCTTCCGCCGCTTGAGGAAGCCCTGGAGGAGCGGCGGCTGGCCGCTGCCGGAGCCCCGCGGATCGATGCCGGAATCGGGCTTGCGGACCTCGCGAGTTCGGGGATGCATGGCCCAAGCGTACTCGGAACGGCAGCGGCCACGGCCAGATGGCCCCGCGCCGAGGTGACAACCGGGCCGCCAAATCGGCCATGGCCGGCTGCTAGACTCGGCTCTCGTTCTATCCAGCCTGCATAAAACCTATGCGTTGAGGTTCCCCGTGGCCCAGACCGTGTCGCCCATCGAGCCCCGCGTCCGCGACCTCCGAGATCGACCCGTGCCCGACCTCGTGACGGCGATCCCCGGGCCGAAGGCGCGAGCCCACGTCGCGTTCGACCAGACCTGGACCTCGCCGAGCCTGCCGCGGGCCTATCCGCTGACCCCGGTTCGCGGCTACGGCATGGCCATCGAGGATCTCGACGGCAACGTCTTCCTCGATTTCGCGGCCGGCATCGCCGTCAACTCCACCGGCCATGCCCACCCCCGCGTCGTCGCGGCGATCAAGGAGCAGGCGGCCGAGCTGCTGCACTACTCGGCCTCTGACTTCTTCCTGCCGATCTACGCCGAGACCGCGAAAGCGATCGCCGAGATCGCCCCGATGCGCGGCAAGCTCCGGACCTACCTCGGCAACTCCGGGACCGAGGTCGTCGAGACGGCGATGAAGCTGGCCCGCCACCACACCGGCCGGCCGTACATCGTTGGCTTCCTCGGCGGCTTCCACGGCCGGACCTACGGCGCGGTCAGCCTGACCGCGTCGAAGGCGAAGTACCACGCCCGCTTCGACCCGCTCCTGCCCGGCATCTACCACGCGCCCTTCGGCAAGGTCAGCGACCTCGCCTACTTCGACGAGGTCCTGTTCGAGCGGCTCATCCCGGCCGACGAGGTCGCCGCGATCATCCTCGAGCCGATCCAGGGCGAGGGCGGCTATGTCGTCCCTGAGGACGGCTTCCTCGAGGGCCTCCGCGAGCTGTGCGACCGGCACGGCATCCTCCTCATCGCCGACGAGATCCAGTCCGGCACTGGCCGGACCGGGAAGATGTGGGCGATCGAGCACTGGGGCGTCGAGCCCGACATCCTGCTGACGGCCAAGGGCCTCGCGTCCGGCATGCCGCTCGCGGCGATGGTCGCGAGGGCCGAGATCATGGAGTCCTGGTCGATCGGCGCCCATGGCTCGACCTACGGCGGCAACCCGGTGGCCTGCGCCGCGGCGCTGGCGACGATCGAGCTCCTGCAGGGCGGGCTCGTCGAGAACGCCCGGGTCCGCGGCGACCAGGCGCTGGCGGGCCTCGCCGAGCTCCGGGCCAAGCACCCGCGGCTGGTCACCGACATCCGGGGCAAGGGCCTCATGCTCGGCGTCGAGTTCGACAGCCCGGAGCATGCCGAGGAGGTCCAGTTCGCGGCCTTCGAACGCGGCTTGCTCGTCCTCGAGTGCGGCAAGCAGACGGTCCGGATGTGTCCGCCGCTCATCGTCACAGCCGACGAGATGGCGACCGGGCTTCGGCTGTTCGGCGAGGCGGTCGCCGAGGTCGCGGGCGATCGCCGACGTCGTCCGTGACGGCGACACGGTCGCGATCGAGGGATTCACGCACCTCATCTCGTTCGCCGCCGGCCACGAGATCATCCGCCAGCGGAAGCGCGACCTGACGCTCGCCCGGATGACCCCGGATCTCATCTACGACCAGATGATCGCCGCGGGCTGCGCGCGGAAGCTCATCTTCAGCTGGCTCGGGAACCCAGGCGTCGGCGGCCTCGGGGCGATCCGGCGGCGCATCGAGCCGGCCACGAGCGACGTGCCGGGCCCGGACGGGGCGGTTGCGGCGGGCCGCCTGGCGCGCCTCGAGGTCGAGGAGTACAGCCACTTCGGGATGGTCGGGCGGTACACCGCCGGCGCCGCGAAGCTGCCCTTCTATCCGATCCGGTCGTACTTCGAGACGGACCTGCCGAAGGCCAATCCGCTCATCCGCGAGGTCCAGTCGCCGTACGGTGACGGGGTCGTCTACGCCGTGCCGCCGCTCCGGCCGGACGTCACGATCGTCCACGCCCAGCGGGCCGACGCCGCGGGCAACACCCAGATCTGGGGCCTCCTCGGCTGCCAGAAGGAGGCCGCCTTCGCCGCCGAGCGGGTCATCGTCGTCGTCGAGGAGCTGGTCGACGAGGCCGTGATCCGGGCCGATCCGAACCGCACGATCATTCCCGGCCTCATCGTCGACGCGGTCGTCGTCGAGCCGTTCGGCGCCCACCCCTCGTACGTCCAGGGCGCGTACGACCGGGACAATGCGTTCTACCTCGACTGGGACGCGATCACCAGGGACGAGGCCGCGCTCCAGGCGTGGCTCCGCGAGTGGGTCTTCGACCTCGACGGCCGGGCGGCCTACGTCGAGAAGCTCGGCGCGGAGCGTCTGGCTGGCCTCCGGCCGGGCTCGGCGCCCTCGGGCGAAGTCGACTACGGGAGCTACTCGTGACGACAGGCCCTCGCCGGCGCTCGACCGCCGATCAGCCGATAGGTCGACTGGCAGTCGACTCTGGGCAGCAAGTTGGTGCAGAGCCCGACTGGTGGTCGAGTCTCCGACGCGGAACGTCCCTGACGGCGGTTCGGGGCCGTCCGAATCTGGACTGGCAGTCGAGAGGGGTCGCACTGTGCGACTGGAGCTGGACTGACAGTCGATCTCGAGACGTCGGGCATCGACCGTGAGCGCGAGTGCCTTCTCGAAGAACGAGATGATGATCGTGGCCGCGGCCCGCGAGCTCGCCGGCCAGCGCGTCTGCTTCGTCGGCGTCGGGCTGCCGAACATCGCGGTCAACCTCGCCAAGCGGACCGTCGCGCCCGACCTCGAGCTCGTCTACGAGGCCGGCGTGTTCGGAGCCCGGCCGGCCCGGCTGCCATTGAGCATCGGCGACCCGACGATCGTCACCGGCGCCACCGCGGTGACGAGCATGTACGAGCTGTTCAGCTTCTACCTCCAGGGTGGGCTCATCGACGTCGGCTTCCTGGGCGCGGCCCAGATCGACCGGTTCGGGAACATCAACACGACGGTCATCGGCGAGTACGACAGTCCGAAGACCCGGCTGCCCGGCAGCGGCGGCGCCTGCGAGATCGCGATCAACGCTCGCCAGGTGTTCGTGATCATGCGGCAGTCGGCGCGGAGCTTCGTGGACCGGATCGACTTCCGGACCTCGGCCGGCAACCTCGGCGGCGCCGAGCAGTCGGAGCGGATCCGGCGGGAGCAGGGCTGGCTCGGGCGCGGCCCGTCCGTGGTCGTGACCGATCTCGCGATCTGGCACTTCGACGACGACGGCGAGATGCGGGTCGACTCGCTGCATCCGGGGGTGACCATCGACGATGTCCGGGCGACGGTGGGCTGGGAGCCGAGGGCCGCGCCCGTGCTCGCGACCACGCCCGTCCCGAGCGCCGAGGAGCTGCGGCTCATCCGCGAGGAGCTCGACCCGGGCGGGGCCTACACCAGCTGACG
>JACQEG010000100.1 GCA_016200665.1 Chloroflexota bacterium | reverse complement strand
GACGAGCCCGTTGCCGACCTCCGGGTTCGGTCGGCGCAGCTCCGTGGCGTCGAGGTCGATGCGCGCCAGGCGGTCGCGGCGATCGACGAGATCCCGGTCCTCTGCCTGGCGGCGACGCAGGCCCGTGGCCGGACCACGTTCCGCGGTGTCGGAGAGCTGCGGGTCAAGGAATCCGATCGCATCGCCGGGATCGTGGACGGCCTGTCGGCCCTCGGTGCGAAGGTCGCCGTCGACGGCGATGATGTGCACATCGTCGGACCGACCGCCCTCCACGGGGCGTCGGTCGACGCCCTCGGCGATCACCGGCTCGCGATGACGTTCGCCATCGCGGGGCTCCTCGCCTCGGGCCGCACGACCATCACTGGCGCCGCGAGTGCGGCGGTCTCCGATCCCGGCTTCCTCGCCGAGCTCGAAAGGATCCGGTCATGACCAAGCGGGTCGTCCTCATCGGCCATCCCGTCGCCCACTCGCTCTCGGGCGCGATGCAGCAGGCGGCGTTCGACGCGGCCGGGATCGACGCGGCCTACGAGCTGTGGGATCGCTCTCCGCTGGCCCTGCCCGGCGCCATCGCCGAGATCCGGCGCGACGAGTTCCTCGGGGTCAACGTCACGATCCCGCACAAGGAGCGGGTCGTGCCGCTCGTCGACCGCCTGACCGAGGAGGCCCAGGCGACCGGCGCGGTGAACACGATCACCCGCGAGGGCCGCCGCCTCGTCGGCCACAACACCGACGTGGCGGGCTTCGATGCGGCGCTCGACCGGCTCGTCGGGCGCCAGAAGATGCCGAAGCATGCCGTGCTGCTCGGTGCCGGTGGCGGCGCACGGGCCGTGGCCTACGGCCTCATCCGGGCGGGCTTCCAGCGGGTCATCGTCTTCAACCGCCACCTCCACCGCGCCGAGGGCCTCGTGAAGCACTTCGCCAAGGGTGCCGCCCACATGGAGCTCCGCGCGATGCCGTGGCACGTGTCGATCATCGAGTCCGAGCTGGCCAAGACCAAGGTGCTCGTCAACGCGACGTCGATCGGGCTCGTCGGCGACGAGACCCCGGTCCCCGGCGAGATCCTGCCGTCCGACCTGCTCGTCCTGGACCTCATCTACAAGCGGACCCGCTTCCTGCGCGATGCCGAGGCAGCCGGCAGCAGCGCCATGGATGGCGAAACGATGCTCCTCCACCAGGGCGCGGCCGCCTTCAAGCTGTGGACCGGCCAGGAGGCGCCCCTCGACGTCATGGCGCAGGCCCTCGCCGAGGCTCGCGCGGGCGGCATCCAGTCGGCGGAGGGAGAGCCGGCCGGCGAGTCGGATCCGCCGATCGAGGCCGGCGCCGCCACCGCCGCGAGCGGCGCCGGCTGACCGCGGTGCGGGCGCGACGAGAGCCGGGTCGAGGCTGATCGCTGCGCCATGGCGCCCTTCCGATTCCTCACGGCCGGCGAGTCGCACGGCGGCGAGCTCGGCGTCATCGTCGAGGGGGTGCCCGCCGGTCTCGGCCTGACCGAGGAGGGGCTCAGCCGCGACCTCGCCCGCCGCCAGCTCGGCTACGGTCGCGGCGCGCGCCAGGCGATCGAGTCCGACCGGGCGCAGATCGTGGCGGGGGTGCGCCACGGGCTGACGCTCGGATCGCCCATCCAGCTCCGGATCGTCAACCGCGACGCGCCGAACTGGGCCCGGGTCATGCAGGTCGAGCCGCTCGACCCGGCCGGCGCGGTGGAGATGGCCGCGCGAATCGAGGCCGGCGATCGTCGGGCCGCGCCCGTGACGAGGGTTCGCCCGGGCCACGCCGATCTCGCGGGTGCCATCAAGTACGGCTTCGACGACGTCCGGAACGTGCTGGAGCGCGCCTCCGCACGCGAGACGGCGGCGCGGGTCGCGGCCGGGGCCGTCGCCCGCGCGTTCCTCGCGGATCTCGGAATCGAGTGCTGGTCGTTCACGGCCGAGGTCGGTGGCATCGCGGTCGACCCGGCGAATGCGACCCGCTCCCCGGAGGAGACCGAGGCGTCGGCCCTGCGCTGTCCGGACCCCGATGCCGAGGCCCGCATGGTCGCCCGGATCGACGAGGCCCGCTCGAACGGCGATACGGTCGGTGGCGTCTTCGAGGTCGTGGCGACCGGCGTGCCCATCGGGCTTGGCTCGTACGTCCAGTGGGACCGGCGGCTGGATGCGGCCCTTGCCGCGGCCGTCATGAGCATCAACATCGTCAAGGGCGTCGAGATCGGGCTCGGGTTCGAGCAGACCCGGCGCCTCGGGTCGCAGGTCCACGACGTCATCGAGGGCCGCGGCGAGGCCGGCCGCTGGATCCATCGCTCGAACAACGCCGGGGGCCTGACCGGCGGCATCTCCAACGGCGAGCCGATCGTGGTGCGGGGCGCGGTGAAGCCCATCTCGACCCTGGCCCGGCCCCTGCCGTCGGCCGACCTCCTGACCGGCAGGCCGGTGGAGACGGCTCACTACGAGCGCAGCGACATCAGCGTCGTGCCGGCGGCGGGCGTCGTCGGCGAGGCGATGGTCATGGTGACGCTGGCCCGCTTCGTCCTCGAGACCACCGGTGGCGACTCGATGCCCGTCGTCCGGGACGCCATGGACCGGCTCCGCGCCCGGGCGACGGCGGCCGGAGCAGGAGTGGGCCGGACTCCCGCGACGGGCGCGGGCGATCCAGATGCGCCGGCGGGCTCCGGCGGCGACGACTGATCGCTCGATGGACATCGTCCTCGTCGGGCTTCCGGGCAGCGGCAAGACAGAGGTGGGCCGGCGGCTCGCCGCCCGATCCGGCGGCACCTTCATCGACACGGACAGGGAGATCGAGCGGGCCGCCGGGCGGTCGATCGAGGCGATCTTCCGGTCCGACGGCGAGGCCGGGTTCCGGGCCCTGGAGCGGGCGACGATCGAGGCGCTTGGGCCCGCGGCCGCCGATGCACCGGGCGCAGGCGACCATGCGGCGGCCCGCGTGATCGCGACCGGCGCCGGGGCGGTCGTCGACCCGCGCAACCGCTGGCGCCTCGCCGACGGCCGGCGCGCCTTCTGGCTCGACGCGCCCGGTGCCCGGCTCGCCGAGCGGCTCGAGCGCAGCCCGACCGTCCGGCCACTGCTCGCGGAGGGGGACCTGGCAACGGGCCTCGAGCGGCTTCGGCATCACCGCGAGCGCTTCTACGCCGCGGCCGAGCGGGTCGACGCCGATGGACCGCCGGGGGTCGCCGTCGAGGCGATCGAGGAGCGCCTCCGAGGCGGGCACATGGCGGGTGGCGTGACGCTCCTCCGGGCCGGCCTCGCGATCGGCCGGGTGGTGCTCGGTGTCGGCGTCGCGGCTGCGGAGATCGACGCGGAGCTCCGCCGGGCCGGGGCGCGGCGGGCCGTGATCGTGACGGAGCCGGGAGCACGGGCCGCGGTCGGGCGGGGGCTCGAGGCGGCGCTCGCGAGCCGCGGTTGGACGCTCGAGGTGGTCGAGCTGCCGCAGGGCGAGGCCGCGAAGCGACTGTCGATCATCGAGACCGCCGCGGGCGAGCTCGCCCGGGTCCGGGTCGAGCGGGACGAGCCGATCGTCGCGATCGGCGGCGGAGCCCTGACCGACGCGGCGGGCTTCCTGGCTGCCACCTACCAGCGCGGCATTCCCTGGCTGGCGGTCCCGACGACGATGCTCGGCCAGCTCGATGCCGCCCTCGGTGGCAAGACCGCCGTCGACATCGATGCCGGAAAGAACCTGGTCGGGGCGTTCCATCTCCCGAGCGCGGTCATCGTCGATCCGGACCTGCTCGCGCCGCTGCCCGTGCGCGATCGACGGGCGGGCCTGGCGGAGGCGGTCAAGGACGGCGTCCTCGGTGACGAGCGCCTCCTCGAGGTGCTCCAGGCCGACGGTGCGGCGATCGCGGCCGGCCACCGGACGGCCGAGCCGTCGGCGCTCGCGGAGGTCATCGAGCGCGCGGCCTGGCTCAAGCTCTCCCTGGTCGAATCGGACCCGCTGGAGCGCGGCGACCGGATGGCCCTCAACCTCGGCCACACGCTCGGTCACGCCATCGAGGCCGCAGCCGGCTTCGGGCCGCTGCTCCACGGCGAGGCCGTCGCCTATGGCCTGCGGGCCGCGGCGCGCCTCGGCGTCCGTCTCGGCAGCACGCCGGCCGAGCGGGCGGAGCGGATCGAGTCCATGCTCGACACGCTGTCCCTCGCGATCGATCCCCTGCCCTATCCGCTCGACGAGGTGCTCGACGTGCTCGCAACCGACAAGAAGCGGCGCGGCGGCGTGCTCCGCTGGGTGCTCCCGACGGCGGGGGCCTGGACCGTCGCCGACGGCGTCCCGGAGGCGCTCGTCCGCGAGGTGGCCTCGGGGGTCCTCGCCGGCCGGCCGGTCGATGCGGCGGCGCGGCCATGACGCGGGTTCTCGTCCTCCAGGGCCCGAACCTCAACCTGCTCGGGACGCGCGAGCCGGAGATCTACGGTCATCAGACGCTCCACGAGCTGCAGGTCGAGATCCAGCACTGGGCAGTCGGGCTCGGCCTCGAGGTCGTCAACTTCCAGTCGAACCACGAGGGCGCGCTCATCGATCGGATCCACGAGCACGACTTCGACGCGGCGATCGTCAACGCCGGCGGGCTGACGCACACCTCGGTCGCCCTGCGCGATGCCCTCCTCGCGGTCAACCGGCCGTTCGTCGAGGTCCACCTGTCCGATCCGACGAAGCGCGAGGCGTTCCGGAAGGTCAACTTCCTGGCCGACATCGCGATCGACCACATCTACGGCCAGGGCCCGACGGGCTATCGGCTCGCGCTGGAGGTCCTCGCCAGGCGATTCGGCGCGCAACCGCTCGGCGGTCGATGAGCCAACGCCGGCGACCCGACAGCCCCGAGCTCCGCCGGCTGCGCGAGCGCATCGACGCGCTCGATCGGCGGATCGTCGGGCTGCTCAACGAGCGCGCCGAGCTGGCGGGGGCCGTCGGGGAGGAGAAGTCGAAGCTCGGACGGCCGATCCGCGACGCCGGCCGGGAGCGCGAGGTGCTTCTCCGGGTCTCGATGGCGAATGCCGGCCCGACGCCGCAGGCCGACCTCCTCGCGGTCTATCGCCGGCTCATCGCCATCGCCCGGACCCTGGAGGCTCGCGAGCGTGAACGCCTGCGCCGCGACGAGCCGGAGCCACCGGATCGCGCGGAGCCGCCGTCGGCCTGACGCACGCGGGCTCGCCCGTGACCCGCAGAGGTCATGCGCGCGGCTCGCGCCCGGCCGTCAGCGCGGCTCGCTCCGGTCCTCGATCTCCCAGGCGTGGTCCAGGGCGTGCCAGGCGATCCGGCGGGCCGCATAGGCGGCCGTCCAGCGCTTCGCGATCGGCGAGCCGTCCGACGGCTGCCGCAGGACCTCGAGCATGGCCGCCCGCATCGCCTCGACCGAGGCCGGGTCTCGGGGGTCCGGCGGCGGCATGCTCAGGCCGAGCTCGCGGCAGTAGCCGTGATCGGACATGACGACGTGGTCGACGATCCTGGAACGGTCACGGCCGCCGCCTCGGGGGCCTTTCCGAAGCGCCTCGGGCGCCGCTGCGGCGATGGCATCGAAGTGGTGCCAGGCGGCCGCGACGAGGTCGGCGCGGCGGCGGGCCTCGGGCGCGTCCATCGGTCGGCGCTCCGGGTCCGAGACGCGGCCCGGGACCCCGAAGTCGGTCGAGGCGTCGCCCTCGGTCTCGCCGGCGATGTCGAGCTCGACAGGTCCAGCCGGGAGCGACGCGCCGCCGAGGGCGGCCACGGGCGCGTAGCGCTCGGCATAGGCAAGGAGCGCACCGAGGGCCGCCTCGCGGGTCTTCGCGCCGCGGCTCCAGCCCGGCCAGTCGAGCGCCGACGCGAAGGCGCGCTTCGGGGTCGCCTCCACGACGACCCGCACGGTCGACGTCACGCCGCGAGGGTAGCGGCCCGGAGCTTCGACACCAGGCGGCCCAGCGCAGCGACGTCTCGGCCGTCGGGGCCCAGCGCGTCGACCAGCGCCGAGGCGACGATGACGCCGTCGGCGCCGGCCCGGGCCAGCGTCCGGACGTGGGCCGGGCGGCTCACCCCGAAGCCGACCGCGACCGGCACCGGCGAGATCGCGCGCACGTCGCGCACCAGGCGCCCGACGTGACGCGACAGGCTCGAACGGGCGCCCGTCACCCCGACGAGCGAGACGCAGTACAGGAAGCCGCTCGTTCGCGAGGCGATCCACGCCCGCCGTCGTGGGGCCGTCGTGGGCGCGACCAGGTAGACGACGGCGAGACCGGCGTCCGCGGCCACGGCCTCGAACGGCCCGCCCTCGTCGGGGGTGAGATCCGCCACGATGACGCCGCTGGCACCGGCCCGTGCCAGGCGCCGGGCCGTCGAGGCGCCGTCACCGCCACCGATGACCTGGTTGGCGTAGGCCATCGGCACGAGCGGCAGGCCGGGCCGGGCCGCGGCCACGGACCGGACGAGCTCGATGGAGCGATCGAGGGTCGCCCCGGCACCGAGCGCGGCAGCCGAGGCGCGCTGGAGCGTGGCGCCGTCGGCGAGCGGATCCGAGTACGGCAGCCCGATCTCGAGGAGGTCCGCCCCAGCGTCGGCACAGGCCAGCGCGGCGGCGAGGCTCGTCTCGGCGTCCGGGTAGCCGGCGACGACGTATGGGACCAGGGCGGTCCGGCCATCCGCCCGGGCCGCGTGAAAGGCGGCCTCGATTCGCTGGCCTCCGCGGTTCACCTCGCGGCCTCCCGCCACCGGCCGAACGCGGCCAGGTCCTTGTCGCCTCGCCCCGAGAACCCGAGCAGGACGACGGCGTCGTCCGGATACGCCGCCCCGCTCCCCTGCACCCCGGCGAGCAGGCGCGGCAGCGCCGCGATCGCGTGGGCGGTCTCGAGCGCCGGCAGGATCCCCTCCGTCTCGGAGGTGAGGGCCATCGCGGCGAAGGCCTCGTCGTCGGTCGCGTTCGCGAGCTCGAGGCGGCCGGCGGCCGCGAGCGCGGCGATCTGCGGCCCGACGCCCGGGTAGTCGAGGCCGGCCGAGGCGGAATGGGCCTCGACGACCTGGCCGTCGGCGTCCTGCAGCATCATCGACCGGGCACCGTGGAGGATCCCGGGCGACCCTCCGGCGAGGGCCGCCGCGTGGCGACCGGTCGCTATTCCGTCGCCGGCGGCCTCGGCGACCGCGAGCCGGACCGACGGCTCGCCGATGAACCGGCTCAGCAGGCCGATCGCGTTCGAGCCACCGCCGACGCACGCCAGGGCGAGATCCGGCAGGCGGCCCTCCGCGAGCTGGAGCTGGACGGCCGCCTCGTCGCCGATCCGGCGCTGGAGGTCGCGGACGATCGTCGGATAGGGGTGCGGGCCCATCGCAGAGCCGAGCACGTAGTGGGTCGTCCGGACGTTCGTGACCCAGTCGCGCATCGCCTCGTTGATCGCGTCCTTGAGCGTCGCGCTGCCGCTCGTCACGGACCGGACCTCCGCCCCCAGGGCCCGCATCCGGAGGACGTTCGGCGCCTGCCGCTCGATGTCCTCGGCGCCCATGTAGACGACGCACGGCAGGCCGAGCAGGGCGCAGGCCGTCGCGGTGGCCACGCCGTGCTGGCCGGCCCCGGTCTCGGCGATGACCCGCGTCTTGCCGAGGCGCCGGGTGAGCAGGGCCTGGCCGAGCGCGTTGTTGATCTTGTGGGCGCCGGTGTGGGCGAGATCCTCGCGCTTCAGGTACAGGCGAAGCCTCGCTTGGGATGCGACGCGTCCGCCGGCGGCACGGGCCAATTCGAGCACCGCGGCGGCGAGGCTGTCAGCCCGGACGAGCGGCGTGGGACGGCCGGCGAACGTCTCGAGGCGCTCGCGCAGCTCCGCCCAGAAGCGCGGGTCGTGCCGAAGCGCCACGTAGGCGCGATCGAGCTCCTCGACGGCGGCCATGAGCGTCTCGGGGACGAACCGGCCGCCGAGCTCGCGGCCGAGGCCCCAGCGCCCACGGGCGTCCGCCTCGATGAGCGCCGGGTCCACGACCTCGGGCCGCGGCGGGAGATTCGGCCGGTCGTCGCGGGCCGCCCGGGCGCGCTTGACGAAGAGCGCGACCCGCAGCGGATCCTTCGCCGGAGGCGTGCCCGGCGTCCTGGGTCGCTCGACGCCGCTGGCGACGTCGACGCCGGCAATCGGCGCGGACCGGACCGCGCCGCCCACGTTCGAGGGATCGAGGCCGCCCGCGAGCACGATCGGCAGCTCCCGGGCAATCGCGGCGACGGTCGCGGCGTCCAGCCGCAGCCCCGTCCCGCCCGGATGGGTGCCGCCGGCCGCGTCGAGCATGAGCCGCTCGGCGCCGGCCTCCAGGTGGGCGCGACCGAGGGCAATGACCGCGGCGAGCTCTGCGCCGGTGAGCGCCGTCGCGGCCGGGACGTGGAGGACCTTCCAGGCGGGCCGCGGGGAGGCAGCCGTCAGCGCTGGCGGCTCGTCGCCGCTCAGCTGGATCGCGTCGCAGTCCAGCGCCTCGGCGACCCGATCGAGGTCGGCGGCCGACCGGTCGACCGTGACCGCGACGATCGAGGGGCGGCCCGCTGCCGTGGCCTGTTCGCGAACGATGGCCGCGAGCCGCCCGGCCTCCCCGAGGTCCAGCGCCCGGGGCGTGCCGGGCACGAGATTGAGCCCGATCGCGTCGGCGCCGGCGGCCAGCGCCGCCGTGACGCCCTCGGTGTCGCGGACGCCGCAGATCTTGACGATCGGCCGATTCGCGACGTTGACGAGGTCCGACGTCGCGCGGCCCGCGGCGACGAACGCGCGGGTCGCCGCCTCAGGGTCGCCGGAGCGGACCAGGACCTCGCCCACGAGCGCGGCGTCGAAGCCCAGCGCTCGCCAGTCGCGGATCGTCGAGGTGTCGCGAACGCCGGACTCCGCCACCACCAGCCGGTCGGCCGGCACGAGGTCAAGGAGGCGCGCGGCTCGGTCCGTGTCGACGTCGAGCGTCCGGAGGTTGCGGTTGTTCAGGCCGATGAGCCGGGCCCCGCTCGCGAGCGCAGCGTCGAGCTCCCGCTCGTCGTGGGCCTCGACCAGCGGCTCCAGGCCGATGTCGCGGGCCTGTCGCACGAGGTCGGCCAGGGCGCCCCGTGCCTGCAGCGCGGCGAGCAGCAACACGACGTCCGCGCCGGCCGCGCGGAGCCACGGCAGCTGCCGCGGATCGACGACGAACTCCTTGGCGAGCACCGGGATCGAGACCGAGGCGCGGACGGCCCGGAGGTCCTCGACGGAGCCGGCGAACCAGCGCGGCTCGCACAGCACGGAGATGGCTGCAGCGCCGCCCCGCTCGTAGGCCCGCGCCCGGGCGACGAGATCGTCGGCTCCCGCAGCGATCTGGCCGGCCGACGGGGACGACCGCTTGAGCTCGGCGATGAGGTGCAGGCCGGCTGCGGCCAGCCGCTCCGCGATGGGCCGCGGCGAGGGTGCGGCGGCGGCCCGGCGCTGCAGCTCGCCCATGGTGAGGTCCGCGATCTCGACGGCGACGTCCGCCCGACGCCGAGCCACGATCTCGCCGAGGACGCCGAGCCGGCCACCGGGGGGCGACGTGCGGCGCGAGGCAACCGCCGTCATCGCGCCGACCGGGTGGCGGCACGGAGGCGGGCCAGGAGGGCGGTGGTGGCGCCGGAGTCGATCGTCGCCGTGGCGATCGCGACGCCCTCGCCGAGATCGGCCGCCCACGCGGCGGCCACGAGGCCTGCGCCGGCATTGAGCAGCACGACGTCGCGAGCGGGGCCGCGCTCGCCGCCGAGGATGGCCTCGATCCGGCGCGCGTTGTCCGCGGCGTCGCCGCCGGCGAGCGCGGAGGTCGGGGCCACCGAGAGACCCAGCCGGTCGGCGGCCACCGGCCGCCTGTCGACGCCCTTCGGGCTCACGTCGTACAGGACCCCCGTGCCGTCGAGCGGCAGCTCATCGATCCCCGCGCCGTGGACGACGAGCGTTCGATCCGTTCCGAGCCGGCGCGCGACCTCCGCGATCCGCGCCGCTGCGGCCGGATCCGCGACCCCGATGACCGCTCGCTTCGCTCCTGCCGGGTTCGTGAGCGGCCCGACGAGGTTGAACGCGGTGCGGACGCCGATCTCCTTCCGGGTCGGCCCGGCATGGCGCATCGCCGGGTGGAACGCCGGCGCGAACAGGAACGCGAATCCGAGCTCCCGGAGGTCCCGAGCCGCGGACTGGGCGTCGTGGTCCATCCGGATGCCGAGCGCCTCGATGACGTCGGCCGACCCGGATCGCGAGGTCACCGCCCGGTTGCCGTGCTTCGCGACCGGGACCCCCGCCGCCGCAACGACGAGGGCCGACGCGGTCGACACGTTGAACGTGCCCGAGCTGTCGCCGCCGGTGCCGACGACGTCGATCGTTCCGGCGGGCGCCTCGACCCGGGTCACGCGCTCCCGCATCGCGGACGCGAAGCCCGCGAGCTCCTCGACCGTCTCGCCGCGCATCCGGAGCGCCACGAGCAGCGCGCCGAGCTGGGCCGGCGTCGCCTCGCCGTCCATCACGGCGCCCATCGCGAGGCGCGCCTCCTCGAGCGTCAGCGTCCGGCCCTCGACGATCGCCGCCACGGCGGCCCGAACGTGATCGCTCATCGGACGTCCCCCGCAAGCCCGCTCGTGGCGAAGTGCCCGGACGCGGCGTCGAGTGTCGCCGCCTCGCCCTCGCCCGCGAGCCGCAGGAAGTTTGCGAGCAGGTGCGGTCCTTCCGGCGTCAGGACGCTCTCGGGATGGAACTGGACGCCCTCGAGCGGCAGGCTCACGTGGCGAAGTCCCATGACGACCCGGTCGACCTCGCTCATGGCGGTGATCCGCAGCTCCGGTGGCAGGGTCGCGGCATCCACGCAGAGCGAGTGGTAGCGCGCGGCCAGGAAGGCCGGCGGCATCCCGGCGAGCAAGCCGGCGCCATCGTGGCTGACCTCGGCCGCCTCGCCGTGGACGAGCGTCGGCGCCCGGACGATCGATGCGCCGAACGCGGCCGCGATCGACTGCATCCCGAGGCAGACCCCGAGGAGGGGCAGCTTCCGGGCCGCCGCGACGCGGACGGCGTCGACGGAGACCCCGGCCGCGTCCGGATCACCGGGACCGGGCGAGATGACGATGCCACGCAGCCGGGCCTCCGGGTCGTCGGCGAGCGCCTCGAGGCCAGCCCGATCGAGCGCGTCGTTCCGGACGACGCGAACCTCGGCCCCGGCCGCCTGCAGGGCCTGGACGAGGTTGAACGTGAACGAGTCGTAGTTGTCGATGACGAGGATCACGTCGCGGCGCTCGCTTCCGAGGCCGCGCCGGGGCCGGCGTCGGGGCCGGGGCCGGCGCCGGTTGCCGCGTCCGCCGGGCGGCGGCGCGACGGCGGCGTGACCGCCTCCTCGATGGCCCGCCGGAGTGCCGCGGCCTTGTGCTCGGTCTCCTGGAACTCGGCCTCGGGGACGCTGCCGGCGACGATGCCCGCTCCCGTGTGCACGTGGGCCCGGCCCTCGCGCAGGACGGCGCTCCGGATCGTGATCGCGGTGTCGAGGTTGCCGTCGTAGCCGAGGTAGCCCACCGCGCCACCGTACAGCCCGCGGCGCTCGCCCTCGGCGGCGGCGATGAGCTGCATGGCCCGGACCTTCGGCGCGCCCGAGAGCGTCCCCGCCGGGAACACCGATCGCAGGGCATCGAGTGCGTCCAGGCCGGGCGCGAGCCGCCCCTCGACGTGCGACACCAGATGGAGGACGTGGCTGTAGCGCTCGACGTCCATGTAGCGGCTCACGCTCACGGTGCCGGGTCGGGAGACCCGGCCGATGTCGTTGCGACCGAGGTCGACGAGCATGACGTGCTCGGCCCGCTCCTTCGGATCGCGCTTGAGCTCCTCCGCGAGGCGATCGTCCTCCTCCGGCGTGGCGCCACGGGGGCGGGTGCCGGCGATGGGATGGGTCGTGAGCCGGTCGCCCTCGACCTGGAGCAGCAGCTCCGGCGACGCACCGACGACCTCGAACGACGGCGCGCGGACGAAGAACAGGTACGGGCTCGGGTTGACCCGGCGCAGCGACCGGTAGAGGTCGATCCCGGTGAGCGGCGCG
>JACQEG010000099.1 GCA_016200665.1 Chloroflexota bacterium | reverse complement strand
GGCGCCGAGGCGACCGGACCGCAGGTCCGTCGTCCCCCGTCGCGCGTGGTCGCGCGTGGTCACGGCTCAATCATCGCCCGGGTCGCCCCGGTTGTCGCCCGGCCCATCGTCCCGCCGCAGCACCATCCGGGCGTTCGAGCCATCGAAGGCGCCGATGTAGCCGCGCGCCTCGAGCTGGTCGATCATCCGCGCCGCCCGGGCGTAGCCGACCTTGAGCCGCCGCTGGAGGAGCGAGGCTGAGGCCCGGTCATACTCACGGATGACCTCGACAGCATCCGGCAGCAGGCGATCGGCATCCTCGTCGGCGAGATCGTCGACGGAGCCGCTGCCGTCCTCGTCCGACTGGATGATCCCGAGGTCGTAGTGCGGGTCGTCGATCTGGCCCTTCCAGTGATCGACGACCCGACCGATCTCGACGTCGGACACGAAGACGCCCTGGAGGCGCATCGGCCGGGGCAGGTCGGAGGGCTGGTAGAGCATGTCGCCGCGTCCGATGAGGTCTTCAGCGCCGGGCGTATCCAGGATGGTCCGGGAGTCGATCTGGGACGCCATCGCGAACGCGATCCGGCTCGGGAAGTTGGCCTTGATGAGGCCGGTCACCACGTTGACCGACGGGCGCTGGGTGGCGAGGACCATGTGGATGCCGGTGGCACGGGCCTTCTGGGCCAGTCTCACGATCGGATCCTCGACGTTCTTGCCCTCTCGCATCATGAGGTCGGCCAGCTCGTCGACCACGATGACGATGTACGGCATCTTGTCGTCGGGATCCGCCCGGGAGTCGTTGTACCCCCGGATGTTGCGAGCCGACGCGCCGGCGAACCGGCGGTAGCGGCCCTCCATCTCGTTGACAGCCCACTTGAGCGCGGCCTTGGCGCGGTCGGGCTCGGTGATGACCGGGACGAGCAGGTGCGGCAGGCCGTTGTAGGCCGCGAGCTCGACCCGCTTGAGATCGGTGAGGATCATCCGGACGTCGTCGGGCGTGGCGTGGCACAGCAGGCTCGTGATCAGGGCGTTGACCATGACGCTCTTGCCCGAGCCAGTCGCCCCGGCGATGAGCAGGTGCGGCATCTTCGCGAGGTCAACCGCCTGGGCCCGGCCGGCGACGTCGCGCCCCAGGGCGAACGTCAGCCGCGAGCCGGTGCTGAAGTCGACCGATTCGAGGATGCCCCGAAGGGTCACGACGTTGAAGTCCTTGTTCGGCACCTCGATCCCGACGGCCGCCTTGCCCGGGATCGGGGCCTCGATCCGGAGCGAGCGCGCGGCAAGGGCCATCGCGAGGTCGTCGGCGAGGGCCTCGATCCGGCTGACCTTGACGTGCGGCGCCGGCTGCACCTCGTACTGGGTCACGACCGGCCCGGCGTTGCGGCCGACGATCTGGGCCTCGATGTCCATGCTGGCGAGCTTCTTGCGGATGATCTCCTCGTTCCGCTGGTGAACGACTTCCTCGCCACCGAACGTCGCCGGCTCGACGACCGCATCGAGGAGTTGCGGCGGTGGCAGGACGTACTCGATGCGCTCCTTCGTCGGCGGTGAGTCCGAGGCATCGGTGATGTCGTTCGGGTCGCGGATCGGCCGCAGGGCAGCCGCGGCACCCGCCGCCGAGCCGGCCAAGCCGGCCCCGTTGCCGCCCGCGCCCGCCGCCCGGGCCGGCGCGAACGTCGCGGAGACCGGCGTGCTCGACGGCACCGGTACGGGGGTGTCCTCGCCCCAGATCCCGGTCTGGCCGCCGGGTGGTCCGGTGGACCCGGCGATCGCCCGGCCGCCGCCGCGCACGCCTCCGCGGCGAGGGCCGCCATCGGGCTCCAGCGCCGCCGATCCGCGGCCTGCCGCGCGGTCCTCAGGCCCCGGCATGCCGGGCTCCCGCCGGATCGATTCCGCGGCGACGACCCCGAGCCATCGCAGGATCCGCATGACTGGCGCCATCAGGTCGCGAAGGCGCAGGTTGAAGGCCAGGAGCACGCCCACGATCCCGACGGCGAGCAGCAGCACGAAGGTGGCCGGATCGCCGATGAGCGGCAGGAACAGCCTGGCCAGGAAGCTGCCGAAGAGGCCGCCGCCGGCGCCGTGGCCCGGGGCCGCGGGGATGACGACGGACGCCGCACCGAGGAGCCCCGCGTAGGCGACCGCGACGCCCGTGGCCGTGAGCCCCCAGCCGGAGCCAGGCGCCTTGCCGGGTCCCCACTCGACGTACCAGCCGGTGACGAGCAGGAGGATCGGCAGGAGCCAGCGCAGGCTACCGAACCACGGACCGACCGTGTGCTGGAACCACTGGGTGAGGGTCGCCGAGCCGGCCCCGGGCAGGAACGCCAGCAGCGTGACGGCGCCGAGGACCAGCAGCGTGATCCCGAACAGGGACCGACTGACCTCGGGGCTGACCGGGGGCAGCCCGAGGCTGCTGAGGATCGAGCCTCGCTTGCGGGCCTGGCGCCGACGTCGGGTCGCCATCAGACCTCGACCACGACCGGAAAGACCATCGGCCGGCGCTTCGTCTGCTCGTACAGGTAGCGCGACACCCCGTCCTTGATCTGGCTCTTCAGCAGCGCGACCTCGCTGATGTGCTCGCCGGGATTCTCGATCGCGGCCACGATCCGGGCCACGGCCTCGGCCATGATCGGATCCTGCTCGTTGAGATGGACGAAGCCGCGGGTGATGATCTCGGGCGAACCGATGACGTTGCCGGTCTGCTTGTCGACGGTGACGACGACCATGAACATCCCGTCGTTCGCGAGGGCTCGGCGGTCACGCAGCACCACCTCGCCGACGTCCCCGACCGAGAGCCCGTCGACGAAGACGTAGCCGGCCGGCACGGGCTGCCCGCGGCGGGCGCTGCCATCGGCGAAGAGCTCGATCGGCGTGCCGTTCTCGATGATGAAGACGTCCTCCGGCAAAACGCCGGTCTCGATCGCGAGTCGGCCGTGCTGGACCTGCATCCGGAACTCGCCGTGCATCGGGATGAAGTGCTTGGGCCGGGTCAGGTTGAGCATGAGCTTGAGCTCTTCCTGGCTGGCATGGCCCGAGACGTGGGCGTGGCGAATGGCGTGGTAGATGACGTTGGCCCCGGCCTTGAACAGGTTGTCGATGGTCCGGGCCACGTACTCCTCGTTGCCGGGGATGGGGCTGGCGCTGACGATGACGGTGTCACCCGGCTCGATCTCGACGTAGCGGTGGTCGCGGTTCGCCATCCGCGCCAGGCCGGACATCGGCTCACCCTGCGAGCCGGTCGTCACGACGACGAGCTGGTTGCCCGGGGTCTCGCCGATCCGGTCCTTGGCCACGATCATCCCGGGCTCGTAGGTGAGATAGCCGAGGTCGGTCGCGATCCGGAAGTTCTGCTCCATCGAGCGTCCCGCAACCGCAACCTTGCGGCCGAACGCCGCGGCGGCATCGAGGACCTGCTGGATCCGGGCGATGTTGCTGGCGAAGGTCGCGACGATGACCCGGCCCTCGAGCGGCTCCATGATCTCGCGGAAGGCCTCGCCGACGGTCCGCTCCGACGGCGTGTAGCCGGGGTTCTCGGCACGGGTCGAGTCGGACAGCAGGCAGGTCACGCCCTCCTCGCCGAGCCGGGCGAGGATCGCGAAGTCGGACATCTTGCCGTCGACGGGCGTGTGGTCGAACTTGAAGTCGCCGGTGTGGACGACCGTACCCGCCGGCGTCCGAAGGGCGATGCCCATCGCGTCGGGGATCGAGTGACCGACCCGGAACGGCATGACCGTGAACGGCCCGATCACGAGCTCGTCACCCGGCTCCAGCGAGCGCAGCGGGTTGTTATGGAGCTTGTGCTCCTTGACCTTGTTGCCGAGCAGGCCCCGGGCCAGGGTCGAGGCGTAGACCGGCACGCCCGGGAACTCCGGCAGGATGTACGGCAGGCCGCCGACGTGGTCCTCGTGGGCGTGGGTGATCAGGAACGCCCGGACGTTGTCGCGGCGCTCCCGGAGGTAGGTCACGTCCGGGATGACGAGGTCGATCCCGAACATCTCCTCGTCGGGGAACATGAGCCCGCAGTCGATGACGACGATGTCGTCGCCGTACTCGAACACGTACATGTTCTTGCCGATCTCCCCCACCCCGCCGAGCGGGATGACGCGAAGGGGGATGTCGTCGGCGGCACGGACCTGCGGCTGCGCCGGTCGCGGCTGGGTTCGAGCGGGCTTGCTGGCCTTGGGCATGGGTCCTCGATGTCAGAAGAGCGTGGGGTCGGACGGCTCGGGTGCGTCGCTCGTGGCGGGCGTCTCCGCGGACCGGGGGGCGCGGGCCAGGTCTCGCCGGCGGCGGGCCTCGAGGAGCGCGGCCGGGATGCCCGCGACGTCCGCGAACGACTGCCGCTCCACCTCCGTGCTCCGGAGCGCGGCGGCGGGATGATAGAGCGCGTAGACGAGGGCGTCGGTCACGCCGGTCGAGGCATCCACGGGCGCCATCGTCCCATGCGCGGCGCCGATGCGGGCGCCCGGCATGAAGCGCGCCATCGAATGCCGCCCGAGCGTCACGACGAGCGCGGGATCGAGGACCTCGAGCTGGCGTTGCAGGTAGGGCGCGCAGGCCGCGATCTCGGAGGGCTCCGGATCGCGGTTGTCGGGCGGCCGGCACTTCACGACGTTCGTGATGAAGACCTCCTCCCGTCGCCAGCCGAGGGTCGCAAGCAAGCGCACGAGGAGTTCACCCGCACGCCCGACGAATGGCCGTCCCTGGCGGTCCTCGTTGAACCCGGGACCCTCGCCGACGAACACGACCTCCGTGTCGGGATCGCCTTCACCGGGGACGGCCTGCGTCCGGCCGCTCGAGAGCGGGCAGCGACGGCAGCCCCGAACCTCCGCGGCGATCGCGTCCAGGGCGATCTTCCGCTCCCCAGCGGATCGCGCCGCGGCGTCGGCTGGGTGGTCGTACGGGCCGCCGCTCGCTCCGACGACGGCGACGCTGGCAGGGGTCGGCTCGGTCATCGGGGCATGGCTCCGCGAGGGGCTGCGAGATCAGGCGGGCACCGCCGGAGTATACCCCGGCCCCCGCGGCCTCCGACCG
>JACQEG010000091.1 GCA_016200665.1 Chloroflexota bacterium | reverse complement strand
TCCGGCTCCTCCGCCCGCCGTTCGAGCCGCGCTCCGACCTCTACTCGCTGTTCACGCCCTACCTGGCCGACGAGCGCAACGAGGCCTGGCGGACGTACCTGTTCCTGGGGCGCGCGAACTAGCCACTGCTTCGCGACGCTGGTGTCGTGGGCGCTCGGTCGTGGCGCTCGGTCGTGGCGCTCGGTTTCGGTCAAATGTCGTCAGAGCCGACACGGCATCTCCGCAATCGGCCCCGCGGCCGTCAAGTGTCGGGCTGCGGCGACTTCTGACGCTGTATCGGGTGCGCCATGTCGCCATCGGCGACAAATGACGGAATCTGGGCCCCCAGAGCTCGCCGCTGGCTCGCCGGGCGGCGCGGCGCGCGTCATCCTGAGCGCGTGGACATCACGGCCGAGTCGATCCCCGGGAGCGTGCTCGCGCTGCTCGAGCGGCTGTGGTCGCACGGCCAGGCGGCATACGTCGTGGGCGGCTCGCTGCGCGACGTCCTCCTCGGGCGCGAGCCGGCGGACTGGGATCTCGCCACCGACGCGCTCCCGGACCGGGTGCTCGCGATCTTCCCGGGCTCGGTCTACGAGAACCGCTTCGGGACGGTCGCCGTCCGCGAGGGCGACGACGAGCACGAGATCACGACGTTCCGCACCGACCACGACTACGCCGACTTCCGGCGCCCCCACCGGGTCGAGTTCGGCGATCGCCTCGAGGACGACCTCGCCCGTCGCGACTTCACCGTGAACGCCCTGGCGTGGGGCGCCAGGGCGACGGAACGGCCCCGGGCCGCCCTCGTGGATCCCTTCTCCGGGCAGCAGGATCTCGAGCGACGGCTCCTGCGCGCGGTCGGAGACCCGTCCAAGCGGTTCGAGGAGGACGCCCTCCGGATGGTCCGGGCGGTCCGGCTGGCGGCCGCGCTCGACTTCGAGATCGAGCCGGCCACGCTGGCAGCGATCCGGGAGCACGCGCCCCTGGTTCGGCACCTCTCGGGCGAACGGATCGCCGCGGAGCTCCAGAAGCTGCTCGCGGCCGACCAGCCATCGATCGGGTTCCGACTGGCGGCCGAGACCGGGATGCTCGAGGTCATCTCCTCCGACCTGGCGGCGCAGCGCGGCGTCGCCCAGAACAAGATCGATGGCGAGGATCTCTGGGACCACACCCTCCGGAGCGTCGACGCCGCGCCGGCGAGCCGGCCGGTCGTGCGGTTGGCCGCGCTGCTCCACGACATCGGGAAGCCCGCGACGCTCGAGGACGGCCCCTTCCGCGGGCACGAGGTCGTCGGCGCCGAGATCGCGGCGGCGCTCCTCGAGCGGCTTCGGATGCCCAAGGCGTCGACCGATCGGGTCGTCCACCTCGTTCGGCAGCACATGTTCACGTACGACCCGGACTGGGGCGACGCCGGCATCCGGCGGTTCATCAAGCGCGTCGGCCGGGCCTCGCTCGACGACCTCTTCGCGCTCCGGGCCGCAGACAGCGTCGGCAGCGGCCTGCCCGCCGATGCCGGACGGCTCGACGAGCTGCGCCGCCGGGTCCACGACCAGCTTGCGGCGGCCGCCGTGCTGGATCGGAGTGGGCTCGCGATCGATGGGACCGACCTCATGGCCGAGCTCGGGGTGCCGCAGGGCCCGACCCTCGGGCGGATCCTCGATCGCCTGCTGGAGCGGGTGATCGCCGATCCGGCGCTGAACGACCGAGCGTCGCTCATGCTCATCGCCGAGGCGATGCTCGCCGACGAGGGCGACCGATGATCGAGCGCCTGCTGGCTGCCGAGCGAGCCCTGGCCGAGGGTCAGCTCGACCAGGCGGAGCGGCTCTTCGCCCAGGTGGCCGAGGCGGACGAGCGCAACGCGATCGCCGTGGTCGGCCTGGCCGAGGTGGCCCGCGCCCGCGGCGACGAGCCCGCCGCCGCCGAGCTGCTCGCCCGAGCGCTCGCGATCGACCCCGAGGAGGCGGCGGCGGCGCGAATGCTCGGGCCAACGGCGCGGGCGGCGAGCGGTGGGCCGCAGGCAGCGGCAGCGTCGGAGTCGGCGTCGGCCTCGGCCTCGGCTTCGACCTCGTTCGGGGCCCGCCTCGGGGCGTGGCTTCGGCGGCTGGTCGGGCGCGGGGCCTGAGCGCGGGCTAGGCTCGCAGCATGCGAATCCTGGTCACCGGCGGGGCCGGCTACGTCGGCTCGGTCTCGGTCGAGGCGCTCGTCGAGGCCGGCCACGGGGTGGTGGTCCTGGACGATCTCTCGACGGGCCACGACTGGGCCGATCTGGAGGGCGCGACCCTCGTCGTCGGCTCGTGCACCGACCGCCCACTGGTCCGGCGGCTCCTGCGGGACGAGCAGCTCGAGGCGGTCCTCCATTGCGCCGCTCGGTCGCTCGTCGGCGAGTCGATCGCCGATCCGGCGCGGTACTACCTCGACAACGTCGCCGGCGGCATCGAGCTCCTCGAGGCGATGCGCGATACCGGCGTCCGACGCCTCGTCATCTCGTCGACCGCAGCGGTCTACGGGGTCCCCGAGGCCACGCCGATCGACGAGGACGCCGCGCTTCGACCGATCAACCCGTACGGCGAGACGAAGCGGACCCTCGAGACCGCCGCGGCGTGGTACGGCTCGGCGTATGGGCTGCGAAGCGTCGCCCTGCGGTACTTCAACGTGGCCGGCGCCAGCCGCCGCAACGGCGAGCTCCACGACCCGGAGACCCACCTCATCCCGAACGCCCTCGCGGCCGTTGCCGGCGACGGCCCGCCGCTCACGGTGTTCGGCGAGGACTATCCGACGCCCGATGGGACGCCGATTCGCGACTACCTCCACGTCGAGGACCTCGCCGCCGCGCATCTCGCCGCCCTCGAGGCAACCGCCCCGGATGATCCGGGCACGGATCGGGCCCTCGTCTGCAACCTGGGGAGCGGGCGCGGGTTCAGCGTTCGCGAGGTGCTCGCCGCCGTGGAGCGGGTCGTCGGCCGGCCGGTGCCGCTCACGGTCGGGCCGAGGCGCGCGGGCGATCCACCGGTCCTCGTCGCCGCGATCGAGCGGGCGGCCGAGGTCCTTGCGTGGCGACCCGCGAGGTCCACCCTCGACGAGATGATCGGATCGGCCTGGGCCTGGCGCCAGGCGCATGCCGATCGGTCGCGGCGCTAGGCGCGACCCTCGACGAACGGCTCATCGACCGGCATGGCCGTCGGCGGCAGGTCCGCCGCGGACGGTCCCTCGGTCCGTCGGTCCGGGACGCCCCGCAACAGCGCGACCCCGATGACCATCAGGATCAGGAAGCTGAAGATCCCGACCTGGTAGGCGCCCGCGCCCCAGCCGGCGTTGAGGAGCGTCGAGACCGTTGCGCCGTAGAGGACCGGCCCGGTGACGGCGCTGAACTTGCCCGCCAGGCCATAGAGCCCGAAGAACTCGCCGATCTTGTCCGGCGGCGAGAGCCGCAGCATGAACACCCGGTCGGAGGTCCAGACGCCACCGAGGCCGGAGCCCAGCAGGATGCCGGCGAGCAGGAACGTCGGCTTCGACAGGACCGCGCCGCCGATGACGAGCCCGACGCACCATGATGCCAGCACGATCATCAGCGTCCGCTTCGGTCCGATCCGCTCCACGAGGAGCCCCCAGCCGAAGCTCGCGACGACCGCCGCGACGGTGAGCGCCAGGAGGACGAGGTTCGCCTCCGTCTTCGTGAACCCGATCGCGTCCGTCGCGAACACCGCCATGACGACGATGACCGTGTTGACCGGGTCGGTGTAGAAGAACCGGCTGACGAGGAAGCGCCGCAGGCCGGGCACCGCCTTCGCGTCCTCGAGCGTCGTCCGGAGCTGGCTCCACGAGGCCACCACGTCGCCGACCCGGAAGCGGTAGTCACCGCCGCGCGGCTCGCGCACGACGAGGAAGATCGGCGCCGCGAACAGCGCGAACAGCAGCGCGGCCATCAGGAACGTGAGCGGACCATCCTCGCTGTGCGTGAGCAGGATCAGCAGGGCGATGACGATCGTGCCGAGGTAGCCGACCGCCACGCCGATCCCCGACACCCGGCCCCGCGATTCGGGCTTCGAGACGACCGGCAGCGTCGCGTCGTAGTAGATGAGGGCCGCCTGGTAGGCGAAGTTCGCGATCGTGAAGAGGACCAGGCCGATGAGCGTGACCGCCGAGCCCGTCCCGCCGGCGATGAGCCCGATCGCCGCGGTCGCGGCGATCGTCAGGGCGGTGAAGAACAGCAGGTACGGCAGCCGCCGTCCACCGCGGTCCGAGATCGCCCCGAGCACCGGCGAGACCAGGGCGTTGAGCCCGACCGAGGCGGCGTTCGCGAGGCCGAAGTAGAACTGGCCGTCGGCCGGCCCGAGGCGCGAATCGCTCGTCACCCACAGGCCCATCGCGAACGACACGATCGCGTAGCTGTAGATCGTGTTCGCGAAGTCGTACAGCGCCCAGGCGACGGGCACGCCGGCCCGGCCGGAAGGCGTCAGCCCCGCGAGGCGCTCGATCAGGCGGAGGCCACGCGGAGCCACGGTCGCCATCGCCATCGCCGTTCCCTCCCAACTCGCGACGCGCCAGGATCGCGTCAGGGTAGCGTCGCCGGGTGCGCCAAGACGACCCGGCCGACACGCCGCTCGCGATGGGCGCGAGGACGTACGATGGCATCGTGAGCCTCACGCGCACGGCGCCGTCCCACCCCCACACGTGGCGCCCGATGGCCTTCGGCAATCGCGAGCCGAAGCACATCCGGGATCCCCTCTGCGAGCCGCTGTGGGCCGGTCGTCGGGCGATCGTCCACGTCGACCCGGACGGCGTGACGATCCGCGACGAGGAGGCCGCCGAGCTGGAGGGCTTCGAGGCGCTGCACGAGGCGATCCGGACCTCGAACCTCGCGATCGACCTCGTCCTCGACGGCTATCTCATGCCCGGTCCGCTCCGCAGCAACCCCGTCGCCGACACGGCGCCTGGCGCGGAGTCGATGCTGTCGCCCGGCCAGCTCACCCGCCAGATGTTCATCGGCGGCGGTGGCAGCAATCGGCGGCGCGAGGCGCTTGAGCGCGCGGAGGCCCGGCGCGTCGTCCTCGAGCCGGAGGGGCCAACGGCCTACATCGCGATCGATCTGCTGTGGCTCGACGGCCAGCCGCTCCTCGACCTGCCGCTGCTGGAGCGCCGGCGCCTGCTCGAGTCTGCCCTCGCGGAGGCCGACCTCGTCCGCCGGAGCGTCGCCGTCCGGCCGCCGGTCGAGGCCTGGTACGCCCAGTGGAAGGCGCTCGGGATCGCCGAGTTCGCGGTCAAGGACGCCAACAGCCGCTACACGCCCGGCGGCGAGAGCCCGGACTGGGTCGCCGCGCCGATTCCCCGTCGCTGAGGCGCCGGTGGTACGGTGGACCCGTGCCCGACACGGTGCTGACGCCCGCGATCCGCGATGAGATCGCGCGGCTGGAGCGGGCCGACATCATGGTCGGCATCCCGAGCTTCAAGAACGCCGCGACGATCGGCTACGTCGTGCGCGCGGCCCAGGCCGGCCTCGTCCAGTACTTCCCGGACCTGCGGCCGGTCGTCGTCAACTCGGACGCCGGGTCCCCGGACGGGACGGGCCGCGTGGTCGTGGACACGGAGCCGCCCGAGTACGTCGAGCGGATCCTCCTCGTCCGGCCGACGAACAAGCTCGCGCGCGTCTCGCTCACCTACCCCGAGGTCGACGGCGTCGGCGGCAAGGGCGCGGCCCTGCGGACGATCTTCGAGATCGCCGCGGCGCTCGAGGTCCAGGCCCTCGTCGTCGTGGACTCGGACCTGCGGAGCATCGTGCCCGAGTGGATCGAGCTCCTGGCCGGGCCGATCCTGAAGGGCGGCTATGACTTCGTCGCGCCGCTCTACGCCCGCCACAAGCACGACGGCACGATCACCAACACGGTGACCTATCCCCTGACGCGGGCGCTGTACGGGCTCCGCATCCGCCAGCCGATCGGCGGCGACTTCGGGGTCTCGGGGGACCTCGTGCGGCAGTACCTGAAGTCGGGCGGCTGGACGAACGAGGTCTCGCGGTTCGGGATCGACATCTGGATGACGACCGAGGCGGTGACGAGCGGCTACGCCGTCTGCCAGACCCGGCTCGGGGCCAAGGTCCACGACCCGAAGGACCCCGGCGCGGATCTCGGGCCGATGTTCCGCCAGGTCGTGACCACCATCCTGCGGCTGGCCGTCGCGAACGTCGATCGGTGGCGGGCGATCCACGGCAGCCACGACGTGCCGGCCTACGGCTTCGAGCGGGTCATCGACCCGCCGCCGCTCGAGGTGAACGTCCTGCGGCTCCTGTCGGAGTTCCACCTCGGCTCCCTGACGATGGCCGCGACGTGGCGAGCGATGCTCGCGCCGGCCACGGCCGAGGCCATCGAGGGCCTCGCCGCAGAGGCCGGGACGATGGCCGACGCGGTCCGGAACCGGCTCCAGATGGACGAGCCCGGCGCAGGCACCCCCACGACGGCGGCGATGGCCGAGGCCGCCGCCGCGTTCGACGTCCCGGACGAGGTCTGGACCCGCGTCATCTACGACCTCGTCATCGCGGCCCGCGACGAGCCCGAGAAGCTCGAGGCCTACGTGGCCGCCCTCGTGCCGATCTACTTCGGCCGGGTCGCGAGCTTCGTCATCGAGAACCGCGACCGGACCACGGACCGGGCAGAGGACCAGGTGGAGCGGCAGGCGCGCGAGTTCGAGCGCCAGAAGCCGTACCTCCTCGAGCGCTGGGACGCGCCACCGACCCCGAAGCAACCCATCGCCACGCCGGCGGCCGAAGCCGCCTCGGCCCGCTGAGCCGTCGATGACCGAGCCGCTGCCGATCCGGATCGTCATCCCGGTCGCCAATCCGACGACCGCCGAGGAGCTCGTCCGGCTCGGGGCCGACCTGCTGGAGCCGCGTGGCGGCGAGCTGACCGCGCTCGGGATCGTCGAGGTGCCAGAGGGCATGCCGCTCTCGGAAGGCGCGACCCGCGCCCGCCACGCGCGACGGCTGCTCCAGCGGGTCCTCGACTTCGTGCCCCAGGGCACGCCGATCCACCCGATCGTTCGGATCGGGCGGCGGGCGGCCGAGGGCATCGTCGAGGCCGCGGCGGAGCTCGACGCCGACCTCATCGTCTTCGGCTGGGGCGGCAAGTCACCGGCCAGCCGGGAGGCGCTTGCGGCGCCATTCTCGAACACGATCGACGTCGTCATCCGCGAGGCGCCGTGCGACGTGGCGGTCGTCAAGCAGCGCGGCGTGCGCGAGGTCAAGCGCGTGGTCGTGCCGGTCCGCGGCGGGCCGCACGCCGAGCTGGCGCTTCGCTTCGCCGACGCGATCGCCCGTCGTCACGGCGCGACGCTCGTCGCCCTCCACATCGTCCCGCCGGGGATCACCCTCGCGGTCCGGGCGCAGGCCGAGCGAGCCCTGCAGAGCTTCGTCCGGCAGCACGTGGGCAACGACACGGAGATGCTCGTCCGCGAGGCCTCGAACGTGCGCGCGGCGATCCTGCGCGAGGCCGAGCGGTCCGACGTCGTCGTCATGGGCGCCGCCGCGCCGACCTCGGCCGGGGATGGCTCGACGCACTCGCTCGGCGCCATGCCGGAGGCGATCGCGACTCGCTCGAAGACGACCGTGGTCGTCGTGAAGACCCACGAGGCGATCGGGCGGCAGACGTTCGAGCAGCTCGCCTCCCGGGCGGAGACGCTCGCCGCGGCCGACCGCGCCGCGGAGGAGTCCCGGGCCGTGCCGGCCCGCGTCGAGCGCTGGTTCGGGGAGTCGAACTTCCACCACGCCGAGTTCGCCGATCTCCGCCGGCTGACGCAGCTGAAGGAGAAGCAGGGCGTCACGGTCAGCCTCGTCCTGCCGACCCTCAACGAGGAGGAGACGATCGGTCCGATCGTCCGGCGAGCGATCCGCGAGATGGTCGGGCGGGTGCCGCTGCTCGACGAGGTCCTCGTCATCGACTCGGCCTCGACCGACCGGACCCGCGAGATCGCCGAGGCCGAGGGCGCCCGGGTGGTCCAGCACCACGAGATCCTCACCCGCTACGGAGCATTCCGGGGCAAGGGCGAGGCGCTCTGGAAGTCGCTCTACGAGACGAGCGGCGACCTCGTCGTGTGGGCCGACACGGACGTCCGGAACTGGCACCCGCGGATGGTCTACGGGACCCTCGGGCCGCTGCTCCACGAGCCCCGGTTGCAGTACGTCAAGGGCTACTACCAGCGCCCGATCGTGCAGGCCGGGATCATTCGCGAGGGCGGCGGCGGGCGCGTCACGGAGCTCGTGGCCCGGCCCCTCCTCAACCTGTTCTTCCCGGAGCTCTCCGGCTTCATCCAGCCGCTCGCCGGCGAGTACGCCGGGCGCCGCACGCTGCTCGAGCAGCTGCCGTTCTTCACCGGCTACGCGGTCGAGATCGGGCACCTCATCGACATCGCCGAGCGGGTCGGGCTCGAGGGCCTCGGCCAGGTCGACCTCGAGCGGCGGGTCCACCGCAACCAGGAGCTCGAGGGCCTGTCGCGGATGTCATTCGTCATCCTCCAGGCAGTCATGAAGCGCCTCGAGGAGCGACGCAAGGTGCGGCTGTTCGCGGAGCTCGGCTCGACGATGAAGCTGCCCCGTTCCGGTCGCGGCCGGCTGTCGCTCGAGGTCATGGAGCTGGCCGACCTGGAGCGGCCGCCGATGGTCCGGATCCCCGAGTACCTCGAGCGCCGCCACGCGGTCCCGACCGGCCTCGACGCGCTCGTCGGGAGCTGACCGCGGGCGTGACCGGCCGTCGGACCACCATGGGCCGTGCGCGATGAAGGTCCTGTTCGCGCCGGACTCCTTCAAGGGCACGCTGTCCTCCGTCCAGGTTGCGCGAGCCCTGGCCGCGGGCTGGCAGCGGGCTCGCCCGGGAGACGAGGTCGCGCTCGCGCCGCTCGCAGACGGTGGCGAGGGGACGCTGGACGCGATCGAGGTGGCCGGCGGCTGGCGCAGGCGCCGTGCGCCCACTGCCGACCCGCTCGGCCGGCCGATCGAGGCGAGCTGGCTGAGCCGTGACGACGAGGCCGTCGTCGAGCTCGCGGCCGCGTCCGGGCTGTCGCGGGTCGCGGAGGACGAGCGCGATCCGATCCGGGCGTCGACATTCGGGACGGGCCGGCTGCTCGTGGCCGCGCTCGACGAGGGCGCCCGCCGACTGACGCTCGGGATCGGCGGCAGCGCCACGACCGACGGTGGACGCGGACTGCTGGAGGCGCTCGGGGCGACGGTCCGCGGACCCGCTCCCGGCGCGGCCGACTGGACCGGCGTCGAGGTCGCCCTCGAGACGCTCGATCCACGGCTCGCGTCGGTGGCGGTCCGGGTCGCCTGCGACGTCGACAATCCGCTCCTCGGATCGCGGGGGGCCGCGGCCACCTACGCTCCCCAGAAGGGCGCCACGCCGGCGGACGTTTCGACCCTGGATCGCCGCAACGAGGCCTGGGCGGATGCCCTCGAGCGAGCCGCTCGACGGCAGGAGCGGGACACCGCGGGGGCGGGGGCCGCCGGTGGCGTCGGGTTCGCACTGCTCTGCCTCACCGATCGGTTCGGGGGCTTCGCGCTCCAGGCGGGCGTGAGCCTCGTCATGGCCGCGACCGGGTTCGACGCGGCGCTCGCCGCCGCGGACGTCGTGGTCACCGGCGAGGGCCGGATCGATGCCCAGACGGGCTTCGGCAAGACGGCCATCGGCGTCGCACGGCGAGCGCGAGTGGCGGGGATTCCCTGCTACGCGGTGGGCGGCAGCGTCAACCCGGAGGGAGCGGCGGCACTCGCCTCCGAGGGCGCGGTCACCGTTCCGGTCCACGACCGCCCGATCTCCCTCGAGACCGCGATCGCGGCCGGCGCAGCGCCGCTCGAGATCGCCGCCGAGCGGCTGGCGCGACGCATCACGCAGGGCGGCGGACCGGCGACAATCGCGGGGTGACGCCCCCGCCCTCCGCCCAGACCCATCGCGCCGGCGCAAAGAAGCCCGGCCGCGGCGCGGCGCCGAAGCGACCCCGCACGGCCACCAAGCGTCGCCGCAAGCCCGATCCGATCAAGGCCTGGGCGAAGCGGCTGGAGCGGACGCGTCCCGGCCTCGTCCGGTTCGTGGTGGATGGCCTCGCCGAGCGCTACGGCCACCCGGCGTGGGAGCGACGTCTCGATCCCACCGCAGAGCTGGTCCTGACGATCCTCACCCAGAACAGCGCCGACACCAACGCCGAGCTCGCGTTCGAGGAGCTCCGCCGGGCCTACCCGTCGAGCGGTCCCGTCGAGCGCCACACCCCGGGACCGGGCTGGGGCGGCAAGGGCCTGCCGG
>JACQEG010000090.1 GCA_016200665.1 Chloroflexota bacterium | reverse complement strand
GGGCGCCTCCTGCGGCCCGAGGCCGAGGCGCTCGACCGCCGCCGGAACGATCTCGCTCGCGAGGGTCGCGACCGTGAAGTCGTTGCCGGCGTACTCGGCGCCGCGGGACACGCCGGCGTTGTCGATGAACGCCGCCGCGACCGGCGCCATCCGCCCGAGCCCGATGAGGCCATCGAGGATCCGGTGGAGCCGGCCCCGATCGAGGTAGTCCGCGCCGTCGAGGACCACCAGCAGCGGCAGGCTCGCGGGATCCAGCGTGTCGCCGGAGCCCGGCGGCAGGTACAGGTCGAAGCGCCGGCGCTTCGGGGCAGCCGCCAGCCAGCCGAGCGTGAGGTGGCCGCGACGGACCTGGCCTCGGGGGCCACGTCGGGAGCGCAGGCTGGGAGCGCGCCGCGACGCCGCCGGCATCCAGAGCTGGTGGTTGTCGCCGTCGATGCCGTTGTAGGTGGTGTCCGGGTTCGCGGGATCCGGGACCGGCTCGCCATCGACCAGGAGCCGGTACTCGACGTAGGCCTCGGGCGGCAGGGCGAGGTGGCCGGCCCAGGTCCCGTCGCGGTGCCGCCGGAGCGGCAGCCCCTTGTCGGCGCGCCAGTCGCACCAGGTGCCGGTGACGACGACCTGATGGGCCTCGCCGGCCCACTCGAACGTCACGCCGCGCGCGTCGATGGTCGGCATCGAGGGGTAGCATGACGGCCGTGGAGCGCAGCGTCTCGCGCTGGGGCCGGGACTTCGACCCGGAGCGGCTTGCCCGGCTCGAGCTCGCCATGTGGAAGGCCTACTACCGGGGCCGGGCGGCCCTGCTGTTCCGGCTGCTCGTTCGGGCCAACCGGGCGCAGGCCGGCGTGGGCTGGGTTCGGGCGATCGTCGCCTCGTTCTGGCTCGCCTGGGCGGCCGCCCGGTTCGGCCGGTCGCGCGGCGACTACGAGCGGTTCGCCAGCCCGATCGCCCGGGGCTATCGATGGCTCGGGCTGCCCGACCACGTCGACGCCGAGGAGGTTGCCCGGCGCGAGCTCCGCTGGTGGGTGGTCCGGCGCGAGATCGGCCTTGAGGCCGGCGTCGCCGCGGGCGAGGCGATCGCCGCGCTGTACGCCGAGCTGTACGACGTTCCGGAGACGGCCGTCGCGGAGGCGGGCCTGTTGCGTGGCCAGGCGGCCGAGGTCCGCGACCGAGGTGCCACGATCGATCCCGACGGTCCGGGTGGGGAGGGCCGAGCCTACTGGCCTGAGGTCGCCCGCCTCCTGCGGCTGTCGTACGCGCGCCTGTCCGAGGCCCTCGCCGCGGACGACGCGGCCGGCGACCTCGCCCCGCTCCCCGGCTGAGACCGGCCGTGGAGCTCGCGCCGGCGCTTGGCCTCATCGGGCTCCTGCTCGTCAAGGAGGTCGGCGTGCCCATTCCCGTGCCCGGCGACCTCCTCGTCATCGGCGCGGGCGTCGCGGCGGCCGGCAGCGGAGCCGCGGCGATCGTGCTGCTTGCCGCGATCCTCCTCGCCGGCTATGTCGGTGGCACGATCCAGTACCTCCTCGTCCGCGGCGCGTTCCGGCGGACGCTCCTCGCCGTCCTGCGACGGGCCGGCGTGTCCGAGGCCCGCATCGAGCGACTGGCGGACTGGCTGCGGCGGCGTGGCGCCCGGGGCGTCGCGACGGCGCGTGCCACGCCGGCCGTGCGGGTCGGGGCCATCGCGGCGAGCGGTCTCGCCGCCGTGCCGCTGCCGGCCTTCGTGACCGGGCTCGTCGTCGGCAACGGCGTCTTCGTGGGCGCTCACTTCGCGCTCGGGCTCGTGGTCGGGCCACCCGCGCTCGCCGCCGTGTCGGCGAGCTCCGGTCCGATCCTCGGTGTCGTGGCCTTCGTCGTCCTGGCCGCCGTGGGCTTCGCTGGCTGGCGGTGGCTCCAGGCCCGGCGATCGACCGCGCTGCCCGCCGCCGGCCCGGCCGGAGCCGCCGCTGCGGAGGGCGCCGGCGGTCCAGCCCGCGATGAGCGCGTCGCGCTACCGTCGCTGGGAGCCGGCGCGTGGGCCGACGCCGCGTGCCCGGCCTGCCTCGTCATCAGCCTCGTCGGGGGAGAACGGCCATGACCATCGCCTCGCAGGCGTTTCCGGGGTTCAGCCGCGACGCGGTCCAGTTCCTCGCCGACCTTGCCGAGCACAACGATCGGGCCTGGTTCCAGCCGCGCAAGCCGGCGTACGAACGGCTCCTGAAGACGCCGCTCGAGGCGCTGTGCGTCGCGCTGGACGAGCAGTTCCGCGCCCGCGGCATCCCCCTGATGGCGGATCCCGCGCGCTCGCCGTTCCGGATCTACCGCGACGTCCGGTTCTCCAGGGACAAGTCGCCCTACAAGACGAACGTCGGGGCGAGCTTCGCGTCGGTCGACCGGCTCGCCGACGGGACGCCAGTCGCAGCTGGCCCGCGCCGCGGTGGCGGGGGCTACTTCCACCTCTCGCCGGGCGAGATCTTCGTCGGTGGCGGGATGTGGCACCCGGACCCGGCGCCACTGGCGGCCTGGCGGGCGCTCGTCCTCGAGGATCCGGACCGCGTCCATGCCGCGGTCGATGACCCGGCGTTCATCGGACGGTTCGGGAGCGTCGACGGGGATCGAGCGAAGCGACCCCCGGCCGGCGTGCCCGCCGATCACCCGGACCTCGCGCTCCTGACCCTGAAGGACGTCACGTTCGGCCGGCGCCTCGACGATCGGGAGGCATTCTCGCCGGAGCTGCCGGCGATCCTGGCCGAGGACCTCGCGACCGCCGTCCCGCTGCTGCGCCTGCTCGGTTCGCTCAACAGCTGAGGTCGCGGGTTCCGACTCGCATACCGCTCAGGGCCGACGCCCGTGTCGGTCTCGGGTGACGGACGTCCCGAGATGGGCCCATCGGCAGGTCCGGGCGACGGGCCGGATGGCCCTGTGCCCTGACGACCGTCGGGCGCTGAATGTGGACTGCGTCCCCAAGGGAGTGGTCCAGGCGGACCGAAGGACGGGATGGACGCAGCGCTCGTGCCGGGCACGTCGGGGCGCCGCCGGGACGGCGGCGGGGGCGACCGAACCGCAGTCCCGCCGGTCATCGAACGCCCGGCCTGCATCGATCGGGCCAGCCCGCATCCTGCCCCGCGAGACCAGGCGCCGCGGGTTCGCGTCGCGCTCGCCATCGGCGGCGTCCCGATGCTCAGCTTCGGCTTCCGGGCTGCCATCGACGCCGAGCCGGACATGGTGGTCGTCGCCGAGATCGACGAGCCAACCGACCTCGTCAACCGGCTCGGGGAGCTTGCCGTCGATGTCGCCATCGTCGACGCGGGCCCGGTCCCCAGCGGTCGCTCGACGACCGCCACGATCGAGGCCGTCCGGCTCGCCCTTCCGTCGGTGCGCCTCGTGGCCCTCGAGGGTGGTCCCGGCTCCGAGCCGTACGCCATCGTCCTGCGCGCCGGCGCGGACGGGGTCCTGACCCGCGACGCCGACCCGGCTGACGTGGTCGCGGCGATCCGCTGCGTCCAGCGGGGCGAGACGTACGTCAGCCCGTCGCTTGCCACCCGGATGGTCAACACGTACGTCCTTCGGCGTGGAGCGAGCCCGACGACCGAGGACGCCTGGGACGCGCTGAGCGATCGCGAGCGCGAGGTCCTGCTCCTCGCCGCGACAGGCCACACGAACCGCGAGATCGCCGAGCTCTTCCACCTCAGCGAGCAGACGATCCACAACTGCCGCGCGAGCGTCATGGAGAAGCTCGGCGTCCACGACCGCGTCGACCTCCTCAAGTACGCCATTCGGCGCGGCGTCATCAGCGTCGCGGACCTGTAGGCGACCGGATGGGCCATCCGTCGACGCACCACCGGCCTCTCCACCGCCTCGCCGTGCGCGGCCGCGTCGCCCGTCGCCGGGCGGCCCGGACCGTCGCGGCCATCCGGGCGGCTGTCCTCCGGACCCGCGACCGGCTCCTGGCCGGAGCGCGCCGCCTCGTGCGGTGGGCCGTACCCCTC
>JACQEG010000103.1 GCA_016200665.1 Chloroflexota bacterium | reverse complement strand
TGCCGTCCACCCGCCCCCGTGCCGACCCCGCCACCTCGCGGAGCTGCCACAGCAGCTCCCGTCGCGGCCGGCCGAGCGAGTCGAGCGCCCCGGTCCTGATCAACCGCTCCAGCGTCTCCTCCGGCAAGCCGGTGCGCTCCACGACGTCGGCCAGCGACGCGTAGGGTCCCCGCTCCAGCTCCCGGTCGAGGAGCTCCTCGTGCTGCTCCCCGATCCCCTTCACGAGGCGGAGCCCGAGTCGGACGCCCCAGCCTGTCGCGCTCTCGGCCGCCCACTGCCCCCGCGCAGCAGCGCTGGGGATCACGCACGACGATGATCTGACCGGACGGGCATACGCCTCGATCCCGCAGCCGTCGGGGAGTGGCTCACCGGCGTCCGTGGCGGGATCGTCGTGCGAGCCATCGTCGCCCGCCGCTCCCGCGAGCGCCCAGCCCGGCCGGCCCACCCACTCGGTGGTGGTCCTGTAGCTCGAGCGATTGAGATCGACCGGCAGCACGCTCACGCCGTGGCGCTTGGCGTCGTTGACGAGGACCTCGACCGGGTAGAAGCCCATCGGCTGGGCATTGATCAGCCCGACGAGGAACTGGGCCGGGTAGAAGAGCTTGAGGAAGCTCGACTCGTAGGCCGTCCGGGCAAACGCCGCCGCGTGGGACTTCGCGAACCCGAAGCTCGCGAACGCCGAGACCTGCCGGAACAGCTCCTCGGCGATCTCCTCGGTCATGCCCGGCTGGCGCAGGCAGCCGTCGTGGAACTTGGCGTGGAGCTTCTCCATCTCGCGGTTCGAGCGCCACGTGCCCATCGCCCGCCGGAAGCCGTCGCTCTCCGCCGGGGTGAAGCCCGCGACCTCGATGGCGATCCGCATGACCTGCTCCTGGTAGAGGATCACGCCCATCGAATCGCGGAGCACCGGCTCGAGGCTGGGGTGGAGATACGTCACCGGCTCGAGGCCCTGCCGCCGTCGGAGGAATGGGTGCACGGCATTGCCCTGGATGGGGCCAGGCCGGATGATCGCGACCTCGACGACGAGATCGTCGAGCGTCGTCGGCCGCGACTTCGGCAGGGTCTGCATCTGGGCCCGGCTCTCGATCTGGAAGACCCCGACCGTGTCGGCGGCCTGGATCATCGTGAAGACCTCCGGGATCTGCTCCGGGATCGCATCGAGGATCAGGCACGTGCCGCAATCGTGCTCGACCAGTTGGACCGTTTCGTCGATCGCGGCCAGCATCCCCAGCCCGAGCAGGTCGAGCTTGATGAGCTTGAGCGTCTCGACGTCGCGCTTGTCGAACTGGACGACGACCCGATCCTTCATCGTCGCCCGCTCGAGTGGCGCGATGTCGATGAGCGGGGCGGCGGTCACCAGCATCCCGCCCGAGTGGATGCTCAGGTGCCGCGGGAAGCCGTCGATCCGGGCGCAGAACTCGAGCCAGCGCTCCCAGTCGGACAGGCCGACGGTGCTGCCACCGCGCGGCTGCGGCACTGGCTCCGGCTCGACTCGCGCCACCGAGCTGTGCGGCTCGGGCCGCACCAGCCCCGTGCCGCCACTCGCCCCCGTGCCGCCACTCGCCCCCCTGCCGCCACTCGCCCCCGTGCCGCCACGACCCATCGTCGACGCGGCCGGACTCGGCGGGTCCCAATGGTTCGGCCGCCCAAGCCGATCCGTCCCACGCCCCTCCGTTCGCCCCTCCGTTCGCCGCGCCGGCGGTGCCAACGCGCCACTCTCGGGGTCGATCGCCCGACCGTCGACGGTCGCCTGCGCGCTGGCAGGCATCCGCGGCTTCGCGTCGTAGCCAGTCCCGCGACCGGCCCGCAGCCACGCGACGCTCGCCGGCGTGTCGCCGGGCCCGCCCTCGTCATCGCCGCTCCGGCCCGGCCGGATCGCCGGCGGCGACTCCGGCGCCTCCTCCCACATCCCCGACCGGCTCGGCCCCGGCCCCGGCCGCGGCTCGGCATCCATCGAGCGCCATGCACCACCAGGCATTTCTTCTCTCATTGCCGCCACCGGGTTGTTAGAGGTCGACGAGACCATCCGCGGGTCGGCGGGAAGCTCGTCTGGGTGGGAATTCGTCCCGGCCCACGCTTGGCTCGGGACGGATTCAGCCGCGGCCGCGGGCTCCAGGGTGGGAGCGCTGCCCCTCCTCGTTCCTAACGGTCCGTCGGTGGTGATTTGAGAATTTCCTCGGCCAGCCACCGCCGCATCGGCCAGATCACCATCCGCGAGCCACGCGAACGGGCGCGGTGCGTTCGGATCGGCGGGCTTCGGGGGCTGGCGCCACGGCGGGACCCGTCCTCGGGGCGCGCCTGGCGCCCGTCCTCGGGGCGCGCCTGGGGCCCGTCCTCGGGGCGCGCCTGACGACCGTCGCCGTGCTCGCCCGAGAGATCGGCGCCGAAGCGGCCGCCGCGGACATGGTTCAGCTGGCCCATGCCATCGGTCAGGCCACGCTCGCCGGTCCTGGCTGCGGCAGCGGCCTCGGGTGGCTCCGGCTCCTCGGGGTGCCCTTCGCCCGGGCGGCGAAAGAACTCGGCGAATCCGCCGTCCGCCTCGAGGTCACGCCGGACCATGACGCTGTCGTACGTCTCGAGCGCCTTGGCGACGCGGTCCACCAGCGGCCGCGGGAAGCCGAGCGCGTAGCCGACCTCGCGCACGGCCGATCGGGCCCGGTAGGTCACGAGGTTGCAGACCATCCCGGTGTGCTCCGGCCCGTAGCGCTGGTAGACGTACTGGATGACCTCCTCCCGCCGCTCGGAGCTGAAGTCGATGTCGACGTCGGGGTACGTGGTCCGGCCCTCGTTGATGAATCGCTCGAACAGGAGGTTGTGGGCGATCGGCTCGACCCGGCTGATCCCGAGCGTGTACGACACGATCGAGCTCGTCGCGCTGCCGCGACCCTGCGCCGGGATCCGCTGCTCCCGGGCGAACCGCATCAGGTCCCAGCAGATCAGGAAGAACTCCGCGAGCCCGGCTCGCTCGATGACGCCGAGCTCGTGCGCGAGCCGACTGACGACCGCGGGTGTCATCGGGTGGTAGCGCCGGCGGGCACCGGCCCAGCACAGCTCCGAGAGATAGCTGAACGGCGTCTCACCCCCGGGGACGGGGAAGCCCGGGAAGCGGTACTGCTCGAACCCGAGGTCGACCGAGCAGGTTGCCGCAAGCTCCCCCGCCGTCGAGATTCCCTCGAGCCAGGCTCGTGCGGTCCGGGCATCGGCCGAGGCCGGGCCGCCGGGCGGCAGCGAGGCGCCCGGCGGCAGGGCCTGCATCTCCGCGGCGGACTTCAGGTACGACTCGGCGTCGGGGCGGCGCAGGTCGGCCAGGGTGTCGAGCGTCCGGCCGTGGAAGATCGCGGTCAGGACGTCGCCGAGCTCGCGATCCTCGGGCCGGGCGTAGTGGACGTCGTTCGTGACGACGCATGGCAGGCCGAGCTCGTCGGCGAGCGCCGCGGTCTCGCCCACGAGCCAGTCGTCGTCGGGCAGTAGGTGGTGCGACAGCTCCAGGAAGAAGCCGCTCGTGGCGGGGCTGTCGCCCGGTCCGCCGCGCCCGAACAGCGTGGCGTAGCGGCGCGCGACCGTGGCCGCGCCCTCGCGATCGCCGACCCGGAGGCGGCGGGCGATCTCGCCCTCGCGGCAGCCCGACAGCGCGACGAGGCCCTCGGTGTGCTCGGCGAGGAGGCGCTGGCGGAACTGCGGGACTCGCTTGGTCCCGTCGAGATTCGCGCGGGAGAGGATCCGGCAGAGGCTCCGATAGCCCGTCGCGTCGCGGGCCAGCAGGACGAGGTGCGGGCCGCGCTGGCGATCCCCGATCCCCCGCAGGTCCTCCTTGACGACGCGCCGGTGGCCCGGCAGTCGAGCCCGACTCGGGCGCGGCCGGTCGGGCAGTCCATCGGCGGCGCCCGCCTCCGTGGCGGCACCCAGCCCTGGGCCACCGCTCGCCCCAGTGCGATCACCCGCAGACGAGCTGGGCGCTCGTCGGCCGGGTCGCCACGGCCGCCGGCCCGGCACGACGATCCCGTGCGGATCCGGGACCGCGGTATCCAGCAGCTCGATCTCGACCCCGAGGACCGGCCGGATCCCGGCAGCCTCGGCGGCGAGCGCGAACCGGACGACGCCGTAGAGCCCGTCGTGGTCGGTGACGGCGAGCGCCGGCATCTCGAGCTCGACGGCCCGCGCGACCAGGTCCTCGACCGTCGAGGCCCCGTCCAGGAACGAGAAATTCGAGTGGCAGTGAAGTTCCGCGTAGGTCGATGGCATCGCTCGATCGTCCGGTCCGGGGGCGTCTTGTGTGGTCCGGGCGGGTCGCCCGGGGAGCCTCCGGTACAGTCGCCGGGTCGAACACTATAGAACAAATGTTCTATGCTCGGAGCACGCAACAGTTTTCGGGATCGTGGCGTCTGAACGGCCGTGGGAACTGACCTCCGCGGCCTGGCCGTCGTCATGACGAGGACGATTGCGATGCTCCTCCTCGCAATCCTTCTGATCCTCGTTCTCCTCCCGGCGGCACTTGCAGCGAACGCCAGCTGACCCACACTTGTCTGAGCCTCGGATGTGTCATCCGGGGTGAGGCGGCAACTGGCGACCACAGCCGGCTGCCGACCGGTCGAACAGCCTGGTGAGCGGGCCAACGACCAGGAACAGGACCCCGTCGCTTCTGGGGGCGGCGGGGTCCTCCATTGCACGGCCGCGCATTCGGCAGGAGCCGCGTGCGGCCAGCGCGCCCCTTGCGCACAGCCGCCGCGCGCGAGGGCTACGATCGCGGCATGCGACCTCGAGCGCGGGACGTGATCGGTGCGGTGATCCTGGCGATGGTCCTCGTGGTGCTGATCGCCTACGTCGTGTCCCTCGGCGCCCAGGGTCTGTAGCGCAGTCACGAGACCTCCGGCAACCGCGTCACAGGCGACGTGACGGACTCGGACGGCGCGTCATCCAGATGGGTGGCGGGCCTCATCCTCTTCGTGGCGGTGCAGCTGGTCGCCGTGACCGCGATCTTCGGCCCGGGGCTGGTCCATCGCTGGGTCCTCGGGCGCGGGGCCACCGATGTCCACGAGCTCGCCTCGCTCCGGCAGACCGTCGGGGTGTGCGGTCGCGACTACCGGATCGACGAACGGCGGACGGTCCGGACGCACGACGAGATCGTGGCGTGGAGCGGGCTGGAGCCGACGCTGGTGGATCCCGATCCCTTCCCGCCGTGCCCCGCAGGGGTCTGCACGACGGCGTCCGATTCGGTCCCGTGCGCGACGGTCGTGTTCGTCCGTGTCGGGTCCGATGCGTACGTCGGCTACGCGCTGCAGGGCGGCCCCTAGCGAAGCTCGCTGTGGCGAAGCGCGGACCGGCCGGGTGACGCCTCAGTCGTAGAGGCGCTCGAGGTGCCACGTGCCGGCTACCCGATCGAAGTAGACGAGCGCGAGCCAGCGCTGGCCGACGACCTTGTAGTAGTCGCGGGCGATCGGGTCGCGCCACCACGATTCGTCGACCCGCCAGCGGTTGCAGACGTCGACCGGCTCGCGTCGCCCCGCCCACGCGATCGCCACGAGCTGGCCCCCATTGAGCTCGACCCCGATCGCGGGATGGGCGTGCATGAGGCGGCTCATCGGGGCGAGGCGCGCCGCGCAGGCGACAACGCGGCGTTCATCGGGAGCCGGTGACCGATTGCCATGACCAGCGGCGCTCGGGCAGCGGCGCGTCGGGGTCGCCGAGCTCGATGCGGCGGATGCGGTCGTCGCCGTAGGTCAGGGCCAGGCGCGCGAGCTGCCACGCGAGCCGCGCGCCGTGGAGGGCCTGGGGCACGAACAACGGGAGCTGCTGGCCGGTCGCGGGCTCGGCGCCGGACAGCTCCAGCTCGAGGCGGGCGACTGGCGCGGGCGGCGGCGTCCGCTCGAGGCGGGCAAGGAGCAGCCGCTCGATTCCCTCCGCGTCGGCGGTCGGCTCCGGGAAGCGGCCCTCGACGACGAGCTCCGGCGGGATCCCGGCCCTCGCGAACGTGAGATCCAGCGTGAGGCGGATCCGGCCGTGGGTCGCGGCGAGCCCGCGGGCGACGAGGTTGGAGCCCAGCGCGGTGGCGAGGCGGCGCAGCACGAAGCGGACTGCCTCCAGCTCCGCGACTGCGGGCTCGATCGGGAGGGCGAGCAGCAGCCGCTCCGGCGCACGACGCGGCCGGAACGGGTCGGTCTCCTCACCGCGGGCCCGCATCCCGATCCGTGAGCCCTCCTCGCCGAAGCGGGCGATGAGCGCGGAGGCCGGCAGCGTCGCGACCTGCTCGATGTGGCGGAGGCCGAAGCGGCGCAGACGGGCCCGGATGTCGAGGTCCGAGGTCAGGAGCGCGGTCGGGAGCGGGGCGAGGAAGCGGGCCTCGTCGCCGGGCGGGACGCTGACGAGCTCGCCCGGCTGGGCCGCGGCAGCCGCGACGGTGGCCGCGAAGCGGGTGCCGGCAATCCCCCCGCGAGCGCGGCCGGCGACGACCGACTCCAGGGCCTCGATGACCGTCGCGACGAGTCGCGGCTCGGGACCCCAGAGGCCCTCGAGGCCGTCGACCTGGGCCTCGAACAGCCCGAACGCGGCATCCCCGGGATCGGAGGTGCCGGCGAGGGCCGGGCTGTAGGTCGCGAGCCGCTCGAAGGCGGCCTCGGCCGAGGCTCGGTCAGCCTCCGGATCGGGCTCGAGGAACGTCGCCTCCGGCGCCAGCCGGTGCGCCGACCCGAGCGGCATCCCGCGCCGGACGCCGAGCGCCCGGGCGCCCGAGTCGGCGTCGAGGACCGTCCCGTCGGTCCAGGGCTGGCCGCCGAGGACGATCGGACCCGCCGGCCAGGAGCCGGAGGGCAGGCGCTGCCTCGCGAGGTCGAGGAGGAGGTGCGGGCGATAGAGATGGAGAAGTCGCATCGTGGTCCCGGGCACTGGGGGCGATGACGGGGGCGATCAGTGGGGCGTCGCTGAGGAGGTCGTCGCGGCGGAGGCAGGCGTCCCGCTCGCCGCCGTCGGCGTAGAGGATCCGGAGGGTCGCCCGCCTTCCCGGTGGGCCGGCCCGGTTGCGAGCCACGACCACCTCCGTCCGCTGGCCGACGACGTCGCGTCCGAGCCGGATCCACGACCGACGGGCGAGCTCGAGTCGGACCCCGGTCGCCTCGCCGATCGCGCCGGCGACGGTCGAAGTCAGCCCCGGCGGCTCGAGGACCGCGAGCGTGATGTCGGCCCGTCGGGCAAGGGCCGCCAGCCGGCCGAGCCGGTCGGCGACGCTGCCGGCCTTCGCGGCCTTCTGGCGAGACTCGATCCGCTGTGGGAGATCGATGACGAGCAGATCGATCGTCCGGCCCGACAGCAGCGCGCCGGCGATCGCGATCCCCTCGTCGACGTCCGCCGGCGTGACGACGACGAGCCATTCGGGCTTCACGCCGCGGGCGATCGCCTCGACCGGATCGAACGCCTCGGCGAGGTCCAGCCACGCGACGATGGCACCGGCTGCCTGGGCCTCCGCAGCGAGCCGCAGGGCGAGCGTCGTCCGGCCGCTCGACAGGTCGCCCCGGAGCGAGACGCCCATCCCGCGCGGCAGGCCGCCCGGCCCGAGGATCGCGTCCAGGGCCGCGAAGCCGGTCGAGAAGATCTTCGACGGATCCGGCTGACCAGCCGGCCGGCCAGCCGGCTGGATCCCGCCCTCGGCCGACTCGTCCGCTTCGAGCGGCACGGTCGCGAGCGCGCCGACGACCTCGCCGATTCGCGCCGGAGCAGCCGCGCCCCACTTCGTCCGAAGGGTCGCGAGAGCCGCCGTCACGTCCGGGGAGAGCGCCGCCATGACCCGATTATCGAACATCCGTTCGAATGAATCAAGACCCGCCGGCCCCGGCGAGCGGCAGCAGGACCCTCAGCTTGGCGCCGGCGACGACCCCGTCGAGGTCGACATGATCACAAAGCTGCCTTCGACGTAATCGAGGATGACCGCCCTCGTCGCCCATTCGATCGGACACGGATTTCCGGCTGGGCAGTCCGGCGCCGTCACCTGGACGCGCAGGGTCACCAGCCAGACCCAACGATCGCCCGGGATGGTCGCGCCGCCCTCCGACTGGACCACGGCGTACGGCCCCGCGACGGCCGACACCACCTGCGGATCCAGCGAGCCGCCGTTGTTGAACGAGATCCCGATCGCATCGCGGATCGCGTCCGCCTGGCTGATCCCGTCCGGCGGTGCGGTGTTCGTCGGCGCCGGCGGCGGTCCAAGCCGCCCGATCCACGCCAGGCCATCGAGCACCGGCAGCGAGGCGCAGTCATAGGTCGAGGGACAGCCCGCGTCGCGGGAGTGGACCCGCAGGACGACCGGTTCGACCTGGCCGTCCGGGATCGTCGGCAACGACACGTTCGACGCCCCGAGATAGACCGGCAGGACGTCGCCAACCCAGGGGTCCGGGTACACGCGGACCGCGGAGCACACGTTCCAGATGTCCGGGAAGGTCTGCATCATCGGGCAGAACATGACGACGGGTGGCCGGAGGAACCCGCCGACGAGGATCGACTCGCCGGGCGACGTGGCTGCCAACACCGCGGGCGCGTCGGTCGTGGTCGTCACGGGGACGCCGTCGAGCTCGCTCGGCAGGGTCGTCGACCCCGAAAGGATCGGGCTCGCCTGGTCGCGATCGATCCAGACGACGTACGACAGCGACTGGTCGCGATAGGTGCCCGTGATCTGCCAACAGCCGCCCGACGGCAGGTCGAGCGAGACGATCATCGAGGTCCCGAGCTCGCGGCTTCGGGCACTGACCGCGGCCGACCCGGTCACCGACTGGCCGCCACCGAAGCGCCCCGCCGACACGGAGATCGACGGCGAGGGCTCGTCCGTGATCGACCACCGGTCGCTGTACCAGAACGTCCGGATGAACCGCCCGCCCGAGGTCGACGTGCTGCTGGGCCAGGACCCGGACCGCGGGATCGTCGCCCACAGCGCCGGTTGCCCGTAGGGCACGAGCGAGCCCGGCAGGCTCATGCTCGCCAACTGCGACGCGAGCGGGCCCGCGCCCGCATCCGAACGGAGGGTGACGAAGCAGGAGGTCGGGACGCTCGGCGAGGGACTCGGGCGGACGACCGACGTGGAGGGCGCCGGCGACCCGCCGGGGCCGAGCGCCGCCACACCGAGGAGGACGACGAGACCGACAGCCAGGAGGAGCGACGTCAGCCGCAGCCCGGATCGATGGGTGGGCGCACGCCAGACGTCGGCCAAACGTGGCGCCCGGGACTGGCCGGCGCGCCATCGCTCCCCCGCCTCGACCAGGAGCCGGTCGAGCCTATCGTCGTCCGGCATCGGACCCTCCCTCGAGGAACCTGCCGAGCCGTGCGCGCGCGTCCGACAGGGTCGACTTCACGGTGCCCTCGGCGCAGCCCATGACCGCCGCGGTCTCGGCGACCGACAGGCCGACGAAATAGAAGCAGTCGACCGCCAGGTGCTGGCGCTCGGGCAGGCGGGCCACGGCGGCCTCGAGGTCGAGCCGATCGTCGATGGAGCGGGCCGGCGGGCTCGAGGCGAAGATCGCCCGCGGACGGTCGCGCCGGCGCGCCCGGCGGGCCTGATCGGCGGTGATCGCCAGGAGCCACGTCAGCGGCGTCCCGCGGGCCGGGTCGAAGGAGGAGCGCTTGCGCCACGCCCGCTCGAGGGCCGCCTGGACGACGTCGTCGCGCTCGCCATCGGGGGCGAGGCGCGCGGCGAGGCGGGCGAGTGCGGGCAGGTGGGGCTCGACCCAGGCTCCGAACTCGTCATGAGCGGCGGGCATGGGACGGACCGCGGACAACCTCACCTCCGCCACGAACACACCCTGTATACGCCCCGCCAAGGGCGGGTGGTTGGGTGGCTGCCGACGACGGGTCGAGTTGGGTCCGGCTGGTAGACTGCCCGGCGCGTGGGGATGTAGCTCAGTTGGAAGAGCACCGCGTTCGCATCGCGGGGGTCAGGGGTTCGAGTCCCCTCATCTCCACCACCTCCCCCTCAGGATGGAACCGGTACCGGCACGACCACGAGGCCGTCGATCCCCGCAAAGTCGGCCGGGTTGCAGGTGAACAGCGGCAGACCGCGGGCGAGTGCGATCGCGGCGATCATCGCGTCGTAGCTCCTGGCGGCCGGCTTCCGGCCCGCACTCCGAAGCCCGCTCGCCACCCGCCCGAACGCACGCGCGGCGGCGGCGTCAAACGGCAGAGCATCGAAGTCGGCCTCGGCCTGCTGGAGGTGGGCCTGGCGAGCGGCGGCCTGCGTCGGATCGTCCGCGACGAGAGGCCCGACGGAGAGCTCGGCAACCGTGATCGCGGTGATCAACGCCCTGGCCGGGAGCGCCGCTGGATCCTCGAGACGGGAGAGCAGGATCACCGTGCTGGTGTCGAGGATTCCCTCGGCGGCGCGGCTCACAGGGACGGATCGACGACGCGATCGAGGTCGACCAGCAGGGCTCGTCCGTCGAGTGGCGGCAGATGCCGCCAGCGCTCCACGAGGACCTCGGCGCTCGTCCCGGCGGAAGGCATCGGCCGGAGCTCGGCGACCGGGTGCCCGGCGCGGGTCACGACGACGCGCTCGCCGGCCACGACACGGTCGATGACCCCGCCCCCGTTGTTCCGGAGCTCGCGCACGTTGACCGTCGCCATGACCTCAATGTATCACGCGTGAGACTAGGCGACGGGGCCCACATCGTGGCAGGAGGATGGCGCCCCACGCTCACCGATCGCTCTCCTCGGCCTTATCCGGCCGCCTACTCGCCGATGTCCTCGTTCCAGAGCGCCGGGTTCGCGGCGATGAAGTCGCGCATGAGCCAGATGCACTCGGCGTCGTCGAGGACGACGACCTCGACGCCGCGCGAGCGGAGGTACGCCTCGCCGCCGAGGAACGTCCGATGCTCGCCGATGACGACCCGCGGGATCTCGTAGAGCAGGATCGCGCCGGTGCACATGTCGCACGGCGAGAGCGTGGTGACCATCGTCGAGGCGCGATAGACGCGGGCCGGCAGTCGGCCGGCGGCCTCGAGCGCGTCCGTCTCGCCGTGGCGGATCGGGCTGCCGAGCTGGACGCGCCGGTTGTGCCCGGCGCCCAGGACGGCCCCGTCGTCGGCGACGAGCGCGGCCCCGATGGGGATGCCGCCCTCGGCCAGGCCCAGTCGGGCCTGGACTTTCGCCACCTCGAGCGTCGCGCGGTCGTCCATCGACATCTGGCACACTATGCCCCCGCTCGCGCCCGAGGCCTCGGACGCACGCGTCAGCGACGATGGGTCGGTTGGGCAGGTGGTGAGCCCAAGGGTCTGTAAAACCCTCGTCATCGACTGTGGCAGTTCGATTCTGCCCCGGCCCACCAGCCTCGCTGACGGCTCCTCCCCGCTGTAGCGGCTTGCTGCCGTGCCGTTGCGCACCGACTAACCGGCGTCGGCGTCCGGATCGGTCGCTGGCTCGAGCGCCGCATGGAGCTCGTGCGAGTGACGGCGCAGCCAGGCCCGATCGGCGAGGTGGTTCGGGCGGCGCGATGCGACGAGGGCCCAGAAGCGCGGCCCATGGCCGAAGACCTTCAGGTGGGCCAGCTCGTGGACGACCACCGTCTCGAGCGCGTCCGGCGGGGCGAGCGCGAGGCGCCACGAGAACATCAGCCGACCCTCCTTCGAGGCGCTCCCCCAGCGGGTCCGCGGATCCCGGATGTCGACGATCGCGGGCGTGACACCGAGTGCCGCGGCTTCACGCGCGATGGCGCGATCGAGAGCCTCGCGGGCGCGCACGCGCAACCAGGCCTCGAGGACCGCCTCGGGCGAGCGCCGATCGCGGGTGGCGAGCCTGACCAGCAGCTCGTCGCCGCTTTCCGAGCCGCTGCGCTCCACGTGCGAGCGGCGGGCGGTGGGGCCGGCGGCGAGCACGCGAACGCGGTGTGGCTCACCTCGGAACCGGACCATGCCGCCGTCGCGCACGCCACCGCGGGCGCGCTGCGCCGCCCGATCGACTTCGAGCCGTCGGAGATGCCGGGTGACCCACGGCTCGCGCTCGAGGATGAACGTCTCCACCCGAGCGAGCGCGGCAGGCCCGGCCCAGCCTCGGCGCTGCGGTGGCGGAATCGAGACGACGAGGCCGTGGCGCGGGTCGATCGTCATCCGAAGGCCGCGCGAGCGCGGGCTTCGGCGGAGGACGTAGTCGAGGCTGCCGGCGCCCACGACGAGCGTCCGGCGCATCTCCGCCGTCAATGGACGGCGTGGCCGGCGAGCAGCGCGACGAGCGAGAAGATCGCGATGGCGGCGACGCCGAGCCCGGTCCCGATCCACGCATCGGCGACCCTGACCTCGAGCCGCGCCAGGAGCGTTCGGGGGCGTCCAAGCACCAGCAGGGCAAACACCAGGACGAGCGACGCCTCCAGCACGATCCCGAGGACGTCGGCGTACCCGAGCGACGGCGGCGTGGAGGCGCCCGACCCGGCTGCCGAGCCCGAGACGCCGGCGAGGAGCGGCGCGAGGCCCACGGCGAGAACGGCCACCGCAACCGCCATCCCCGCGACGGCGCCGGCGGCGCGACGCCACAGCCGCGGCAGCGACCACACGGCGTGAACCGGCGCGAGGCCGAGCGAGGCGACGCCGAGCGGCAGGAACCCGCCGATCGATGTGTCGACCGAGGCGAAGTGTGCCGACCCCGCCCCGACCGAGCACAGGAACGCCGCCGCGCCCACGAGGCCGGTGGTCGAGGCGGCCAGGGCGGTGGAGGACCCGGCCGCGATGGCGCCCGGAGCGCCGATCGCCAGGAGGGCGTGCTCGCCGATGAGCCCGAGGTGGACCGCCGCTGCTCCAGCAGTCAATGCCCCAGCCAGGAATGGCCCATAGGCCGCGAACGGGAGGCGGCGCTCGGGGTCCCCAAGACGGCCCCGTCGCTGGAGCAGGGTGACGCCGACGACGATCGGGACGAAGGCCGCGATGACCCCGACTGCCGCGAGCATGAGAACGCCGTGTCCGTGCACCACCCGATCCTACGCAGCAGCGGAAGCCCCGGATCAGGGCGATCCAGCGGTGATCCGGGCGGGCGCCTCGTTCGAAGAAGGGCTTGACGGCGGTCGCAAGATACGGCCGAAGCGGGCTGGAGGTCGGCGAGCCCAAGGCGCCGAGGTCCGCAGAGGAGGGATGAGGCATCGGTCGTGCCGACAGCCGCCGAGAAGCGGCTGCGTTCGGCTGCGCGTCGCGCGGCCTGAATTCCTCCTGAAGGAGACCTGACCAGATGATGTCCAGCGTCCTGACGCCGAAGGGGTTTCTGACCTACGGCGGCGCCATCCTCCTGATCCTCGGGATCCTCGGGTTCGTCGCCCTCAGCGACGCCAACGCCTACCCGAGCTTCTATCTCGACGGCGGCGAGAACGTCGCCCACACCTTCCTCGGCATCGTGGCCCTCGCGATCGTGTTCGTGCCGGGGCTCAACACGATGTTCGCGCCGTACTACCGCTGGATCGTGATCCTCCTCGGAATCGTCGCCTTGTTCTTCGCGGGGTACGGCTTCCTCGTCAGTGGCAATGCCTCGCCGAACACCTTCGGCGTAGCGAACCTCGAGAACCCATTTGACAACATCCTCCATCTCGTCGTCGGCATCTGGGCGCTCTACGCCGCGTGGCGAGCGCAGCCGATGATGGCCCGCTGACCCGGGCCCTCCAGGCCATTCGACGCCGGTCGCGGCGAGGAGCCCGGCCGGCGTCCCAGCAGGCTCAGAGAGGGGCCGTCCGGATCGGCCTCGCGGTCCGACGCCAGCTTCGAGTCGCCTACCTCACGGCTCGACCACGATCTCGACGGTCGCTCGCAGGTCGGCCGGCTCCCCGGCACCGCAATCGGTCCCACCGACGCTGAAGCCGCTCTTCGAGGAGATCCGCCACGTCCCTGCCGGCAGCCGCAGCTGCGGGTCCTGGTAGTAGTCCTGGTAGAAGGCCGCGTACGGGTCGTCAATGCTCCAGCCGCCGATCTTGCTGAAGACGACCGCCTGAACCTGACCCTTCGCCATTGACACGGCGACACAGTCACTCGTGCCGCCCCCCAGCATCGACAGGGGGCCATCCTGCTGAACGACATCGAAGCCCACCAGGCCCGGGCTGCTGTTCGTCCACAGCATCACCGTCGCCTCCGGGCCACCGTACGAGAGCGGAACGACCGGGTAGAATTCGCGATCCGTGGGGCTATAGCTCAGCTGGGAGAGCGTCTGAATGGCATTCAGAAGGTCCGGGGTTCGAGCCCCCGTAGCTCCACCATCTCGCGCCCTCGGCCTTACCGGCGGATAGCTCGCCCCTCGTGGGCAGGCTATCCGGTAGACCCCTTGCCGATGCGGCAGGGGGTCGTTTCATGACCCGACGTGAGGCAGGACGGACGACCAGGAGCACCCGAGCCATGACCCAGGCGCAGCAGAACCCGGAGCGGGCGCGGATCGAGCGGTACGACCCCGCCTCGATCGAGCGCGGCTGGCAGGCGCGCTGGGACGAGCTCGGGCTCCATCGGACCGACCTCCACGACCAGTCGAAGCCGAAGTTCTACCTGCTCACGATGTACCCGTACCCGTCGGGCGACCTGCACATCGGCCACTGGTACATCAAGTCGCCCACGGACGCGATCGCACGCTTCAAGCGGATGCACGGCTTCAACGTCTTCTTCCCGATCGGCTTCGACGCGTTCGGGCTGCCGGCCGAGAACGCCGCGATCAAGAACCGCATCAACCCGCGCGACTGGACGATGCGGAACATCGAGCACGAGCGCGGCCAGCTGCGCTCGATGGGCGCGACGTTCGACTGGGATGCCGAGGTCGTGACCTGCGAGCCGCAGTTCTACCGCTGGAACCAGTGGTTCTTCCTGCAGTTCCTGAAGGCCGGCCTGGCCTATCGATCGGTCTCGCCGGTCGACTGGTGCCCGAACGACGGCACGCTGGCGCGCGAGCAGGTCGAGGGCACGGACCGCCACTGCTGGCGGTGCGGGGCGAAGGTCGAGAAGCGCGACCTGGCGCAGTGGTATCTGCGTGTCACGAAGTACGCCGACGAGCTGCTCGACTTCAGCGGGCTCGACTGGCCCGAGCCGATCAAGGTCATGCAGACGAACTGGATCGGCCGGTCCGAGGGCGGCGAGGTCGAGTTCACGACGGCGCCGTCGGCCCACCACCCGGGTGGCGAGCCGATCCGGGTCTTCACGACCCGGCCGGACACCTTGTTCGGGGCCACCTTCATGGTGCTCGCCCCCGAACATCCCCTGGTCGCCTCGCTCACGGCCCCCGAACGTCACTCGGAAGTGGAGGCCTACGTGGCGCGGGCCCGCGCGGCGACCGAGATCGAGCGGCTGTCGACCGACCGCGAGAAGACCGGCGTCGCGATCGGCGCCGAGGCGATCAACCCGGTCAACGACGAGCGGATCCCGATCTTCATCGCCGACTACGTCCTGTCGGGCTACGGCACCGGCGCGATCATGGCCGTGCCGGCCCACGACGAGCGTGACTTCGCCTTCGCGAAGCGCTTCGGCCTGCCGATCCGGCGCGTCGTCGCGGCACCGGGCTCGGGTGCCACGGCCGACCCCGGGGCAGCCGCGGGCGACGAGCTCCACGGGGCCTACACCGCCCACGCCGAGGGCGAGGTCCTCGTCAACAGCGGGCCGTTCAGCGGCTCGACCGCCGGCGAGGGCGGCCGGGCGATCGTGGCGGCGCTCGGCGAGCGCCGCCTCGGCAAGCCCGCCGTCACCTACCGCCTGCGCGACTGGCTCATCAGCCGCCAGCGCTACTGGGGCACCCCGATCCCGATCATCTACTGCGATCGGTGCGGCACCGTGCCCGTGCCCGAGGAAGAGCTGCCGGTCCGCCTGCCGGACACGGTCGACTACCGCGGCAGCGGCGTGAACCCGCTGACCCACGACGAATCGTTCGTGAACGTTGCCTGCCCGTCGTGCGCCGGACCTGCCCGCCGCGAGACGGACACGATGGACACGTTCGTCGATTCGGCCTGGTACTGGTATCGCTACCTCTCGCCCGAGAAGGCCGGCGCGGCGATCGACACGAAGCTGGCGCAGGCCTGGACCCCGGTCGACCAATATACCGGCGGCGCGGAGCACGCCGTCATGCACCTGCTCTATGCCCGCGAGTGGACGAAGATGCTCCGCGACTGCGGCGTCCTCGAGCAGGACGAGCCGTTCAAGCGGCTCTTCAACCAGGGCCAGATCCTGGGCACCGACGGCGAGCGGATGAGCAAGTCACGGGGCAACGTCCGGGACCCCGACGATCTCGTGCGGACCTACGGCGCGGACACCGTTCGCCTGTTCCTGATGTTCATGGGCCCGTGGGACCAGGGCGGCCCCTGGAGCGAGTCCGGGATCGGTGGGGTCCATCGGTTCCTCGGCCGGGTCTGGGCACTCGCCCTCGATCCGCACCGGGTGGAGCCGGGCGATCCGTCGGCGGGCCGGCTCCCGGAGGGCGTCGACGCCGCGGGCGCCGAGAAGGCCATTCGGCGGGCGGCACATCAGACGCTGCGCGAGGTCACCGCGGAGTACGAGACGTTCCGCTTCAACACGATGGTCGCCCACCTGATGGAGCTGGCGAACACGCTGTACCGCTACCGCGGCTCGTCCGTCGCGGCTGGTCCGGCGTGGAACGAGGCGATGCGCCTGATGCTGCTGATGCTCGCCCCCGCGGCACCGCACATCACCGAGGAACTGTGGTCGCGGCGGCTCGCCGCAGAGGGCTCGGCCTGGGCCTCGATCCACGCCCAGGCCTGGCCCGAGGTCGACGTCACTGCGGTCGTCGAGGCGACTCGCGAGGTGCCGGTCCAGATCAATGGCAAGGTCCGAGATCGCGTGGTCGTGCCCACCGACGTTGACGCCGCCACGCTGGAGCGGCTGGCGCTCGAGGCGCCCCGGATCCGCGAGCTGCTCGCGGGCCGCACACCCGACCGCGTCATCCAGGCCGGCGGCGGCCGCCTCGTCAACGTGGTGGTCCGGGAGTAGGGCGTCCGCGCGGGCCGCGCTGCCCCACTCCGCTCCGGCCGGCGGCGTTGACGAGCTGGGCGGGAGTTTCTTCTCAGACTGCCACCCAGGGGCACGTAGAGAGCATGGCCGCGGTTGGGCAGCAGGCCGCCGCTCGGATTCATGCCGGGCCGCGCTCACCGCGGGACGGATTCCGGCCGGCAGGCCGGCCACGCCCCTCGATTGACTCGCTAACGTGCCAGGGGTGGCTGTCTGAGAAGTTCTTGGCTCCGCGTGTAGAGGCGCGGGTAGGAGCGCCGGGCCGCTCAGGCTAAGTCGGGCGCGGTTCGCTGGCGGGCGCGGGGCTGGCGTCGTGGGCCCGGGCCCGGGCGCGGTGGCGGGCGGCTTTCGCGCGGTTGCCGCAGGTCTTCATGTCGCACCAGCGGCGCCGGCCCGTCGGCGAGGCGTCGAAGAACGTCCACTGGCAGCGATCGTTGGCGCAGATCCGGAAGCGATCGGGCCGGCCCGAGGCGAGCTCGGCCACGATCGCGTGGGCGATCGGGACGAGGGCCTCCGAGGCGGGCGAGGCCACGTGGCGATGGCCGATCCGAACGGTCTCGCCGTCGAGGTCGAGGTGTGGCCGCGGGCCCAGCTCGAGCGTCTCGTTGACGACTCGGAGCGATTCGGCGGCGGGCGCGCGATCGAGGACGACCGAGTCGACGACGTCGCGCAGCGCGGATCGGACGGCGCGCGCGTGCTCCAGATCGGCAGGCGTCCAGGCAGGGCCGTCGTGCGGATGGATCAGGTGGTGATCCAGGAACCAGGCCGCGGCGTCGGCCGGCTCGTGGAAGTTCTCGACGAGCACGCCGTCATCGAGGTCGAGCGTGTTGATGAAGTCGAGGGCACCGTTGAGATCGATCTCGTGATCGTGCTCGATTCCCCGTGGCTGGAACGTCATGTAACCACTCTATAGCGGTTGACAGGTTACGCGCAAGAGGCTAATGTACGGAAGTAACCGAAGGACATCACAAAACCGGTTACTTGAGCGCCGGAAGGAGCCATCGACATGACCATCATCGACCTGCCGATCATCGCCCTGGTCGTCGTCATCCTGCTCCTCGGCATGGCGGCGGCGGCGTGGGGCGTCGACACTCGCCCCGGGTTCGCCGATGACCGCGTTCGCTGACCTCGGCCAGCCCAATCCACCGACTCGCGTCTTCGCGACCCGCGTCCCCGAGAAGGAGCTTCCCATGGTTGGCTTGCAGGCCTACCTCGTCACCATCTACCAGTCGGATCTCCGTCGTGAGGCGGAGCGGAACCGGCTCCTCCACGACGCCACGCTCTCCGGCGAGGTCCGCTTCGCCGGCCGCCTCCCAGACGGCCGGCCCACCGGCCAGCGACTCGCGGCCGAGCCGGGCTCCGGCCCGGATCCGCGTCGGGCGCTCGCCCGCGTGGCGGCGGGCGTCAGTCGCGCCGCTGCCGGCACCGCTCGCTGGCTCGATCCGTCGATCGACGACGGCGTCAATCGCCGGCGCGCATCGGGAGCAGCCAGCCGCTAGGCTTCCCGTCCATGTCATCCGACGCCATCGCCGCGGTGTCGTGGGGTCCGGAGCGAATCGACCTCTTCGAGGTTGACGCGTCCCGGGCGCTCCGACACCGCGTCTTCATGTCCGGCAGGTGGCTGTCGGCCGAGAACCTGGGCGGGACGCTCGCCTCGGGTCCGGCCGTGACGGCCTGGGAGCCCGGACGCATGGAGGTCTTCGCCGTCATGCCCGATGGCGAGCTCTGGAACCGCTACTGGGACGGGGCCGCATGGCACGCCTGGGAGTCGCTCGGGGGCGAGCTCGACGGCTCGGTCACGCCTTCGGCCTCGTCGTGGGGCGCCGACCGCCTCGACGTCTGGGCCCGCGGCCGCGACGGCCGGACGTGGCACCGCTGGTGGGACGGCACCCGCTGGGTGCCCTGGGAGCAGCTCGAACCGGCCTGACCGGCACCGGAAGAGGCGCGCTCCTGGCTTCCGTCCGAGAGCTCGTCCGCGTACCCTCCGCGTCCATGACTCCCCGGACGGTCGCGCTCCTCGGACTCCTGGCCGTCATCGCGGGCGTGGTGTTCGAGGTCGGCCTGGTCCTGGCAGGCGGCGGAGGCCTGACTGGCTACCAGCTGGCGGGAAGGCTGGGCGCATACGCCTTCTACGTCGTCCTCGCGTTGGTGGCGATCGGTTGGGCGGTGGCGGCCGCGGCGCGACGGCCAGGTGGCGTGTCGCTCATGTTGACCGCCGCCCTGTTCGAGGTCGGGTACCTGATCGGAAGCGAGATCTCGATCACGTTCCTGGTGCTGCCCCTGCATCGGTAGCG
>JACQEG010000102.1 GCA_016200665.1 Chloroflexota bacterium | reverse complement strand
CGCGGTCACATCCGGAAGACGCCGAAGTGCGTCTCCGGAATCGGGGCGTGGAGCGCCGCCTCGATGCCCATGGCCAGCACGCGTCTGGTGTCGAGCGGATCGATGATCCCGTCGTCCCACAGGCGGGCGGTCGCGAAGTAGGGCGACCCCTCGCGCTCGTAGGTCTCGAGGATCGGGGTCTCGAAGGCCTCCCGCGCCGCCTCGCTGTCGAACTCGCCACGGACCGTCGACAGGACGCGTGCGGCCTGCGGCCCGCCCATGACGCTGATTCGCGAGTTCGGCCAGGTCCACAGGAAGCGCGGCGAGTAGGCCCGGCCGGCCATCGCGTAGTTGCCAGCCCCGAAGCTGCCCCCGATCAGGAACGTGAACTTGGGGACCGCGGCCGTCGCGACCGCGGTCACGAGCTTCGCCCCGTCCTTGGCGATCCCCCCGGCCTCGTACTCGCGCCCGACCATGAACCCGGTGATGTTCTGGAGGAAGACGAGGGGAATCTTCCGCTGGGCCGCGAGCTCGATGAAGTGGGCGCCCTTGAGCGAGCTCTGGCTGAACAGGATCCCGTCGTTGGCGATGATCGCGACGGGCCAGCCCTCGACGTGGGCGAAGCCGCAGACGAGCGTCTCGCCGTAGAGCGGCTTGAAATCGTGGAAGCGGCTGCCGTCGACGAGGCGGGCGATGAGCTCGCGAACGGGCACGTTGCGGCGCGTGTCGGCCGAGATCGCCGCGTACAGGTGCGCGCCCCCGTCTCGGCCCTCCGGATCGACCGCCGGCGGGTCCGGCGCTCGGCGATCCCACGGCGGCAGCGGTGCCTTGCGCTCGAGGTGGGCGACGATCGACCGGCCGAGGGCGAGGGCGTGCTCGTCGTCGAGGGCCTCGTGGTCGGCGACGCCCGAGCGGCGGGCGTGGACCTCCGCGCCGCCGAGCGTCTCGGCATCGACGTCCTCCCCCGTGGCGGCCTTCACCAGTGGGGGCCCGCCGAGGAAGATCGTGCCGGTACCCTTGACGATGACGGTCTCGTCGGACATCGCGGGGACATAGGCGCCGCCCGCCGTGCTCGAGCCCATCACGAGGGCCACCTGCGGGATCCCGAGCGACGACATCCGGGCTTGGTTGAAGAAGATCCGGCCGAAGTGCTCGCGGTCCGGGAAGACGTCGGCCTGCAGTGGCAGAAACGCACCCCCTGAGTCGACGAGGTACACGCACGGCAGGCGATTCTCGAGGGCGATCTCCTGGGCCCGCAGGTGCTTCTTCACGGTGAGCGGGTAGTAGGTCCCGCCCTTGACCGTCGCGTCGTTGGCGACGATGACGCAGGTCGTGCCCTCGATCCGCCCGATGCCGGTCACGATCCCGGCGCTCGGCGCCTCGTCCTCGTACACGCCGTTCGCGGCGAGCGCACTCAGCTCCAGGAACGCGCTGGCCGGATCGATCAGCCGATCGATGCGCTCCCGGACCGGCAGCTTGCCGCGCTCGCGGTGGCGGGCGATCGATCGGTCGTCACCGCCGGCCCCGCGCTCGCTGACGGCCGCGGTCTTCGCCCGGAGCTCGCCGACGAGCCGCTCCATCGCGTCGCGATTGGCGCGAGCGTCGTCACTCGCCGGCTCGAGCCGGCTCCGGAGCACGGGCATGGCGGCAGTCTATTCGGACCCCTGAACGCGAGAATCCTCGACGCGAGCATGGTCGGGTGCCCGAGGTCCAGCCTGACCGAGCGCGCGCCACGCGGCGAAGCCAACGGCCGCGATCAGCGAGGCCAGCTCGACGCCGACGCCCTGGAGCGTCAGGAAGGCGGATCCGCAGATCGCGCCCGAGTCGTTGCAGCCGGACCAGGTCAACGTCAGGAGCGCGACGCCGGCCCCCAGCATCAACGCCGCCACGACCGTGAGCTCCACGTATTCGACGACCCGTGGCTGATCCCCGCCGGGCCGGTCCATCGCGACCGCGGCCGCCCAAAACAGCGCCAACGGCAGCACGAAGACCAGGGTCACGCCGGCGAAGGACAGGACCGACCCGGGGGCGAGGACCACGCCCGCGGCGAAGAGCAGCGATCGGCGACGGCCGATCACCCCGAACACCCCGACGATGCCGGGGGTCGCATAGAGCGGCAGCAGCGCCAGGGGACGGGGGATGGCGTCCAGGGGGTCCGGTTCGGTGATACGGAGCAGCAGCGCGGTCAGGAAGCCTGCCAGGGCCAGGTCTGCGACGACCGCCATTCGCCCGAGGCGGACGCCGGGAGGCGTGGGTTGCGACGCGACCGTCATGCCGCCTGTCCGCTCTGCGCCGCCGCACGGCGCCGGATTCGCCACATCACCACCTCACTGGGCTCCTCTCTCGCTCCTACGTGCTACTCATGGATAGCATGTTTCTACAGCCGGAAATCTGCTAGTGTCAAGTGGCAAGTTCTTGGAGGAGCATGCGGAGCCCGTGACCGCCCAACGTGCCGAGGCGCTCGATCGCCCTACCGCAGGCCGTCCGACCGGAGCCGCCGGGACACCCGCCGAAGTCATCCGTCTCCGCCTCGCCGACGCGTGGGGCGAGATGGGCGCTGCGTGGGGCGTGGCTCCGGCGATCGCCCGCGTCCAGGCCTACCTCCTGGCCCGACAGGCGCCCCTCACCGAGCGCGAAGTGCGCGAGGCCCTCGGGCTCTCCCACCGGGCCGCGAGCCTGGCGCTCGCCGAGGCCGAGGGCTGGGGACTCATCGAGCGGGTGTCGGAGCCGCGGCGGGTCGGCCGGCGGGGACCGGCCGGGGCCGCCTACCAGGCCGTCGGCGACCACTGGCGCTGGTTCGGGCGAGTCGTGGCCGAGCGCAAGCTACGCGAAGGTGACCCGATCATCGACGTCCTCGAGCGCACGGCCGCGGAGGCGACCGCCGCCACGGCGGCCAACCCCGCGGACCCAGAGCTCGCCGGCCTCCGCGACTGGCTCTCGACCTTCCTCGTCTTCGTCCGGCTGTTCGACCGCGCGGTCGGGCTCGTGCCGCGCATGGAGCCGCGCGAGCTCGAGCGCGCGCTCCGGCTCCTCGGCGAGGTCGACGACGACGCGGTCATGCGCCTCGTCCGGCTGCTCGGCGGGCTACCCGACGACGACGTCCTGGAGCTCGTCCAGGCCGTGTCCCGACTCTCGCCGACCGCCGCCCGGCGGGCCACGAAGCTCATGTCCGGGGTGGTCCGCACGGTAACCCGGTAGCTCCCGTGCGACGCCGCTTCTGACAGAAGTCACTGCGGTGAGTCTTCGGCAGTCGTTGCGGCGGAAGGCGCCACGATGGTTGTGCGATGCAGGCCGAATTCGTGCGAGGACGGCCGCCGTGACGATCCACGTTCCGGGCGTATCTCACCCGGCGGCGCTCGAACTCGTGACGAAGACTCGCCTGGGTGATCGTTGGCAAGAACACGACTGGGGAACGCGGCCCCAAGCCGCCCCGAGCCGGCCCCCGAGGCGTCGCTGAACCGCCACGCGGCCGCACCCCAGTCGCCACCCGGGAGCACGGAACGGGCGTGCGATAATCGGTGCACCGTCGGCGCGTCTGCCCATGCGCCGCGGCATCGGCGCGCGAGCGCCCGCAACGAGGAACCCGCGATACCCATGACCGTCCAGACGTCGACCTGGGCCACCAAGAAGGGCCTCGCCCAGATGCTCAAGGGCGGGGTGATCATGGACGTCGTCACGCCCGACCACGCGAAGATCGCGGAGGACGCGGGTGCCGTCGCCGTCATGGCCCTCGAGCGCGTGCCCGCCGACATTCGCGCCGCCGGTGGCGTGGCCCGGATGTCCGACCCCGAGATGATCCTGGGGATCATGGACGCCGTCTCGATCCCGGTCATGGCGAAGGCCCGGATCGGGCACTTCGTCGAGGCCCAGATCCTCGAGGCCCTCGGGGTCGACTACATCGACGAGTCCGAGGTCCTGACCCCGGCCGACGAGACGAACCACATCGACAAGCACGGGTTCAAGGTGCCGTTCGTCTGCGGCTGCCGAGACCTCGGCGAGGCGCTTCGCCGCATCAACGAGGGCGCGGCGATGATCCGGACCAAGGGCGAGGCCGGCACGGGCAACGTCGTCGAGGCCGTCCGCCAGCTGCGCAACGTCCTGTCGGAGATCCGCCGGCTCGAGGGGATGCGCGACGACGAGCTCTTCGTTGCCGCGAAGGAGCTCCAGGCGCCGTACGACCTCGTCAGGGACGTCGCGGAGCACGGCAGGCTGCCGGTGGTCAACTTCGTCGCCGGTGGCATCTCGACCCCGGCCGACGCGGCCCTCGTCATGCAGCTCGGCTCGGAGGGCGTCTTCGTCGGCTCGGGCATCTTCAAGAGCGAGGACCCCGCCCGGATGGCGAACGCCATCGTCCAGGCGACGACCCACTTCGACGACCCGAAGATCCTGGCCGAGGTCAGCAAGGGCCTGGGCGCGCCGATGCGGGGCCTGGCCCTCGAGCAGATCCCGGACGCCGAGCGGCTCGCCACCCGAGGCTGGTGAGCACGGCGCGCGCCGGCGCGCCTCGGATCGGCGTTCTGGCGGTCCAGGGAGATTTCGCGGAGCACCTTGCGACGCTCCGCTCGATCGGCGTGGCCGCGACCGAGGTCCGCCTGCCATCAGACCTCGACGGCATCGATGGCCTGATCCTGCCCGGCGGCGAGTCGACGGCCATCCGCCGGCTGATCGATCGGTGGGGCCTGCGCGAGCCGATCCTCGAGCTCGCCCGCAGCGGCGCCCCGCTGTACGGCACGTGCGCGGGGCTGATCGTCATGGCCCGCGACATCGTCGATGGCGACGCGACGGTCCTGCCGTTGCTCGACGTCGCCGTGCGACGGAACGCCTTCGGGCGCCAGCTGGACTCGTTCGAGACGGAGCTGCTCGTGCCCGTGCTGGGTGACCAGCCGGTCCACGCGGTGTTCATCCGGGCCCCGATCATCGAGCGGACTGGGCCTGGCGTCGACGTCCTCGCGACCCTCGACGACGGGCGGATCGTGGCCGTCCGGGAGCGCAACGTCATCGCCACCTCGTTCCACCCGGAGCTCGCCGGCGAGACGCGCTTCCATCGGCTCCTCGCGACGATGGCCGCCGAACACGCGGATCCCGCCGAGGGCGCGGGCCGGCGCCGCCATCCGACGCGGCGCACCGGGAGCGCCGGCGGAGCGGGGAGCACCGCGTCGTGAGCGAGGCCCGCTCGGCCCGATCGGGCGGGAAGGTTCGTGCCGCGCGCCTCACCGACCTGCCGGCGCTCGGTGAGCTGTCGCGCCTCGCCCAGACCACCGAGTCGGGCATGCGCACCCTCGGGCTGCCGGTCAACGGCCCGCCGATCGGGATGTTCAGCCTGTTCCGGCTGCCACTCGTCGCCTTCCGGCCCCACGACCTCCTCTACGTCTACGAGGCCGACCGGCACGTCGCGGGCCTGGTCCGGGCGGAGCGCGAGAACTGGCGCGACGACTGGACGATCGTGGAGCTCGACGCGATCGGGCCGGCATCTCGCCAGGGCCCCGGCGAGATCCGCTACCGCCTCGTCCAGCAGATCCTGCGCGAGGGCCAGCGCCGTGGCGCGACGCGCTTCCACGTCGCCTGCGCGGACGCCGACGACAACGTCGAGCTGTTCATGCAGGCGGGCTTCGCGCGGTACGGCGAGGAGCGGGTCCTGTATCGCCCGCCGGACGATCCGCTGCCGCTGCCGTGGTCCGCGGAGGTCGCCAGCCAGGCGCGGATCCGCGAGGCCCGGCCGATCGACGCCACGGCGCTCCACCAGCTCTACGCCTCGGTGACGCCCGTGCCGGTCCAGCGGCTCGAGGGCTTCCGGATTCCGGACTGGGAGCGCCAGGGCGGCAACTGGCGCGTGCCCCGCAGCTCGATGGCCCCGATCCTTCGCTTCGCCGACATCGAGGGCTATGTCCAGGAGTCGACGGCACCGGGCCGACTCGACGGGCTCGTCCAGGTCGGGGTCGCCCAGGAGGACCAGCCGCACTACCTGCGCGTCCTCGCCCGGACCGAGGCGGACGCCTCCGACCTCATCTCCTTCGGGCTCGGGGCGATCGCCGCGGGCGCCGCTCGCGCGGGTGCAAGGCGGCCGAATCACGGCGTGATCGCTCCCGTGCGAACCTATGAATCGCCGCTCGACCGCCGTCTCGAGGAGGCCGGGTTCGGCGAGATCGCGATGGTCACCCTGTTGCTCAAGGAGACGCTTGCCCGCGTCGCCGACCCCGCGCTCGTCCCAGCCGTCGCCCGACCGTGGGAGGTCACCCGTGGCTCCTGAGCCCCGTCCGGCTCGCCCCCCCAAGTCCGCCGCCACCGAGGCCGCCGCGCCGGCGCACTTCGAGACGATCGACGATCTCGATGCGCTGCTGGCCGCGCTCCCGCCGGAGATCGTGGCGGCCGTCCGGCGGCTGCCCGACCAGGTGGGCGTCATCGAGGTCGTCATGGACCTCGGTCGCCGGCCCGAGGCGCGGTTCCCGGATGCCGAGGTCAGCCTCCTGGATCGCGAGATCAGCGATGCCGACCTGAGCTGGGTCGTCGACCACATCGGGACGTTCGGTGACGACAACCGGGCGGGGATCGAGCGGACGCTCCATCGGATCAGCGCGATCCGCAACCGCAGCGGCAAGATCGTGGGCCTGACATGCCGCATCGGGCGGGCGGTCTACGGGACGATCGAGATCATCAGCGACTTCGTCGAGACCGGGAAGTCGATCCTCATCATGGGCCGGCCCGGCATCGGCAAGACGACGATGCTTCGCGAGGCCGCCCGGGTCCTCGCCGACGACCTCGGCAAGCGGGTCGTCGTCGTGGACACCTCGAACGAGATCGCGGGCGACGGCGACATCCCCCATCCCGCCATCGGCAAGGCCCGCCGGATGCAGGTCCGCACCCCCTCGCTCCAGCACGAGGTCATGATCGAGGCGGTCGAGAACCACATGCCCCAGGTCATCGTCATCGACGAGATCGGGACGGAGCTCGAGGCCCTCGCCGCCCGGACGATCGCCGAGCGCGGCGTCCAGCTCATCGGCACGGCCCACGGCAACACGCTCGACAACCTGATGCTCAACCCGACCCTGTCGGACCTCATCGGCGGCATCCAGAGCGTGACCCTCGGCGACGAGGAGGCCCGCCGTCGGCGGACCCAGAAGAGCGTCCTCGAGCGCAAGGCCCCGCCGACCTTCGACGTCATCATCGAGATCCAGGACCGCGAGAAGGTCCTCGTCCATGGCGAGGTCTCGGACACGGTCGACGCGATGCTCCGTGGCGACCCGGTCTCGCCCGAGCTGCGCTGGCGGGACGAGGGCGGCGTCCATCGCTCGCAGTCGCGGCCGCGGCCGTCGCCCCGCGAGCAGCTCGCGGCGGATCGGTTCTCGGGGCTCACCGGGGTCGGCGGTGGCGGCTGGCGGACCGAGCGGCCGCAGGCCGACTGGCGCGGCGACGGGTCGTACCGCAGCCCGTTCGGCGGGTCCGGCGGCTCCAGCGGTGGCGGGTATGGTCCGCCGGGCGAGCGGAGCGGCACCCGGCCGGGCTTCAGGCCCGGATCGTCCGGTTCCTGGCGGCCGTCGCGGACCAGCGGCGGCACGCCGGCGGCCGTGGCCGGTGGCGGCATCGCCACTGCGGTCGAGGCGCCATTCGTGGCCGGTGAGATCGCCGACCGGGGCCCCCTCGAGCGCGGCAGCTTGCCCGTGCCGGAGCCGCGTGCCCGCGAGGTCCGCGAGCTGAGCCGCCAGCGCGAGTGGCTTGAGTCCGCATCGAAGGCGATCGGCGCGCTCAAGGCCGACGAAGGCACCGCACCGATCAACGCCGACGCGATCGAGGCCCAGGACGAGGAGCTCATCGAGGCGGTCCGGGCCGCCACGGGCGAGCCGATCGAGACGAACGGCGGCGAGCGCATCCTCCGGATCCCGGAGCCCGAGGCGCTGCCGACGCTCCGCGTCCTGCCCCAGGGCATCAGCCGGCGGCGCCTCGAGCAGGCGGTCCGCGAGCTCCAGCTGCCGGTCATCGTGGCCCACGACGTCGACGAGGCGGATGTCGTCATGACGCTCCGCAACGAGTACAAGCAGAAGACGCCGATGATCCGCGAGGCCGAGGAGCGGGCGATGCCGATCTACGTCCTCAAGGCCAACACGGTGCCCCAGATGGAGTCGTCGCTGACCTCGATCTTCGCGCTGGAGATCGACCCGCGCGACGCCGCCCTCCGCGAGACGGAGGAGGCGATCGGCGTGGTCCGGGCCCGGGCCGAGCCGGTCGAGCTGTCACCCCAGAACGCCTACATCCGGCGGCTCCAGCACCAGATGGCCGAGCGGGCGAACCTCGTGTCGCGCTCGCGTGGCCGCGAGCCGTATCGCCGGGTCCGCCTCTATCCCGACCCCGCTCGGAACGCCTGGCACTAGCTCTGATTCACTACACGACCCACTTCGACAGCCCGGCTCGCTGCGCAAGGTCCGCCACCGACCAGCCTCGCGCGTCACGCCGCTCGTGGACCTGCGTCCCGACCGTCACCCACGTCCGCCGCAGGAGGCCCTGAACGGTCCTCGGGGGTTGCTCGACGAGTCTTCGCGGCGACATTGGAGATCCATTCAACATTCGACCGCTCATCGCACGGTCACCACCGTCACCGTGGCGCCTCCACCGCCTCGAGCCGTCCGGATCCGCGCGGAGCGGCTGCGAGCCTGCTCGGCGGGACTGCTGGCGCGATCGCCGGGCGTCTGCGGGACTGCCTGGCGCGGGTCGGCGT
>JACQEG010000107.1 GCA_016200665.1 Chloroflexota bacterium | reverse complement strand
GCCGAGGCGGCGAGCGGCGTGACCCTCCAGCTCGACGGCGGCCTCTGCGGCGCGCCGTCAGCCTCGGTGATCTTCCCAGCCACCCTCGCGAGCTCCGCCGTCGCCGCGCCGGCGCTCGACGCGGCCGGCGGCTTCGCGGGCTACGTCCCGCTGCCCACCATCCCGGCGCATGCCACCGTCGTGATCTCGCTCAGCCGCTAGATCACGCGCCCGGCGGGCAGCGACGCGACGGCCCGAAAGACGCGACCTGGCGGCAACGGCGCGACCTGGCGGCAACGGCGCGACCTGGCGGCAACGGCGCGACCTGGCGGCAACGGCGCGACCTGGCGGCAACGGCGCGACGGCCCGCGCCGCCCGCCCGGGACACGGAGTCTCTGTCAAATGTCGGCGTGGGCGACACCGCGTCGCCCGAATCGACCCTGGCGCTGTCAGATGTCGTCGGACGGGCACAGGTGACAGGCGTACGAGGTTGCCGTGTCGGCCGTGGCGACTTCTGACGGAAACCAGGCACCACTGAACGTGATCGCCGCCACCCGCCGCCGAGCAGCGAGCCGAGCGCACTCAGACGTGCGCGAGCCAGCCCGCGCAGCCGGCACGCCGCGACGGCCCGATCAGCTACGTGATCCGCCGCGGCGGGTCGGGGCGAGGTCAGGGCAAGGCGCCGCCGAGCAGCGAGCCGAGCGCACCTCGAACGTGCGTGAGGCGAGCCGCACAGGCGGCAACGCCGCCATGACCCGCCCCGGCCCGCCGCGCGCTAGCCCTTGACGGCGCCGATGGCGAGGCCGCTCGTGATCCAGCGCTGGGCGAAGAAGTACACGATCGCGGGAGGCAGGGCGAACAGGATCGCGAACGCCGAGAAGGCCGGCCATGGTGTCGCCGCAAACTGGCCGACCATCGCGTTCAGGGCGAGCGCCAGGGTGTGGTTCTGGACCGTGCCGCTCAGGAACGTGGACGTGAAGTAGAACTCGGTCCAGCCCGCGATGAAGCCGAGGAAGCCGGTCACCGCGAGGGCTGGCATGGAGAGGGGCAGGATGATCCGCAGGAAGGTCTGGTTGACACCCGCGCCATCGACGGCCGCGGCTTCCTCCAGGTCCTTGGGAATCGTGTCCAGGTAGCCCTTGAGGTTCCAGATCGCGAACGGCAGGAGGCCGGAGATGATCGCCAGGCCGACGCCGAGCAGGGACTGGCGCAGGTTGAAGCTCCCGAGGATCGGCCAGTCGATCTTCACGGAGTTCAGGAGCACGAACAGCGGCGCCAGGGTCGCCACGTTCGGCAGCATCAGGACGGCGAGGATCATGAGCATCAGGACCGCCCGGCCGCGGAACCGGAGGCGCGAGAAGGCGTAGGCCGCGAACACCCCGATGATGACCGAGACCACGGAGGTCCCGATGGCGATCTTCAGGCTGTTCAGCGTCAGCTCGAGGAACGAGATCGGATTGGCGGTCGGCTTGTTCAGCACCTGGGCATAGGCGTCGAACGTCGCGTTCGGCGGAATGATCTCGAGGCCCTGGGGCTTCGACAGGTTCAACGGGTTCAGTGAGACGCTGAAGACCCAGATGACCGGGAACACGACCGTCAGCAGGACGAACAGGCAGAGCGCCTGGAGGCCCGCCTGCCGCAGGAGCCCGGGCCCGCCGCGGCTGCTGCGGAGGGCCCATCGGGAAGCGCGCGGTCGGGCAATCGCCGTGGTGGCCATCGTCGCGCCTCCTACAGGGTGTACGTCTGGGTCGCCCGGGTCAGGCGATTGGTGATGAGGGTGATCACGAGCAGGATGAAGAACATGATCACGGCGAACGCCGCGCCGACGCCGTACAGGTGGACGTTGTTGACCAGGTAGTAGGCCTGGGTCACGAGGAGCTGGGTCCGACCGTTGGGCCCGCCGCCGCTCATGAAGAACGTCAGGTAGAACAGGTTGAACGTCACGACGAAGCCGTAGATCGCGTACGGGATCATCGCCGGCCGGAGATACGCCAGGGTGACGTTCCGGAACTTCTGCCACGAGGTGGCGCCATCGATCTCGGCCGCCTCGTACAGCTCGTTCGGGATGCTCTGGAGGGCGCCGGTCGCGACGACCGAGTTGAGGGGCCAGCCCAGCCACGTGTTCGTGATGAGCATCGCGTAGTAGGCCAGCGGCAGCGCCAGATCGGGTCCGCCGCTCGGATGGGGCAGCAGCCACGGCATCGGCGGCGCGACCTGGCGCAGCCAGTCGATGTGGAAGACGGTGGCGGGGATGCCGAGGATCCCGCCGGCACCGGCGAGGAGCAGGTTCACGGCCCCGGAGTCGGCATCGAACATGTGGGCCCAGACAGTCGCGACGATGAGGGCCGGGATGACGACGGGGATGATGTACATCGCCCGGTAGAACCGCCGGAACCACAGCCCCTTGGCGTTGAGCAGGAGGGCGATCGCCACGCCCAGGACGAGGTGGATGGCGACGTTCGAGACCGCCCACCACAGGTTGTAGATGATGAGCCGCAGGAAGTCGAAGTTCGGGATCGACAGGGCGCTCGTCAGGATGTTCTGGTAGTTCTGCAGGCCGACGAAGTCCGGCGTCAGCCCGAGCCGCAGGTTCAGGTGCTTGAGCTCCGTGTCGGTGAAGCTCATCCAGACCTGGTACAGGAGCGGATAGATCGTGATGACGCCCATCACGAGGAAGGCCGGGACGAGGTACAGGTAGGCCGCCCGCTGGGTCCGCGGGCCGCCCGAGCGCCGACCGCGAGCCGCGCCGAGCCGAGCGGTGATGGCAGCCATCCGTCCCTCTCCTCCCTAGGCCGTGGGAAGCCGAAGTTTACGCTGGGGGTACGCGATGGGGCACCCCGAAGGGTGCCCCATCGCCGGTCGTCTCGCGGTGCGAAACGGGAGTGCGGTCGCTACGGCGCGATGCTGTTCGCGGAGTCCATCGTGGCGCACGCGGTCGCGACGGCGGCCGTGGCGTCGACGCCAGCCGAGTTGTCGTTCGGGATGACGGTCGCCCACGCGTTGTCCCAGGCGCCCCAGTAGTTGCTGAAGGGCTTGGACTGCGGGCGAGGATCGCCACCGTAGATGGCGGTCGTGAACGCCTTCACGAGCGGGTCGGTCGGGGTGATGTTCTTGTTGGCCGGAACGTGGCCGGCCTCATCGACCATGAACTGCTCCGCCGGCTGGCTGACCATCTGCTGGGCCGCCGCGATGGCGATCGCCTGCTGGTCGGCCGAGGCCGCGGCATTGATGTACCAGCCATCGACACCGGTCATCGTCTTGCCGGCCCCGCCGGGACCGCTGACGAATGGAGCAACGGCGAGATTCGGGCGAGCCTTGCGGTAGTCGCCGAGGGCCCAGTTGCCGTTGAAGATGATGTCGAGGTTGCCCGCGATGAACGGGTCGTTGATCTTGCTGTAGTCGCTGTCGACGACGGCCGAGGCCTGGTCGTTGAGGGAGTCGACGTACTTGAGGGCATCGGCGACGCCGCTGTTGGCGGTCGCGGTGCACTTGCCCGTCGTCGGATCGAGGACCGAGCCGCCGAAGGCGCTGTAGAAGCCCCAGCCGAAGTAGGCGCCGGTCAGGACGCCGACCTTGCCGCCGCCCTTGGCGAACGTGAGGAGCTCATCGGTCGTGCTCGGCGGCGTGGTGACCTTCGAGGAGTCGTAGTACATGGCCACGGCCTTGAGGGACTCGGGGACCATGTACAGGCTGCCCTCGGCCATCGAGCCGTTCTTGGCGACGTCGCTGGTGTTGGCGAGGGTCGGGTCGATCTTGCCGTCGAGGTTCACCAGGTAGCCACCGCGGGCCTCGTTGCCGAGGTTGTCGTTGGGGCCGATGAACATGTCGGGGCCGCCACCGTTCGCGGACTCCTGCTCGAAGTTTGTGTACATCGTGCCGAAGTCGACGTTGATGGCCTCGATCGTCAGGCCGGGGTTGTTGGTCTTCATCCAGTCGAGGATCTTGTTGAGACCCTTGACCTCGGCGGACTCGGAGCCGCCGCCGGACGAGCCGTAGGAATGCCAGATGGTGAGCTTGCCGGTCAGCGGGGCCGCCGACGGGACCGCGGTCGCGGCCTCGCTGGAGCCGGGCTGGCTGGCTGCGGGCTGGCTCGGAGCCGGGGTGCCGCCGCCGCATGCGCTGGCAACGAACAGGACCCCTGCGGTGAGCACCGCTAGTCGTCTGAACTGGTTCATCGAGAGTGTTCTCTCCTCCACTGGGTCGGGCACTGACGGGGCCCGCCGCTTCCGATGATGCCGGCTGTGCCGGCGCTGGCGGACCGGTCCCACGCCGGTCCTGGTGAGCGGGACGCCTCGGGAGGCGCGCCACTCGGGTCGCGCGTTCCGATCGACCTCACACCTGCCGTTGCACCTCCTGCCGCTGGGACGGCACTGGACCGGACGAGCCCCGGACGATGAGCCGGGTCTCGAGCCGGAGGTGCTCGGGCTGAATCCCCGACCGCTGCTCCATCTCGGCGAGAAGGAGCCGGACCGCATCGACCCCCTTCTGACGGATCGGCTGATGCACCGTCGTCAGGGCGGGATCCACGAGGGCGGCGAGGTCGATGTCATCGAAGCCGACGACGCTGAGGTCGGCCGGCATTCGGAGGCCGAGCTGGCGGGCGGCCCGCATCGACCCGATCGCCATGGCATCGCTCATCGCGAGCACGGCGGTCGGGCGGAGGCCGTAGGCCCACGCTCGCTGGAAGGCGGCCTCGCCGCCGTCGATGGAGGCACGACCCGCCACGATCCACTCGGGGCTGAGGTCGATGCCGGCGGCCGTGAGCACGGTCCGGTAGCCGCGGAGACGCCGCTCGGCGACGCCGGTCGGCGAGGGGTCGGTGGCCGAGTCCGGTCGCTCCACGGCGACGACGAGGATGTCGCGATGGCCGAGCTCGACGAGGTGCTCCGCCGCGGCCCGGGCCCCGCCCTCGTCGTCGACGACGACGGAGCAGTGCTCCGGGAGGTCCTCGCTGTCGACCAGCACCATCGGCAGGCCGGCGCTCCGGATCTGCTCGACCTCGGGGTGGTCACCGGACAGGCCGATCGCCACGACCCCGTCGACGGTGGCGCGGCGGACGGCCGCGGCGAGCGAGCCGTTCCGGGGCGAGATGAAGTGGAGCTCGTAGCCCAGCTCCTCGGCGGCGTGGGCGACGCCCTCGCTGAAGAGGGCGAAGAACGGATTGGAGAAGATGACGGCGAGGGCCTGCGGGGTGAGCACGCCGAGCGTCATGGTCTGGCGCTGGGTGAGGAGGCGCGCGACGGGGTGCGGCCGGTAGCCGAGATGGTCGGCGACCTCCCGGATCCGGGTCGCGGTCTCGGACGACAGCCGGTCGGGGTTGTTGAACGCGAAGGACACCGCGGTCTTCGACACGCCCGCCTCGCGGGCGACATCGGCAATGCGCGGACGGTGGGTTCGCCGCTCCACTCGACTCCCAACCCCGGCGCGGGGACACACCGCCGGGCGATCCCGGGACCGCGCCTCCACTGCTCGGCCCTGCGGGTTAACCGGTTTAGAAAACCGGTTTAGTGGACACTACCCGGCGGTCCGGCGGGCGTCAAGACCCGAAACCGGCCCGCGGGACGGGCACAATCTGTCGCGATGACTTCGCTCCGCGGCGCTCCCTGGGGGATCGTCCTGTTCCTCGGGTACGCCTTCCTGATCCTGGCTGGGATCGGCCTGACGATGGGCCTCGTCATCGACCTCGCGACGACGATGGCCGTGAGCCTGCCGGGCGTGGTCGACATGGTCCTGCTCGCCTACACGATCTTCACGATCACGCTCGTCCTCCAGCGGAAGGCCGCCGCGCGAGGCCTCGCCCTCGGCCTCAGCTCGCTGACCCTGCCGCCGATCGTGTTCGGGCTCGTGTACGGCCTCCTGCCGGTGGCGATCTTCTTCGCGGCCCTGGCCGCGCTGCTGTTCCGGGGGCTGCGTGGTCCGGCCGCTCGAGCCTGGCTGGCGGAGCCCTGAGCGGGAACCGGCCCCGGCGGCGCCGGCTGCCGCCGCACCCGCGACGCACCGCAGGACGAGCAGGGGCGAGGGACGGTACGCTCTCCGGCGTCCCTGCACCACGCATCGAGGATCAACGGTGCCCACGTCGCCAGGTCGCAGCCCCGATCGCCAACCGGCCGCTCGCTCCAAGGGCATCAACCGCCCATCCGGCCAGCGCCCGCAGGGCAGGCCAGCCCGCCGCAGCCGCTCGACCCTCCAGCCGACCTTCCTGCAGCGCAACCGATCCCGCCTGATCTGGGGCGGAGCCCTCGTGGCGGCGCTCGCCCTCGGCGGCCTTGCCTACTTCAGCCTGACCGCACCGGCCTACGCCTGCTCGATCCAGTGGGTCGCCCAGCCGACCCCGACGCCGCAGCCGAGCGCCACCGCCCGGCTCGGCTACCCCCAGGAGGACATGCTGCGCGACCATGTTCCGGTCGGCACGAAGGTGAAGTACCTCTACTGCCCGCCCGCGAGCGGCGACCACTACAGCTCCGCGGGCCAGGGCCCGATCCAGCCGCGGGTCTACGGTCCGAACGAGAAGGCCATCCCCGAGGGCTGGGTCCACAACCTCGAGCATGGCGGCCTCGTGCTCGTCTACAACTGCAGCCCGACGACGGGCGGCGACGGCTGCACCGACACGAAGCAGGCGGCGATGAAGCAGCTCTACAGCAGCTGGCCGCTGAGCCCGATCTGCCAGCTCCAGCCCGGGGTCGTGGGTCCGGTCATCGCCCGCTTCGACGACATGGCCTATCCCTACGCCGCGCTGCTGTGGGACCAGATCCTCCCACTCCAGACCCTGGACACCCCGCAGATCCTGGCGTTCTTCCAGCAGCAGGGCGAGCGCACGAACCCGGAGCAGCAGCCGAACTGCGCCTCGCCGAGCGCCGGCCCGAGCGCCGCGCCGTCGGCCACCGCGGCGCCGACCGGAACCCCAACCAGCAGCCCGACCCAGGCGCCCGCCTCGGCGGTGCCGTCGGTCAGCCCCGCCCCGGCGGCGAGCTGACCGGCCGGCGCGGCGGGGCGGCGGGTCGGCGGGCAACGACAGGGCAGGCCGGACCGATCGATGCGCCTCTTCGCCTACCTCGACGCTGAACCGCGCGCCGGCGTCCTCGACGACGCCGGGCTCCTCGTCCGGCGCGTACCGGCGCTCGATGGCGGCCTCGATCTCGCCATCGCGGAAGGCCGCCTCGAGGACGCCCTCGCGCAGGCGCGCGAGATCGCCCGTGGCTCCAATCCCGAGCCGCCGGCGCTCGCCTCCGAGCTGGAGCCGCTCCCGGCGATCGAGTTCCCCGGCAAGATCGTCTGCGTCGGCCTGAACTACCGCGACCACATCGCCGAGCAGCACGTCGAGACCCCGCCCCGGCCGACGCTCTTCGCGAAGTTCGGCAATGCGATCGTCGGCGATGGCGAGGCGATCGTCCGGCCGGAGGGCACCCACGCCCTCGACCTCGAGGTCGAGCTCGGGGTCGTCATCGGCCGCCGGTCGCGCCGCGTCCCGGCGGCGGAGGCCATGGCCCACGTCGCCGGCTACGTCGTCGTGAACGACGTCACGGCCCGCGACTGGCAGGGCATCAAGGCGGCCCTCGCCCCCGGCGAGCGCGGTGACGGGCAGTGGCTCCGGGCCAAGGGCTCGGACACGTTCCTGCCCATCGGCGCGACGTTCGTCACCGCGGACGAGATCGAGGATCCCCACGACCTGGCACTCCGGAGCTGGCGGATCCCGGCCGCGGGCCCGGATGCCGGCCGCCGCGTGCCGATGCAGTCCGGCACGACCGCCGACATGGTCTGGCGGATCCCCCAGCTCGTCGAGTTCATCTCGAAGGCCATCACCCTCGAGCCGGGCGACCTCATCGCGACCGGCACGCCGTCGGGTGTCGGCGTCTTTCGCGAGCCGCCGGTCTTCCTGGAGCCGGGCGACCGCGTCAGGTGCGAGGTGGAGGGCCTCGGTTGGGTGGAGAATCCGGTCGTGGACTGGACGGCGGTCCGCGACGACGATGCGTCCCGGCAGGAGCGACGCTGATGCTGGCGCTGGTGAAGGCCGAGGCGGGGCCGGGCCTCACGCTCACCGAGGTCCCGATCCCGGCGATCGGGATCAACGACGTCCTCATCAAGGTCCGCAAGACCGGCATCTGTGGGACGGACCTCCACATCGAGTCGTGGGACCCGTGGGCGGCGAAGACGATCAAGCCGCCGCTGGTCGTCGGCCATGAGTTCGTCGGCGTCGTCGAGGCCGTCGGGAGCAACGTCAGCGACTTCCATCCCGGCGAGCTCGTCAGCGGCGAGGGCCACGTCGTCTGCGGCCGCTGCCGTCATTGCCTGGCGGGCCAGCGGCACCTCTGCGCCAACACCGTCGGGCTGGGCGTCGGCCGGGATGGCGCCTTCGCCGAGTACGTCGCGCTGCCGATGACCAACGTCTGGCACCACCGGCCAGGGATCGACGAGGACGTCGCGGCGGTCTTCGACCCGTTCGGCAACGCCGTCCACACCGCGCTGTCGTTCCCGGTCCTGGGCGAGGACGTCCTGGTCTCCGGGGCCGGTCCGATCGGGCTCATGGCGACCGCGATCGTCAAGCACGCCGGCGCGCGGTTCATCGTCGTGTCGGAGCCGAATGCCTTCCGGCGCGAGCTCGCCGCCCGGATGGGGGCGACGGTCACCGTGGATCCGCGGGCGCGGGACCTTGGCGACGTCCAGGCGGAGCTCGGCATGGTCGAGGGCTTCGACGTCGCGCTCGAGATGTCCGGCAACGCCGCCGCGCTCCGGACGGCGATCGACAACATGGCCCATGGCGGCAACGTCGCGATCCTCGGCATCCCGACCGGCGAGATCCCGCTCGACGTCAACCGGATCGTGTTCGACCAGATCACGCTCCGCGGCATCTACGGCCGGGAGATGTACGAGGACTGGTACAAGATGAGCGTGCTGGTGCAGGGCGGCCTGGACATCAGCCCGGCGATCACCCATCGCTTCCCGTTCCGCGAGCACGAGGCCGCGTTCGACGCCGCCCGGTCCGGCGACTCGGGCAAGGTGATCATGGATTGGAGTGCGGCATGACCACGCCGACCGGCAAATCCTCGGACCGATGGCTCGCAGGAGCGTCGCCTCGGTCCTCGGAGGGCTGCTCGTGACACACACGTCGACCGACGTGACTCGAGATCCCTTGGCATTCATCGCCGACGAGATCGCCGACCTCAAGGCGAAGCACCTCTACCGGCCGCTCCGGGTCATGAGCGCGGCACAGGGGCCGGTCACGACCGTCGACGGGCGCGAGGTCATCTCGCTGTCCTCGAACGACTACCTCGGCCTGACCCACCATCCGCGGCTGCGCGAGGCGGCCCTCGCGGCTGTTCGCGACTTCGGGGTGGGGTCCGGCGCCGTCAGGACGATCGCCGGGACGATGACCGTCCACGAGGCCCTCGAATCGGACCTCGCCAAGTTCAAGCACAGTGAGGCGGTCCTGACGTTCCAGTCAGGGTTCACCGCGAACACCGGCGTCATCCCGACGATCACCGGCGAGGCCGATCTCATCGTCTCGGACGCCCTGAACCACGCCTCGATCATCGACGGGATGCGGCTGTCGAAGGCGCCGCGGAAGGTCTTCCCGCATAAGGACGTCGACGCGCTCGGCGCGATCCTGCGCGAGGCCGCCGTGCATGGTCGCGATGACGGCTCAGGCCCGTACCGCTCGATCCTCGTCGTCACCGACGGCGTGTTCTCGATGGATGGCGACATCGCGCCGCTGCCGGGCATCGTCGAGGCCGCCGAGAGCTACGGCGCGGCGGTCTTCGTCGACGACGCGCATGCGTCCGGCGTGCTCGGCAAGGCCGGCCGTGGCTCGGTCAGCCACTTCGGGCTCGAGGGCCGCGTCCAGGTCCAGGTCGGCACGCTGTCGAAGGCCGTCGGCGTCCTCGGCGGCTACGTCGCCGGGTCCCAGGCGCTGCGGGACCTCCTGATCCAGCGCGCCCGGCCGTTCCTCTTCTCGACCTCGCATCCGCCAGCCGTCGCCGCGGCGTGCCGCGAGGCCATCAAGGTCATGCAGGACGAGCCGTGGCTCATCGAACGGCTGTGGGCCAGCACGGCGCGCTTCAAGGCCGAGCTGGCCCGGCTCGGGTTCGACACCGGCCGATCGGAGACGCCGATCACGCCGATCATCGTCGGCGACCCGGACGCCGCGATCCGCTTCTCCAATCGGTTGTTCGAGGAGGGCGTGTTCGCCACCTCGGTGGTCTACCCAACGGTGCCGATGGACCAGTCGAGGCTGCGAACGATCGTCACGGCTGCGCTCACCGACGAGCACCTCGACCGCGCCCTCGAGACGTTCGACAGGGTGGGCCGGGAGCTGGGGATCATCGCCGGGTGAAGCTCGCCGATCGTCCCTGGGAGGCGCCGACGACGGGGCCTGCCCGTGCCGGCGCCGACCCACAGGCCCGCGACCTGCCGCTCGACGCGCACCTCCACACCGACCAGTCGCCCGACAGCAGCGTGCCGATCGACGCCTACGCGGCGGAGGCGCTGGCCCGTGGGATCCCGGAGATCGCGATCACCGATCACGTCGACTTCGACCCGCGCGATCCGGCCTACCGCTACGCCTCCTTCACCGACCGCGAGCGCACGGTGCGCGACGCGGCCGAGCGCTGGGGCCCACGCGGCGTGACGATCCGGTTCGGCGTGGAGCTGACCTACCATCGAGCGTGGCACGAGGAGGCACGCGAGCATCTCGCGCGGCACCGCTACGACTACGTCATCGGCTCCGTCCACGAGTGGCCGGACTCGCCCTACATCCGATCGCGAGTCAGGTCATGGGTCGAAGGTCGGACCGTCGACGAGATCGTGGCACCGTACCTTGACCAGGTGATCGGGGCAGCGCAGTCGGGCATGTTCGACACGATCGGCCACTTCGACGTCGTGAAGCGCTACCTCCACCCGTTCGTCACCACGGCCCAGCTCGCGGACCGGCCGGACCTGTACGAGCCGGCTCTCCGCGCGATCGTCGAGGCCGGGGTCGCGCTCGAGGTCAACAGCAGCGGCCTGCGTCACCTCGTGGGCGAGACCTACCCCGCGCCCGCCACCGTGGCGCAGTACCGGGCGCTGGGCGGCGAGCGGGTCGTCGCCGGCTCCGATGCCCACCGCCACGACTGGTTCGCCTGGCGGCTGGACGAGGCCTACCGGCTCATCGCCGAGGCGGGCTTCGAGTCGCTGGCCTTCCGCCGCGGCAGCGATCGCGTGCGCGTGGCGCTGCCCGCGCGCCGCGTGGCGTAACGCGCGGCACGTAATCGCGTTACCCCCGATGAACGACGAGACGATCGACCGCCTCGTGGCCCAGGCCCAGCAGGGCGACCTGCAGGCCTTCGGATCGATCTTCGACACGTATCACGTGGCGGTCTATCGCTTCGTCGCCAGCCGCGTCGGCAATCCGAGCGACGCGGAGGACCTGACGCAGCTCGTCTTCGTCAAGGCCCTGGAGGCGCTCCCGCGGTTCACCGCGAGGGGCATCCCGTTCGGAGGCTGGCTCTTCCGGCTGGCCAGGAACACGGTCATCGATCACGTACGAACCCGCCGCGAGACATCCGAGCTCGAGGCGGCCACCAATCGGGCGGCCGAGGACGCCGGGCCCGAGGTCATCGCGGTCCTCCGTGACGACCTCAACGCCGTCGCCATCGCGCTCGCCGCATTGACGGAGGACCAACGAGAGGTCATCGCGCTGCGGTTCTTCTCCGGGCTGTCCGCCCGCGAGGCCGCTGAGGCGATGGGCCGCCAGGAGGGCACCATCCGGGGGTTGCAGTTCCGGGCCATCGGAGCCCTCCGCCGCTCGCTCGGGATCGAGCTCGGTGGCGGGGTCGACGGGCCGGGCGAGGCGCCTGCCGGAGCCACCTCGGAAACGCAAGCATGATGGACGACATGGACGAGCGGGACGCGCTGACGGCGATCGCCGGCGAGGACCTGGAGCGGGAGCTCCGGACCTACGTCAGCGCGCGCCTGTCGCCGGACCGCTTCGCCAGCCACCGGATGCGGACCGCCGTCATGGAGCACGCCCGCACGGCGATGCCCGCCGGCGCCCCGGCGCCCGCGTCCCATCGGCTGGACGTCCTGTCGGCCTTCCGGGTCGGCGCGCGGCGCCTCGCCCCCTTCGCGCTCGTGGCCGCGCTGGCCATCGGGTGCGGCACCGTGGCCGGCGCGGCTGCGACACCGGGCGGCCCGCTGTACCCGGTCCGGGTCTGGGTCGAGACCGCCCTCCTGCCGTCGGGCGGCAACGCCCGCTCGGACGCCCAGCAGGCGCTCCTCAACGAGCGGATCGACGAGATCAGCGGGGCCCTCGGCGCCGGCAACGGTGCCGCGGCCGACGCGGCCTCCAACGCCTACGACCAGGAGGTCGATCAGGCCGTTGCCCAGGCCGCCCAGGATCGCGCCACCCTGCTCGGGCTACGTGACACGGTGGCCCGTCATCTCGCCCACCTCCAGGGCCTCGTCAAGCCGAGCGACAAGGCGAACGCCCAGCTCCTGAGGCTGATCGCCAAGACGCAGGCGACGCTCGCCTCGATCGACGCCCAGATCGCCGCGCTGCCCCAGCCCACGCCGTAGCCCACGCCCGAGCGGGCGACGCTCCGCCGGGCTACGCCCAGATCGCTGCCAGCGCCCGCAGCGCGACGACGGCCGACGCCGTCAGATCCGAACGACACGAGAGGCGGGCCGGAATTCCCGGGCCCGCTCATGGTTCCAGCACCGATCGTTCGGCTCCCGATGGACCCGCCCGGGAACAAGAAGAGAGGGCCCGGTTTCCCGGGCCCTCTCTCAGGGTCTCGCGGTCAGGTCCCACGCGGGGGACCGCAGGCTAGCGGCGGTTCTTGGCTCGCGCCGGGGTCATGACGACCACGCTCGCGAGGATGACGCCCAGCGCCGCGACGAGCAGCCAGCTGCTGTCAGACGGGCCGGAGGTGCCGCTGGTCGGCACGGTGGCCGTATTCGGCTCGCTCGGGACATCCGTGGCGGGCTCTTCCGTCGAGGTGAAGCTCGGCGGAGCGCTTTCGCTCTCGGCCGGCTGGCTCTCGGCGGGCTGGCTCTCGGCCGGGGCGCCGAAGCACGCGTGGCTGAGGACGAGGTTGTCGCCGTCGGCCGACGTCACGGCGCTCTCGAGGACGGTGTCAGCGTCGCCGGTGACGTAGCCGTCCCACTGAAGGGTGCCCCCAGCGGCCTTCGTCTTGTGGTCCTGATGGAAGGTGCCGGCAGGATTCGAGAACGTCGCGTCGATACTGCCGTCGCTGTCGGTCGTCTGCGTCAGGACGAAGTGCAGGAACACCTGCCCGTCCGGAACCTCGATGCCGGCACAATCTTCAGTGCCGGTCTTGTCCTTCGAGCCGAGGGTGATCCCCACCTGACCGGCGAGGAGGTTGGTGCTGGCCAGGGCGATGCCGGCGACCGAGAGGGTCAGCAGCCCCGCGCCAATCAGTGCCATCCACTTGCTTCGAGTCATATCCGATGTTTCCTCCCGCTTTCCCCACCTGGACCGGACCGTGTATGAGACCGTCCCCCGAATTTCCTGACCGGGCTAGCGTCCGCCCGTTTCGGAGGGTCGACTGAGTGAGTCCGCAGCCGATCGGGAGCCGTAGTGTGCACGAAGGTCCTGCCCGAGTCTAGTACCTATGGGCCCCACTTAACCCTACGTAACTGCACCTATCCGCAGCACCCCCCCAACGAAACTGGTGCGTTCCGTCACGCTGGTGCGCCGAGGTCCCATGGCGTGGTGCCTTCGCCCTGAGCGATCGAGGCTCCGATCCCACTGGAGACGATCAACCAAGGTGAACGCTCGGCGCGCCGAAGCGTTAGGGCAGTGCGGAGTGCAACGGTGCACTCCGGTGTCGTCCGAAGTGCAAGAACGAGGCTGTCTACCATGTCAACCGTGAGGTCCCAAAGCGACAACGACGGCGTCGAAACGCAGACACTCCGCGATGCCGTGCGAGACGCCATCCGGCTCGGGCTGGCCGAGGCGGCGACCGTCGGTGCCCTGCCGGCGGCCGCCGGCGAGCTCGGGGGCGCGGTGGAGGTCGAGCGGCCGGGCAATCCCGAGCACGGCGATCTCGCCACGAACCTCGCGCTGCGCCTGGCCCGGCCGCTCCGGATGGCCCCACCGCAGATCGGGGCGGCGCTCGCCGCGGGCCTGAACGCCCTGGCGGACCGGGATCCCGCCTTCCCGATCCTCCGGGCGGCCGTGGCCGGCCCCGGGTTCGTCAACCTGGTCGTCCGTGACGCCGCCCTCGAGCGGCGCACCATGGCCGCCCTCGAGCGGCCGGCCGACTGGGGCCGGACGCCAGCGGGACCTTCGCCGCGCCACGTCAACGTCGAGTTCGTCTCCGCCAACCCGACCGGCCCGCTGACCGTCGGCAACGCCCGCGGGGCATTCGTCGGCGACCTGCTGGCGCGCGTCCTCGAAGCCGGCGGCCAGCGGGTCACGCGCGAGTACTACTTCAACGATTCCGGCACGCAGGTGCGCAATCTCGGCGCGTCGGTGCTGGCGATCCGCCACCACCAGCCCCTGCCCGAGGACGGCTATCACGGCGACTACGTGGCCGACCTCGCCGGGGCCCTGCCGGGGGACCTCGCCGGCGTGGCCGGGCTGTCGGACGCGGGCCGTGAGGAGCGTGAGTGGGCCGTCGGCCGCTGGGCCTCGGAACGGATCCGCGCCGGCATCGAGGCCTCGCTCGCGGTGCTCGGGGTCCACTTCGACGCGTGGACGACCGAGGGCAGCCTCCACGCGGAGGGCTGGGTCGAGCAGGCGATCGAGCGGCTGCGGGCCGGCGGCCACCTGTACGACCAGGACGGGGCCCTGTGGTTCCGCTCGACCGCGCTCGGCGACGACAAGGACCGGGTGCTCATCCGGGCCAACGGCCAGCCAACCTACTTCGCGGCCGACGTCGGCTACCTCGTCCAGAAGTTCAGCCGCGGGTTCGATCACCTGATCTTCGTCTGGGGCGCGGACCATCACGGCACGGTCGCGCGCGTCCGCAACGCCGCCGCGGCGATGGGCTACGACAAGGCCGCGGTCGAGATGATCCTCACCGGCTGGGTCCGGTTCGTGCGGGACGGCGTCGAGATCTCGATGTCGAAGCGGGCCGGCACGTTCATCACCCTCGACGAGCTCCTCGGCGACCTCGGAGCGGATGCCGCGCGGTGGTACTTCGCGAGCCGCGGGGCGAACGTCAACATGGACGTCGACATCGAGCTCGCCCGCCGGCAGTCGAGCGAGAACCCTGTCTACTACGTCCAGTACGCGCACGCGAGGATCGCGTCGATCCTGCGCAAGGCTGCCGACAGCGGCCTCACCCGGGCGAGGAGCGTCTCCGGCCTGCTGGCTGGCCCGGAGGAAGGCCGGCTCGCGCGTGTCGTCGTCCGCTTCCCCGAGGTCGTCGAGGACGCCGCGACCGCCCAGGAGACGCACGCGATCACGACCTACGCGACAGAGCTCGCGACGGCGTTCCATGCCTTCTACCGCGATGCCCGCGTCGTCGACCCCGCGGAGCCCGAGCGCTCGGCCGGGCGCCTGGCGCTCGTCGAGGCCGCCCGGATCACGCTCGCGAACGCCCTGGGTCTGCTCGGGATCTCGGCCCCGGAGTCGATGTAGCGCTAGGGCCGGAGCGCCGCGTCCAGCCGTTCCGCGAGGGCCTGCGTCGGGCCGATGAGGATCCCCACCTGGTTGTCGCCGAGCACGCCGTCGTAGATCCAGTTCCCCGCCACCCTGCTCCTGACGACGTCCCAGGCGCCGGCGAACTCGGCGACGTCGGTGGTCCTGGTCCAGCGGATGATCATGGCGAGCGCGACCTGGCCAGCGGGGCCCTCGAAGATCGCGACGCGATCACCCGCCCAGCCGCTGGCCGCCGTCGCGGCCGTTGCCGCGTCGACCCCATTGGCCGCAAGCCAGGCCCGGACCTGGAGCTCGCCGACCGTGTCCTCGCCGAGCCGGCTCCAGCCGGCCCCGAGGCTGCCGGCGAGGCCGGCCGGCAGCGGGACCTCGACCGGCTGGACGCCCGCCATGTAGAGCTCCGGGTGCAGGATCTGGGTGGTCGAGGCCGGCGGGTCCGCGAACGCGGCGTTCACGGATGCGTAGCCATCCTTGGCCATGAGCGCGTCGACGAAAGCGAGGCCCTCCGAATACGGGTAGAGGGCCATCGTCCGAAGGATCGCCGGGGCCCGCTGGAGTGCTACGAGGGCGGCAGGATCGGACGCGTCGGCGAGCAGCTGGGCGAGGTCCGCCGCGGTCAAGTTGGCGGTCATCCACGTCATCTGGGCCGTCACGGCGTCTCCCTCGAGCAGGCCGACACGGGCGAGGGTTCGATCGCCCTGGTCCGTGGCGGTCCCGAGGAGCTTCGTCAGATCGAAGTGCTGGTCCTGCAGCTGGTGGGTGAACTCGTGGGCGTAGGTGACGCGCTGGGTCGGGCCCACCCCGCCCGATCGGCTGACCACGAACAGCTGCTTCCTGTCGGCCGAGTAGTAGCCCGCCACCTGGCCCGCCTGGAGGTCGAGGTAGGCGTCCCGCAGCGAGCTCCCCGGCGGCAGCAGCCCGAGCTCGATGTAGAGCTCCTGCGTGAAGCGCACGACAGCCGGCGCGTTGTTGCGATCGAAGTCGGCCGTGAGGTTCGCCCGGAACTGGTCGGCGTCCAGGAGGACCGGCGCGATGTCGGCGGTCGGCTGCAGGCCGCGGATCTGCTCGATCTGGGCGGCGATCGCGGCGTAGACGGATGCCGCATCGACCGATGGGCCCGGGGAGGGGCTCGCGGCCGCGGCGAACGTGGGCGCCGGGGATAGTGACGAGGCCGTCGGTGCCGGTCCGCAGCCGAGGAGCACAAGCGCCGCGCCGATGGCAGCGAGGCGTCGGAGGTGATTCGCCACGGCGGTTCGCATCGGCCGGCCGATCCTACAGGTCACGTCCGGCAGCGTCGGCCACGGGCGCAGGCGCGTTGGCGTTTCTTAACCGGTTGCCCGAACGGGTCTGAACCGCCCCCACCTAGT
>JACQEG010000089.1 GCA_016200665.1 Chloroflexota bacterium | reverse complement strand
GTCAGCTACGTCGGGATCGGCCAGCTCCGCGACGGCAAGGTCGTGAAGATGACCGAGTACTTCGCCAACCCGTTCCCGGCGCCGGAGTGGCGCAAGCCCTTCGTCGAGCAGGCCTAGGCGCGCGCCGCCGCCAGAGTCACCGCGAGGCACTCGCGCCCCAAGACCCGAGCGGCCGCGGACTTCTTGTCAGACGCCACTCACACGAGCCTTGGTCAGCGGAATCACTGTCGATGCGGCCCGTATGGTCGTGATTCATCCCAAGCCACGTTCGGCTCGGGACGAACCGCAGCGGCGTTCACCCTGGAGCGATGACGAAGGCTCACCTGGGTGGCATCTGGCAGGAAACGTGACCGCGAGCGGTGGGGGAGCCGGCGGCCGCGACCGGCCGCGGAGGCGAGTCAGCGAGCCGCGGCCAGGCGATCGGCCTGGGTGCGCAGGGCGTCGGTCACCTTGATGAGCGGGGGCATGTAGAGCGGCGAGCACGACTCGCGGCACTTCACCGCCAGCTCGGCGACGCTCCGGAGCCGCTCCTCGATGACCGCCCAGGCGGCGTCGCGATGCGGCAGGAGGTAGTCCACCGAGTAGAACAGCTCGAACGTCGGTCCGGCCGTCGCCCCGGGCCGGTCGGGCCCGACCGGCAGCCGCGTCACGAGGCCGCCCAGTGGCTTGATCGCGCCGAACATCAGGGTCACCGCGACGTCCGCCAGCACGGCGAGCTGGGCCTCCGTCTCGTCGGTGTGGGCGAAGTACCGGGCCAGGAGCTGGAGCAGGACCTCGTAGATCGCGTTCAGCAGGTCCATGCACCGATTCGTGAACGGCTCCGTGATGATCGGGACCGGCAGGCCATCCTCACGCTCGCGGACGCACGCCGCCAGCACGGGCCGGGCGGGCTCGAACGACGGATCGGACGACCGCAGCTCCATGAACTCGTCGAGGATCTCGACGAGCCGGCCGAAGTGCGCGTGTCGCCACTCGCCGCGCGCGCCCTCGCCCTGCTCCACGATCGTGTCGATGGCCGCCCGGGCGGAGGCGAGATCCGTCACGGGGACGAGCTCCGGCCAGCGGAAGTGCTCCTCCGTCGCCTGCGCCGCGGGCGGCCCGAGGAACAGCGTCCGCTCGCCCATTTGATCGACGAGATGGCCGAGGCCGCTCTCCACGGCCCGATAGAGCACGCCGATCGTCTCGAAGTCCTGCAGCCGCGGCCCGATCTCGTCCTCCTGCGCGCGCGGCAGCGGCGCGGCCTTGTCGAGCGCCGCGAACGCCTCGGCGTCGTCGATCGCCATTCCCTCGGGTCGCTCGAGGTAGGCGAAGTGCCGCAGCGAGGTCTCGCCGAACGGCAGGAGGGCCATCTGGATCCCGGCCGGATAGGCGTGCGGCGGCAGGGGGAAGTTCGGCCGGCCGAGGACCGGTGCCGCACCGACCGCCGTGAGCAGGTTCTGGACGAGCGCCAGGTGGAGCATCTCCTGGCCCGCGATCTCGAGGATCGTGTGGCGCCAGCGCTTGACCGCGGCAAGCTGGTCCGGGGACAGGCCCTCGTCGTCGCGGTCCTTCATCGAGAACGCCGCGTAGAGGTACTGGAGCATGACGAGGTGCTCCAGGGCGGCCGCCTTCGAGAGGGTGTAGACGAGCGCCTCGCGGTGCTGCAGGAGCATGCCCGTGGCGGCCGGTCCGCCGGGGGAGCCATCGGAGGCGATCCCGCCGCGCGTCTCCAGGACGTGCATGAGCCGTCCCCCGGCGAGCTGCCCGACACCCTGGTCCGTCATCGGCTCGCAGTCTAGGCATCCGTCGCCTGACGCGCGGGCTGTCCGGAGGGGTCGTCCGGCCCTGTTGGCCACGCCGCGTCCGACCGACCCTCTCGCTGCACAAGCGCGAGATGGAGGACCCCGATGAGTGCCCTGGTCGTCTACGAGTCGATGTTCGGGAACACCAAGCGCGTCGCAGACGCGATCGCCGACGGCATCGCCGAGCACCTGCCGGTCGAGACCGTCGAGGTCTCCGAGGCTCCGACGGAGATCCCGGTGGGCGTCGAGCTGCTCGTCGTCGGCGGGCCCACCCACGTCCACGGCATGACGACCGTCAGGACCCGTGCCAGCGCGGCCCTCCGGGCGACGTCGCCGCTGCTCTCCCGGGGATCCGGGATCCGCGAGTGGCTGGAGAAGGCGCGCCCGAAGATGAAGGCCACTCCGGCCGCCGCCTTCGACACGCGGATCAACGGTCCCGCCATCCTGACCGGCTCGGCCGCGGGTGGGTTCGCCAGGCGCCTGCGCTCGGCGGGCTTTCGGCTCGTCGGTCCCAGCCGGAGCTTCCTCATCCGGTCCAAGGCCCCCCAGGAGGACGCCCTCGTCGAGGGCGAGCTGGCGGCGGCTCGCGCCTGGGGTGCCGCGCTGGCGACCCCGATCGAGGCGAAGGTCCGCGGCTGATCGCGGCGCCTGATCGCGGCGGCTACAGCCGCTCGCCGGCCTCGATCCGGATCGGGAGGCGATTCTCCGCTGGGGTGAGGGGGCACGAGTACTTCGGGTCGTAGACGCACAGCGGGTGGTAGGCGAGGTTGAAATCGAGGGCGTACGACCCGTCCGCCTCCGGCTCGAGGTCGAGATACCGACCGGCGCCGTATGACTCGGTGCCCGTCGTGGCATCCATGAACGGGACGAAGAGCGAGGACGGCTCGAAGCCTTCTCGACCGGGAAGTAGGGGAGCCCGAGGAAGCCCGCCCGGTTCTCCGCCGGGATCGGGCTGTCGAGGGCGGTTCGGAATGCGTCGTCCTTGTCCGCGCGCCACGCCTGGACGGCATCGGCGTAGGAGACGTGCTCGTGGTGGTGGCCGCCATGGTCGTGATCCGCGTGGTCGTGGCCCGCGTGGTCCTGGTGGTCGGTCGTCATGGCCGCATTGTCATCCGATCGCCCGACGGTCGCGTTCGAGCGGTGATGGCCGGCAATCTGCGCAATCGAACGAATGGTCGTTCCGGCGAAAACCTGCTACCGTGCAACACCTCGATGCGGTTCGGGCGCTCCGGTCAGCGCCCAGGTTGAACCCCAACCGTCCCATTTGGACCACCCACGTCACGCCCTGACCGGTCCCTGCTGCAGGTAGCAGCGGGCGGGCCGTCGATCAGGAGCGCATACGCACATGTCATTCGACAGCCTCGGGCTGACGCCCGAGCTCCTCCGCGCCGTGGCGGCCGAGGGCTACACCGAGCCCACGCCCGTCCAGGCGGAGGCCATTCCGCTGGTCCTCGCGGGCCGTGACGTCCTCGCCGGCGCGCAGACCGGCACCGGCAAGACCGCCGCCTTCGTCCTGCCGATCCTGCAGCTGCTCAACGCCACCCGGCCGCGGGCTCGCCATCACATCGGGCCGCGACCGCGCGGCGCGACGGGCCTGCCGATCCGGTGCCTCATC
>JACQEG010000088.1 GCA_016200665.1 Chloroflexota bacterium | reverse complement strand
CTGTCACCTGTGCCCGTCCGACGACATCTGACAGCGCCAGGGTCGATTCGGGCGACGCGGTGTCGCCCACGCCGACATTTGACAGAGACTCCGTGTCCCGGGCGGGCGGCGCGGGCCGTCGCGCCGTTGCCGTCAGGTCGCGCCGTTGCCGCCAGGTCGCGCCGTTGCCGCCAGGTCGCGCCGTTGCCGCCAGGTCGCGTCTTTCGGGCCGTCTCGTCGCTGCCCACGGTGCACGTGATCTATCGGCTGAGCGAGATCACCACGGTGGCGTGCGGTGGGATCGTGGGCAGCGGGACGTAGCCCGCGAAGCCGCCGGCCGCATCGAGCGCCGGCGCGGCGACGGCGGAGCTCGCGAGGGTGGCTGGGAAGATCACCGAGGCTGACGGCGCGCCGCAGAGGCCGCCGTCGAGCTGGAGGGTCACGCCGCTCGCCGCCTCGGCGCGCAGGTTGGAGACGACGAGGAGCTGCTCCTCGGGCGAGGTCCGGAGGATCGCCGCCACGCTTCGAGACGAGGCGGTGATCCGGGTCACGCCGCCGTGCTGCAGCGCGGGATGCTCGCTCCGGAGGTGGACCAGCGCGCGATACGCGGCCAGGAGCGACGCCGGGTCGGCCGCCTCGCTGGCCACGTTGGCCGTCAACGCCCCATCGCCCATGGCCTCCCACGGCGTGCCGCTCGTGAACCCGAAGGTCGGGCTCGACGACGTCCAGGGCATCGGCCGGCGGATGTTCTCGTCCGGCTTGGCGCCGGTCAGGCCGATCTCCTCGCCGTAGTAGAGGAACGGCACGCCGGGGCCGGTGAGGAGGAGCGCCGCCGCCTGCTTGGCCGCCTCGGCGTCGCCCTTGAAGCCGGTGAGCCAGCGCACCTGGTCGTGATTCGACAGGAACGTCCCGGCCGGCCCGGCCGTGTAGCGGTTCGCGACCTCGTCCTGGCCCGCGACGAGCGACGTCGCGTCGCCGCCCTGGACGGCGTTGAGGATCGCCGGCCCGATCCCGAAGTCGAAGGCCATGTCGAGCGAGCCCTGGTTGACGTACTTCGCCGAGATCGCCCGGGCCTGCCAGACCTCGCCGACGTCCATGGCATCCGGCTTCGTGGCGTGGATGTCGTCCCGGAACGCGGCCAGCCAGGCGTAGGTCTCGGGCGTGTTGATCTGGGCGCCCTTGCCGTCCTCGATGAGATACGGCGCGGCGTCGATCCGGAAGCCGTCGACGTCCATGTCCGTCAGCCAGAAGTCCGCGGCCTGATGGATGGCCGCCGTCGCGTCGGCATTGGTGAGGTTCAGGTCCGGCATCTGGTCCGAGAAGACCCCGTAGTAGAACGCGCCCGGGGCGTGCGACGAGCCGGCTGGGACCGGGTGCCACGGGTTGCCGCCGACGGGCCCCGGCCAGCCGGGATCGGTGGGGGACCACAGGTACCAGTCGCGGTGGCTGCCGCCGGCGATGGCGTCCTCGAACCAGGCGTTCCGGTTCGAGGTGTGGTTGACGACGAAGTCGAGGATCACCCGGATCCCGGCGGCGTGGGCCGCCGCGACGAGGCGCTTCAACGCCGCGGCATCGCCGTAGTCCGGCTCGACCTTCGTGTAGTCGATGACGTCGTAGCCGTGGTAGCTGCCGGACTCGGCGATCGGCATGAGCCACAGCGCGCCGACGCCGAGGTCGTGGAGGTACGGGAGGTGGCCCGTCAGGCCGTCGAGGTCGCCCGTCCCGTCTCCGTTCGCGTCGAAGAAGCTTCGGACGAAGACCTCGTAGAACGTCGTGTCGACCCACCATGGCCGGGCGACGACGGGCGCGATCGGGCCGCAGGTCGGGGCCGCTGCGGCGGGCTGGCTCGCCGTCGCGCCGGAGCTGGAGGGCTTGCCGGACGGGCTCCCGGACGGCGAGGGCGAGCACGCGCTGCCGACGAGCGCGACGATCGCCAGCGCGCAGGCGAGTCGGCCGAGACCCGATGGCCGCCGGCGTGCGAGGATCGGCATCGCCGTCAGTATCGCATCGGCCCGGATCTCGCCGGACCCTCGCGACCCGTCTCGGCTCCGAGCATCCCGGACAGCAGGAGGTCCATCACCGGATGACCGTCGACACGCCCGCGTGGGTCCGGGATGCGGTCTTCTACCAGGTCTTTCCGGATCGCTTCGCCCGGAGCGAGCGCGTCGCGCGACCCGGCCCGTTCGAGGACTGGGACGCGCCGCCGACCACGCACGGCTTCAAGGGCGGCGATCTCCTGGGGATCGTGGAGCGCCTCGACTACATCGCGGGCCTCGGGGTGAACGCGCTCTATCTCAACCCGATCTTCCAGTCGGCCTCCAACCACCGCTACCACACGTACGACTACTTCACGGTGGATCCGCTGCTCGGTGGCAACGCTGCGCTGCAGGAGCTGCTGGACGCCGCCCACGGCCGTGGGATGCGGGTCGTCCTCGATGGGGTCTTCAACCACACCGGCCGCGGGTTCTGGCCGTTCCACCATGTCGTCGAGAACGGCGCCTCATCGCCGTACCGCAACTGGTTCCACGTCGACGAAGCCGGTCTGGCCGCCGGCCTGCCGCTCGATCCGTACCCGGGGGCCCACGTCCGATCGGCGTTCGGCCGGTCGGAGCCCCATGCCGGGCCGGCGGGCGGCAGCGGCGACTCGCTGCGGCGGCTCGGCTACCAGGCCTGGTGGGACCTGCCCGCGCTGCCGAAGCTCAACATCGACGAGCCGGCAGTGCGCGAGTACCTGTGGTCCGTGGCGGAGCACTGGCTCCGGTTCGGCATCGACGGCTGGCGCCTCGACGTCCCGGGCGAGATCCAGGATCCGGCGTTCTGGGCCGAGTTCCGGCGCCGCTGCCGGGCGATCAATCCCGAGGCCTACATCGTCGGGGAGATCTGGGACGTTGCCCCGGACTGGACGTCGAACGAGCGGTTCGATGCGCTGATGAACTACCCGCTGGCCGAGGCGATCATCGGGTTCGTCGCGGGCGAGTCGCTCAACGAGCCGCTCCTCCGGTCGCACCACGAGTACGGCCGGACCGAGCGGACCGACGGCCCGGGCTTCGCCGCCCGGCTCGAGGAGCTGCTCTCGGCGTACGACCCGGACGTGACGTCGGTCCAGCTGAATCTCATGGACAGCCACGACAGCCCACGGCTCGCGTCGCTGCTGGGTGGCGACCGCGCCGCGATCGAGCTCGCGGTCCTGCTCCAGGCGACGCTACCGGGCGCCCCGTGCCTCTACTACGGCGGTGAGATCGGGCTCCGTGGCGGGCTCGATCCCGATTGCCGGCGGGCGTTCCCGTGGGACGAATCGCGCTGGGATCACGAGCTGCTCGCCTTCGTCCGGGCGGCATTCGCGGCGCGGCATGCCGAACCGCTGCTGCGCCACGGCGAGCTCCAGATCCTCGGCGCGGACGCAGGGTGGCTCGCCTTCGAGCGGCACGCGCCGGGAGACGAGGACGCCTCGCTCGTCGTGGTCGTCAACGCCGGGACCGAGCCTGCCGTCATCCCCCTCGACGGGACGCTCACCGATGGCGGCGGCCGGTCGGCGGCCATCATCGACCTGCCCGGGCACGCGGGTCCCGCGATCGGACGTGTCGGCGGGCAGCCGGTCCTCAAGGTCGCGCCGCGGTCGGGGGCCATCGCGGGGATCCGCCGGACCTGACCGAGCCGGCGGCGCGTGGCCGGCTGCTGCTCCGGGGGCGCTGATACCCGCACCTATACTCGCCCGCGTGTCGCAACTCCCATTCGACCTGCCCGCCGATCTCGCCGCGCGCCTCCGCCCGGCCTTCGACATGGAGGCGAAGATCGCCCGCGGCCTCGACGCGCTGGGGCCGGTCGCCGAACGGGACGTGGTGATCGTCGACGGGGCGGGCAGCCCCGTGACGGCGGCGGTCCGCGCGCTCGGAGCGCGGATCGTCGAGGCGTCGGCTGCGCGACCACTGCGCCTGCCGGGCCCGGATGGCAGCGTCGACGCCGTCGTCGGCCTGTGGTCGTCCTTTCGCGGGCCGGACGCCGGCGACGAGGCCGAGGTCGACCGGGTGCTCCGCCCGGGCGGTCGCCAGCTCGTGGTCCATGACTATGGTCGCGACGACGTCTCCCGGCTGGCCGAGGCCGACCGGCCCGAGTACGGCGCCTGGAGCCAGCGCAACGGGCCCTTCCTGCAGGGCGGCTTCCGGCTCCGCGTCCTGCACTGCTGGTGGACCTTCGAGACGGTCGAGGACGCCACCGACTTCCTCGTCGCCGCGTTCGGCGAACGAGGCAGCGCCCTCGCCGCGACCCTCCGGCGGCCGCGCCTGTCCTACAACGTCGCGGTCTACCACCGGACGCGCGCCGATGGCGAGCCCGCCCTCGGTGCGGGATCTCCCGGCGCGGACTGATCCCCCGCGGGAGCCTGCTACGCTCCCGGACCGATGCGCCTGACACCGACACCCATTCGCCTCGTCATCGGTATCGCCTTCCTCGGGTCGGCGGCGTTCATCGCCTATGCGATCCTTCGCGTCCGCGACACGACGCAGATCCCGATGCTCAGCTCCGGCTTCGCCGTGCTCGGCCTCGCGTTCGCGTCGGTCGCGCTCGCCTGCCTCATCCAGCTGTGGCGCGCGGGCTCGGCGGGTGCCACCGGTCGCGCGGTCGCCCTCGGGATCGCCGGCGGGATCGTCGGCCTCGCGGCGATCGCCTGCTTCACCGCGACGGTGCTCCTGGCGCTGCTCTGGAAGTCCGGGACCTGATCGGGCCGGGCGCCCCGGCTGGCGTGGGCGGGCCAGGTCGAAGCGGTACACTCGCCCGCCGCGGCGCCCCCATCGTCTAGAGGCCCAGGACGCCACCCTTTCAAGGTGGAGATCACCGGTTCGAATCCGGTTGGGGGCACCACCTGGCGCGGTCCCACTCGTGGACGAGGGCGGCCGCCAGGCGAGAGGCCCCGAGGCCGAGCAGCACGCCGGCGGCGGCGTCGGCGACGTAGTGCTGCTTCGTCAGGACGGTCGACGCGACGATGAGGGCGGCCCATCCCACCATCAGCCGGCTGCCCCTGACCCTGCTGCGCAGCCACTGGCCGGCCCAGACGGTCGAGACGGCCGCGTGGAGGCTCGGGAACGCGTTGTACCTCGGGTCGACCGCGAAGACGAGTCCAAGGACCTTCTCGAACGGCCCGTTGCCCGTCAGGGCTGGCGGCGCGATGTACGACTGCGCGACGGCGTAGATCGTGTAGCTCGCCCCCAGCGTGACGAGCGTCGCGACCGCGCCTGCCAGGAACGTGGCTCGGCGGCGCACGAGGAAGACGACGGCCGAGCCGATGAAGAAGACGAAGAACGAGAGGTACGGCACCACGGCTGCCGGCACGAGTGGCACCACGTCGTCGAGGGCGGTCCGAAGCGCCAGGACCGCAGGACCGTGGTTCAGGGCCGGATACGGGGCTGCCGCGGCGAGCAGCGCAGCGACCAGGGCCAGGCTGGCCGTCATCTCGCCGCGTGCCGCCGGCTCCGCCCTACCCGCGGTCCCCAGGTGCCCGCGTCGTACGATCGTCGCGTCCCGGTTCGGCCGGCCGCCGGACCCGGCGACGCCGACCGAGGTGAGGAACCTGCCGCCATGACCGATGCGCTCCGCGCCCGGGCCGCGGCGGTGTCCGCCGGAGCGCTGCTCGCCGGAGCGGCGGCCGGCCGATCGCAGATGGCCTCGCGGCTGACGCTCGCGGCTGCGGCGTCCGTTCCGGCCATCGCCGTTGCGCTGGTCGCGGCGGGACGATCTGCTCGAGCGGCTTCCCGACGCCGGGACGACCGGCCCGGCCCGGTGGCTGGCCTGCCCCGGCTCGGGCCGCCCTCCGATCCGGGCGCCGTGCTCGTCGTCGTCCCGGCCCGTGACGAGGCCTCCGTCGTCCCGGACGTGATCGCGGACCTGTCGCGCCAGGATCTCCGGACCCCGGACGGGCGGCTCGGCTTCGAGGTGCGCCTCATCGACGACCGATCGACGGACGGGACCGGCCGCGTCGCTCGAGCCGCGATCGCCGCTCTCGGGATCGGTGATCGAGCCGGCGTCGTTCGCCGCGGCATGGGGCCGAGCGGCAAGGGCGCCGCCCTCGCCGCATGCGTGCCGGCGCTCGCCCCCGACGACCTCGTGATCGTCCTCGACGCGGATGCTCGGGTCGGCGAGGGCTTCGTCCGCCGGGTCGCCGCCGCGGCGCACGACGGCCAGCCCGCGGTGACGGCCCGGCGTCGGATGCTCCTGCCAGCCGGCTCGTCGCGCCGAGCTCGCCTCCTGCGGATGGTCCAGGACGACGAAGAGACCCTCGACGGGGCGATCCAGTCCGGACGGTGGCGGCTTGGCGGTGGCAGCGAGTTCCGCGGGAACGGCATGGCGCTGCGTGGCGCCGCCCTGTCGACGGCCGGTGGCTGGCCGGCCACCGCCCTGTGCGAGGATCTCGAGCTGTCCACGAGCGTGTTCCTCGGCACCGGCATCGGGGTTCGATGGCTCGAGGACATCGAGGTCTGGGAGCAGCCGGTCACCGACGTCGCGGATCTCCTCCGCCAGCGCCTCCGATGGGCGGAGGGGGCGGTCCTGCGGGACCTGCGGCTGGTCCTGCCGCGGCTCGTCGACCGACAGGTTCCGCTGCGGGGCCGGTTCGATCTCGCCGCGTACGCTGCCCAGACGCTGCTCGGCGTCTTCCTGCTGGGCACGTTCATGGGTGGCGCGGGTCGGCGGCGTCGGAACGTGATCCTGGGCGTGGCCGCCGCCTACGGGGTCGGGGCGTTTGGGCTGGCGTTCGACGCGCTCGAGCGGTTCGACGACGGCCAGGCCCGAGGCGCGGGCGCCGGGCCCCGGGCGGTCCGGTCCGGGGCCCTCGTCGCGTTCGCGCTGCTGTGGCTCGTCCTCACGCCGGTCGCGTGGCTCCGCATCGCCCTGCGATCCGAGCGGCCCGTGCACCAGCGGACGCCGAAGGGACCTGGCTACTGGCGACCGGTCGGCTGATCGAGCGGGCCCGCCCGTGGCGGGGCGGCGACTCATCGCGCGGCCGCGCGCCTCCGAAGCGGCGCCAGGAGCGACCCAGCCACGCGCGGCCACGAGCCGCCGAGGTGCAGCTTGACCAGGGCGATCGCCGCGCCGACCGCCACCTGTCGGTGCGGGACCACCAGCCAGCGCGGCTCCCAGCGAGGGTCGAGCTTGTCCTTGAAGAACCCGAGACCGCGGACGTCGTAGATCGGGCGCATGACATCGGCGGCCAGCGCCAGCAGTCGCTCGACGAGCGGTCCCTCGCGCACGCGCAGCCCATACAGCGGCGCCAGGCCGAGGGAGAGTCGCCGAACACCCATGCCGGAGAGCTGCTCGATGGCCCGGACCAGGCAGGCCTCGACGGCGCCGGGCGCCGCCCGGCCGCCGCGGCGCATGACGTCGAGCATCCAGCCCCCGTCGGCGCCCGTCGGCCGCAGGACCACGAAGGCCGCAACCGCCTCGTCCGCGTCGATCCCGATCGTGACGATCGCTCCCTCGAGGGCGTCCGGATCGAAGACACCGACCGTGAACCCGATCCGGACACCGGCCCGCCGGCGCCAGTCCGCGTCGAGGGCCACGAGCCCGGCCAGCCGCGCCGGCATCGGTTCGGCTCCACCAGGCCCCCAGCACTCCGTCCTGATCGAGGCGCGCTCGGCCCGTCGGACCGTGTGCCGGACGTTGGCGAGTCTGGGCAGGCCGAGATCGAAGGCCACGGGATCCAGGATGGCCTCGGCTCCGACCCGCCAGGCATGCCAGCCATCGGCGACCAGGCGGTCACGAAACCGGTCCGTGGCCTGATAGACGGCCGGCAGCCAGTCCCGGAGCCGGCACTCGGCGAGCCAGCCTGCCACGAGCGCTCGGACTCGGGCATCGGACCCCGCCGGGTCGCCCAGGACGAGCGCGATCCGGCCGCTGCGGGCGAACGCAAGGACGGCTGTCCCGTCGGCATCCACGACGGGCCTTGCGAGCGGGCCGGCCTGGTAGGGGAGGAGGGCGCCGCGCCCCTGCCGCCGCAGGACCTCCAATCGGCGCGTCAGCTCGCCGGCCGGGATGGCGACCTCGGCCGGGGCCAGCGCGAGCACCGCCCCGGCGACGTAGGCCACCCTGGCGATGACGAGCGCGGCTGCCGACGGCGCGGCCAGGCGGGATCCCTCGATCGTGCCGCCATCGAGCCACGTGGCGACCGCCAGGCCCATCCCGGGCAGGTCCGGCCGCGGCCATGCCTCGGCCAGCGAGCCGGCGATCGCCGCGAGAAGGCCGGCACCGAGGCAGGACAGCGCGAGGGCGATCTCGGGAGCGCCGGTCTGGACGGCATACCGGTCACGCGTCCCCAGCAGGACGACGGCGAGGGCGAGGGCGGCAAGCCCGGCGAGAGGGTGATGCCCGACCAGGCCCTGATCGAGGATGGCCGCCGTCAGCGCCGCGAGACCCAGCCAGAACCCGAGTCGCTTCGCTCGCGCGAGCGCGATCGCGATGAGGAGCAGGATCGTGCTCGACGTCTCGGCTGCCAGCCAGCTGCCGGCGACCCGGCCGGCGGGCAGGATCGCCCACAGGCCGAGAACGTCGCGGCCGGTCAGGGCGACGAGGTCCGCCGAGACCGAGGCGACCACCAGGGCGACGGCCGGCGCGTAGGCGGCCAGCAGCGCGGTCGGCGGCCTCTGCGTCTCGGCGAGCCACGGCCAGCGCAGCGTCGTCGCGATCGATCGCCGGGCGCGAAGGATGGGGGCTGGCATCCCGAACCTACGCGGTCAGCGTGCCGAGGGCGACCATCCGCTCGGCCCACGTCTCGAGGACCACCCCCAGCTGGTCCCGGATGGCGGCCCAGGCATGTCCCAGCGGCGTCGGGAACTGGACGACGGGGACGCCGGCTCGCCGCAACGCCGCGGCGAACCCGGCGTACTGGGGACCGTAGAACGGCTGAGCGGGATTGGCGGACAGCTCGACGAGGAGGCCTCGCCGGGTCGCCGTCGCGAGCCTCGGGATGAGGGCGAGTGGCGAGAACTGCGCCTCGAGCGAGGGGCTGCCGCCGAACGGCAGCCACGCGTTCGGCGTCGATCCACTTCGAATGCCGGCCTGGAAGTAGCCACTGAACGCGATCGATGTCGCGAACAGGTCCGGGTGGCGAGCCGTGAGCATCGCGGCGCAGAACCCGCCCTGCGAGAAGCCCATGACCGCGCGCGCCGCGGGCCGGGCGATCGTTCGAAACGTGGCATCCACCATCGGGACTGCGGTCCCGGCGACCCACGAGTCGAACCACTCCCGGCCATCGGCCGAGTTCACGCACTCGCTGTCCGGATACGGACCCCCGAGCTCCGACAGGAAGACGACGATCGATGCCGGAATCACGCCGCTGTCGATCAGGCTGTCGAACTGGAAGGCGATGTTGACCGAGCGGCTCCAGGAGGCCGCCACCCAGGGCACCTCATAGAGCACTGGATAGCGCGTCTGGCTCGCACCGTAGCCGGGCGGGAGATACACGGCGTCGGTGACCCGCGTGCCGGATGGGCCCCACGGTGCCGGCATGCTGAGCGAGACCATGCTGCCGCTGCCCGTTGGTCGCCAGGCGAGCCACGGCCGGGCGGGTGACAGCACGCCAGGCGGGACCGGGGTCCCCGTGGGCGTCACCCCACCACCGGTCTCCGGCCCCGGGATTGCAGGGTCACCCCCGACGAGCCCCGGGCTGAGCGCGCCGCCGGCCCGCATGTGGGCGTCGGGCTCGTAGTTGAGCATGTCGCCCAGCACCGGGGTGGTGCCGATCAGGATGGCCACGACGAGCGCGGCTCCGATCGGCCGCGCGAGGAGCCTCGGCTGTCGCTCCCGTCGGACGAAGGTGCCGAGGTCGGCGATCGCTCGGATGATCGCTCGCCGCCCGACCGAGGAGAGCACCGCCGCGCCCCAGCCGATCCCGATCGCCGTGACCGCGAGGGTCAGGACGGTGAGGGTCCAGCCGGTCGGGTCGAACGTGCCGAGCGGCCCGGACGAGCCCACCGCGGCCCAGGTCTCGCGAAGGAACGTGCGCCGATCGTGCAGTGCGAAGGCGACGACGCCGGTGGCCAGCGCCGCCCGGGTGCTGCCCGTGACCAGGGTCGCGATGGTGACGACGGCGACTTCGAGGGTGAGCGACCCCAGGAGCACGGCCCGATCGGGCGAGAAGCCGATGACCACGAGGGTGGCGGCGGTGTCCTTCGCCATGCCGGTCGCCAGCATCGCCCAGCCGACGAGGCCGCCGACCATGACCGCGCCGAGGCTCCGCAGGATCCGAGCCGCCGGCGCGCGGAACCGACGGTTCGATCCGATTTCAGCGGGACCTTCCGCGTCCGCCATCACCTTCGACTCCTGGCCCCGGCACCTGTCATCGAAGCGCAGATCGCGCCACGGCTCAACATCGGAGCGATGAAGGTCCGATGAAGAGGTGATCGGCTCGCGTGAAGGGATCGCAACGGAGGTGGCTACCGAGCCAGGCACCGCCCGCGCTACCATCCGCGGCGATGGACTACCTCGGCGTTCGGATCCCGACGATCATCAAGGACACCGTTGCGGTCCGCTGCGACGCCTGCCTCGAGGTCATCCAGGGCACGCCGTGGCGGCTGAACATCCTCGACGTCGTCGCCGCCGAGACGCCGGCGTCGTGGGCGGGCCACGCGGCGATCAACCCCGGCCCCTTCGAGTTCCACCGGGACGCCTCGCACGTCCGGGCCTGGATGCGGGAGCGCGGCTACCTGTTCTGCCGCAAGGGCGAGGTTCGCGAGATCATGCGGCCGATCCCGCTGCCCGCTGGCGAGGAGGGCTCGCCGCGGTACGGCCTGTGCGACGGGATCCATCGTGACGACCACGAGCTGATCCCGGCCTGACCATGAGCACCGCCCTCCCAGCGGTCACCGCGGTCCTGGCGCTCGGGCTCTCGATCGCCCTCTTCGACCAGTGGCGGCGCCGGCGCGGCTCGTTCCAGCTTGCCTGGGCGATCGGGATGGGCTTCTTCGGGATCGGCTCGGCGTGCGAGGCGATCGCGGCGTCCGGGGCCTGGAGCGACCTCCTCTATCGGGCCTGGTACCTGAGCGGTGCGGTCCTCACGCCGGCCTGGCTCGGGCTGGGCACGGCCCTGCTCCTGGCCAAGACCCGGTTCGGCTACGCGTACGCCGTGTGCTTCCTCCTCGCGGGGGTGTTCACGATCCTGACCCAGGCGAAGTACGCCTACCCCGAATCCGGGAGCGCCGGCTTCCTCTACCTCATCTCCGGGATCGCCCTCGCGGTCGCGATCTTCACGGCGACCTACTTCGGCGTCCAGGGCTGGCCGCGAATCGCCGCGTTCGGCGTGGTCCTGGGGACGGTCCTCGGCCTCGGCCTGGTCGCGTCCGCGACCCTCCTCCCGGGCAGCTTCGTGGACACCGCGACCGGCGAGCCGACGGCAGCCCTCTTCCCCGGGTACCTCCGGCTGCTGACGCCATTCATGAACGTGACTGGGGCCTTCTCCCTCCTGTTCGGCGCGATCTTCTCGGCCTACGTCTTCATGCCGAAGCGGCGGGTGCTCGACTACTCGCTCGACACGAACCAGCCGTTCGACCACTTCCTGTTCAACCTCGCGATCGGCGTCGTGGCGATCGCGGTCAACCTCGTCGCCTCGCTGCCCAGGGCATTCCGGGCGTGGCGCGCCGGGACCCTCAACAGCCGCGTGCCGGCGACGGTCCTCATCGCCATCGGGGCGTTCGTCGCGGCGGCGGGTGACACACTGAACCGCGTCGGAATCACCTCGCCCTTCGCGATCGCCAAGCTCATCGCCGCGGTCCTGCTCGTGTGGGGCTTCCTGGTGTCGGTCGACGCGTTTCGCGACATCCGGATCCCGTTCACCTCGATCCGCCTCGGCGAGGAGCGCGAGGAGCGCGGCTCCGCCGGCTGACCCTCGCCGCCCCCGCCTACCATCGGGCCGATGTCACAACGCCCGGGCTCGTGGTCGGCGGTGCTCACCGTGGTCGTCGCCGCCTCCCTCTTCGGGACACTCGGGACGCTGTCGCGAACGGCATACGACACGGGCCTCACGCCGTTCAGCTGGGTCACCTGGCGGGCGGCCGTCGGGGCGATCGCGCTGTGGCTGGTCATCGCCAGCCGGCGTGGCCGAGGCTCGATGCTCGCCGGGCTTCGCGGCGCGCCGCCACGGGCACGGGCCTGGCTCGGCCTCGCGACGCTCGGTGCCGCGTGCCTCAACCTCGCGATGTTCGTCGCCTTCCAGCGCACCGCGATCGCGCTCGCCCTGCTCGCCTTCTACACGTATCCGGCGATGGTGGCGGCGGCTTCGGTCGCGCTCGGCCACGAGCGCCTCGATCGCACCCGGGTCCTCGCTCTCGCGCTCGCGATCGGCGGCATGGTCGCGGTCGTCGCCGGCGGTCTCCAGGGCGGCGCCGGAGCGCACCTGGACGCCCTCGGCATCGGGCTGGCCCTCGTCGCAGCGGGCTGCCAGACGACGTTCGTCGTCGCGAGCCGCGGGTACGCCTCGATCCGGACCGAGGAGGCGATGGGCACGATCCTCGTCGGCTCGGCGCTGATCGCCCTCGTCGTCGCGGTCGTGGCCGACGGGCCGGCGGCGCTCGGCAGGCCGCTCGGCGACCCGGGCCTCCTCGGGCTGCTGCTCGGCGTCGGCCTGTTCACGGCTGCCCTGCCGTCGTTCCTGTTCCTCTCGGGGATCCGGCGGCTGGGTCCCGTCCGGGCCGGCGTCCTCATGCTGTTCGAGCCCGTCGTCGGGGTCGCGCTCGCGGCCGCGGTGCTCCACGAGGGCGTCGCCCCGCTCCAGGTCGCCGGCGGCGTCACGATCCTCGTGGCCGCGATCCTCGTCCAGCGCCGCGCCGCGGCGCCTGCCGGCATGGCGTTGGAGGCGGGCCTCGGTGACGCGCCGGTCGTCCCGGCTCCCGGCGGGCCGTAGCGATGGGGCTCCCGAACCGCGGAGCAACCGGCCCGCTGACCCGCTGGGCTGATCCACCGTGGACCGTCCACGGTCCGGCCGACGCCCCGGCGATCGTGTTCCTCCACGGGGCGATCGTCCTCTCCATGTGGGGGCCCCAGGTCGATCGCCTCGGCGACCGCTACCGCTGCGTCGTCGTCGATCTGCCGGGCCACGGCCGGCTCGCCGGCCAGCGGTTCGGCCTCGACGTCGCGGTCGAGATCGTCCGTGCGGCGATCGACGAGGCGGCCGGCGGCCGGGCCCTCGTGGTCGGCCTGTCGCTTGGCGGCTACGTGGCCATGGCGCTTGCGGCCGAGCACCCCGAGCGGGTCCGCGGCCTCGTCGTCGCCGACGCGAGCCTCGAGCCCCGCGGTCTGGGAGCCATCGGGATCGTCGCCTACGGCTGGTTCCTCCGGCTCATGCCGGCCTGGCTCGTCCGCGAGGTGGGAGTCGGGTTGTTCCGCCGGCCCTACGGTCGCCGCCTGGCCGCGGAGCTCGGCGTCGGCTACGACTCGAAGGCCGGGGGGTCGGCCATCCTGCAGCTGCCCGGACAGCGCTTCCGTGACCGGCTCGCGGCGTACGGCGGGCCGGTCCTCGTCCTGAACGGCGACCGCGACGCCATCTTCACGGCCGGCGAGCGACGGCTCGCGGGAGGCCTCCCGAACGTCGCGATCCAGCGCATCGCCGGTGCCGCCCACCTCTCCAGCGTCGACCGCCCGGACGAGTTCACCGCCGCGGTCGCAACGTTCGAGGCGTCGTTGCCGGCCTGATCGCAGACACCGCCGGTGTATCCTCGGCCGGGCCGATCCGCCCGCCGTACCCACCCCCGTGAGGTTCGATGCGCGTTCGCAAAGCCGTATTCCCGGCTGCCGGCTGGGGCACCCGCTTCCTTCCGGCGACGAAGGCCCAGCCGAAGGAGATGCTCCCCCTCGTCGACAAGCCCGTCATCCAGTACGCGGTCGAGGAGGCGGTCGCCGCGGGGATCGAGCAGGTCATCATCGTCACGTCCAGCCAGAAGCGGGCGATCGAGGACCACTTCGACCTGTCGTACGAGCTCGAGCGCCTGCTCGAGGACAAGGGCGAGATCGAGAAGCTCCGCCAGGTCCGGCACATCAGCGACCTGGCCCAGATCGCGTACGTCCGCCAGAAGGAGCAGCTCGGCCTGGGCCACGCGATCCTCATGACCAAGGATCTCGTCGGCCATGAGCCGTTCGCGGTGCTCCTCCCGGACGACGTCGTGATCGCCGACCGGCCCTGCATCGGCCAGCTCATCCACGCCTACGAGCGGACCCACTGCACGACCGTCGCGGTCATGCCGGTCGACCCCTCCGAGACCGAGCGCTACGGGATCGTGGCGGCGGAGGTCGATCCCGAGCTGAACGGCGGCGGCCGGCTCCAGCGGATGACGCGCATCGTGGAGAAGCCCCCGAAGGACCAGGCGCCCTCGAACCTCGCGGTCATCGGCCGCTACGTGCTGACCCCCAAGATCTTCGACAAGCTCGAGCAGACGCCCCACGGTGCGGGCGGCGAGATCCAGCTGACCGACGGCATCGAGGCCCTCATGGCCGAGCAGTCGGTCTACGCCTACGAGTTCGAGGGCACCCGCTACGACTGCGGGACGACGATGGGCTGGCTGAAGGCGACGGTCGACATCGCGCTCCAGCGATCCGATCTCGCGAACGAGTTCCGGGCGCACCTGCGGAGCCTCGACACCGGCTCCTGACCGTCACCCTCGCGGGCGGGAGGGCGTCGTACGCTACGATCCGGGCGGCGCGTGTGAGCGCGCGCCGGGAGGCGTGCCGCACCGGTGCGCCGATCGCGAGGAGGTTTCTTGGCGGACATCGGCACCGTCCTTGGGGGCCGCTACCGGCTCGTCGAGCTGCTCGGTCAGGGCGGCATGGCGACGATCTACCGGGCGCGTGACGGGCAGCTCGAGCGGGACGTCGCGGTCAAGGTCCTCCGGCCCGAGTACGGCGCCGATCCGGACTTCTTCCAGCGCTTCCGCCAGGAGGCCCAGTCGGCGGCCTCGCTGAACCACCCGAACGTCGTGTCGGTGTACGACTACGGCACCGATCCGGCGGGCCCCTACATCGTCATGGAGCTCGTCGACGGCGAGGACCTCGCCTCGATCCTGCGCCGCAGCGGCGCCCTCCCGCCCCGCCAGGCCGGCCGGATCGCGTCCCAGGTCGCGCGGGCCATCACCGCCGCCCACGACAACGGCGTCGTCCACCGCGACATCAAGCCCGGCAACATCCTCGTGACCCGCGACGGCCGGGTGAAGGTGACCGACTTCGGGATCGCGCGGGCGCTCTCGGAATCGGCCCTGACGCTGCCGGGCACGACGCTCGGCTCGGTCCACTACTTCAGCCCGGAGCAGGCTCGCGGCGAGCTCGCAACGCCCGCCTCCGACATCTACAGCCTGGGGATCGTCCTGTACGAGCTCCTCACCGGCCGGCGGCCATGGGAGGGCGATTCTGCCGCGGCCATCGCGACGGCCCGTCTGACCGGGCCCGTGCCGAGCCCGTCATCGGCGCGCGGCGGCATCCCGCCGACCCTCGAGGCGATCGACCGCAAGGCGCTTGCCCCGCGACCCGAGGATCGCTTCGGGACCGCGTCCGACATGGCCGATGCCCTCGACCGGTACCTGGCCGAGGACCGCGCCCTGGGCGGCGCGGGCGCTGCCGGCGCTGCCGCAGGGGCCGCTGCAGCCGGACGGGCCGCCGCAGCCGCCGGAGCCGCTGGCGCGAGCCCGACAGCGGCGACGGTCGCGGGCGCTGCGACAGGGGCCGCCGGCGTGGCGGCCGGCGCGGGAGTCGCCCGCGCGAACCCCGGCGCGCAGATCGCCTACCCGCCGGACGCCTATGCGAACGCCTCGCCGCCACGCCCGCCCTCGCGGAGCCGGGTCGTCGAGACGGACGAGGACGAGGAGGACGGCGACGGCGGCGGCGGCGCGCCGTGGCTGTGGATCTCCGCGCTCCTCGCGCTTGCCGTCCTCGCGCTTGCGGGGTTCCTCGTGTTCCGCCTGCTGTCCTCGCCGACCGGGACACCGTCGCCATCGAGCCAGGTCGTCGTGCCGAACCTGGTGGGGCTGTCGTTCGACAGCGCCCAATCGACCGCCAACGCCAAGGGCTTCCAGGTCACCCGCGCCGCGTTCGCGAGCTCGGATCAGCCGGCCAACACGGTCCTCGTCCAGGACCCGCCCGCCGGCACGACCGTCCAGGTCGGGACGACCATCTCGCTGACGCTCGCGCAGGGCACGGACACGGCCATCGTGCCGAGCCTTCTCGACAAGACAGAGTCGGAGGCCGTCAACCTCATCTTTGCCGCCGGCCTGCAGGTCGGTACCCGGACGGAGGACTTCGACCCGTCGATCCCGGCCGGATCGGTGATCGACCAGGATCCCCCGGCGGGCTTCGTCGTCAACAAGGGCCTCGCCGTCAACTACGTCGTGTCGAAGGGCCCAGAGCCGACCCCGACCCCGACGCCGACGCCAACTCCCACGCCCACGCCGACGCCAACTCCCACGCCCACGCCGACACCGACGCCAACCCCCCCGCCGACCGAGCCGCCGACGCCCGCCCCGTCCTGACGGACCGCCGACGAGCCGGCTACGAGCCCCGCGCTAGGCCTCGGCGTCTCCGAACAGCGAGTCGCGGCCGGCCCAGCTCTCGACCACGTCGGTCGCGTCGATGATCGCGGCCGGGGGCGCCGGCACGGTGTCCGATGGGGCCAGGGTCCGGGGACCCCGGCCGAGCAGCTCCACCGGCACGAACCCCTCGAGGAGCCCGGGCTGGCTGCGCGGCGGCAGCCGGAGGCGGTTCGCGGGGGGCGGCGCCGCGGGCGGTGGCGTGTCCGCCGGTTGGACCGCTCTCGCCGTCCAGCAACCGCGGTGCTCCGTGCCGCTCAACGGCGCGCGCCGGCGATCCAGTCCGCAGTAACCGACCGACGCTGCGAGGGAGGATCGGAAGTGCCGGCACGTCGAACAGATGGTCGACGAGCGACGGCAGACCCAGCACCGCGCAGCTTCTTGCTGCGGTGTGCCGCAGTGGGGGCACCGCCACATCGGCATGGCCGGATGGTAGCTGCGCGCGACGTCGCCGTCGAGGCTATTTCGTGAAGGTCAGCGCGACGCGATCCGTCGTGGTGCCCAGGCCCGGATAGCTGACCGAGACGACGACCAGCCCGGAGTTCACGGTCATCGGGCCGTTGAGCGCGACGGTGAAGCTGGCCCGGCCGGTGGCATCGGTGATCTTCGGCGGGCTGGTGACCGGGTTGAGGCCCGGGATCGTCACGACGAACGTCGCCGTGGCGCCGGCGAGAGCCGCGCCGCTCGGGTCCTTGACGATCACCCAGACCAGCAGCGAGCTGGGCGGCCGCGAGATCGAGATGGTGTAGCGCGAGGCGTACAGCTGGGCGGTCATGTTGCCGGAGCCCTGCTTGACCGTGACCGTGACCGTCGTCGAGTTGCCGGCCGGATCGGTCGCCTTGACGTCGATCGCATTCGAGCCCTGGTCGATCGGCAGGACGAGCGAGAACGTGCCGTCGGTCGCGGCCTTGCCCGTCACCGAGGCACCGTTCGCGGCGTTGTGGGCGATCAGGTCCGCCGCGGCCTGGGTCTTGCCGGTGATGGTCACCTTCGAGTCGTTGACCGTGGCGTTGTTCTTCGGCGAAGTGATCGACAGCTTCGGCGGGTCCTGGTCGAGGACGATCGTGACGACCGGGGCCTCGGCGGATTCGGCGCCGTCCTTGACGACCGTGGCGGTGAAGTTGTTCTGGCCCGCGGTCAGGTCGACCGTCGCCGTGAGCTGGGTCGTGCTCCCGACGCTCACCTCCTGGACCGGCGTCATCGACAGGCCCTCGAGCGCGACGTAGATCCTGACCTTCGCCGTCGAGCCGATGACCGCGACCGGCACCGTGATCCGGAGCTCCGCCGTGGCCACGTTCGTGAACGGGTGGTCCGGCATCGCAATGATCGGCGAATCGGTCGCCACGACCTCCGAGGCCGATGGCTGGACGGTGGCGGTCAGCCTCGAGAACGCGGCGTCGAGGCTGTTGCCGAGCGAGGCCACGAGGGGCCCGATTCCGCCGGTGGCGGTCAGGAAGACGGCTGCGCCGAGGGCGACGACCGACAGCGCCAGGACGCCGCGTGCGGCAAGTGGCAGCCGCCGCCGGCGCGGCTCGATGCCGCGGTAGCGCCGAACCCGCTGGACGGAGGGCGCCACCTTACGGACGTTCGCCCGCGGACGCCCGGAGGACGGCGGTCGGGGCTTGACGTGGTCGGATCGGCCGCGACGGCTCGTCATCGCGCCGTATCGTCGCACGGACGAGGCCCTGCGGGCCTGCAATCCGATGTCATGCGCGGTGCCCGCGTTGTACGCTGCGGCCGGACGCTCGTGGCGTCGCCGGGACTCGGCACCACGGAGCGAAGGATGGGGAGTGGAGCGCCGTGCCGTTGCGCGACCCGAGAGCCGATCGCGGTGCCGCCTCGGCCCCGGGTCGACCGCCGTTCGGGCTGGGCCCGATCGCCCGGGTGGCCACCGTGCCAGCCGGCGGCAGGCCGATCACGTCGCCGTTCTTCGCGAGCGACCGGCCCGGCCTGGCGGGCACCGCCGGACGCATCGGGATCGCCGTCACGCCCGGCACGGATCCCGCGAGGACGCGGGCCTTCGGGCTGCCGAATCTGCGGCGCAACGTCTGCCCCCACTTCTACGTGACCGGCGCGCGGGGCGCCCTCCCGATCCAGGCTCCACACCTCCTCAAGGCGCTGGTCCGGCAGGAGGCCGCCGTGTCCCGCTGCCAGCTCCGCGGCGGCGTCCACCTGGAGCAGGGCTACGTGAACGACGTCTGCCTCTCACCGCGCTTCAACCAGTGCGTCTTCTACGAGGAGGACCTGACGCGGCGCTGACGGCCCGGGGGCCAGCCGCGTGACGCCCGGCCTGACCTACCACGCCGCCGTCGCGGCACTGGAGGAGCGCGGACGATTCGGGATCCGCCTCGGGCTGGGCCGCACGAAGGCCCTCCTGCGCGAGCTCGGCAACCCGGAGCGTGGGCTGCGCGGCGTCCTCATCGGCGGCACGAACGGCAAGGGCAGCGTCCTGGCGCTGACCGGCGCGGCGCTTCGCGCGGCCGGCCTCCGCGTTGGCGAGACGCCGAAGCCGCACCTCGTGAGCTATCGCGAGCGGCTCCAGATCGACGGTCGGCCGATCGACCCAGGGGCGTTCGCAGCGCTCGCCACGGAGGTCCTGCCGGCGGCCGACCGCGTCGCGCGCCGGCTCGGCCCGCCGACCGAGTTCGAGCTCCTGACGGCGATGCTCTTCGCGTGGTTCGCGGCCGAGGGCGTGGACGTGGCGGTCGTCGAGGTCGGGCTCGGCGGGCGCCTCGACGCCACCCACGCCTGGGACGGTGGCGTGGCGACGATCACGAACGTGGCGCTCGACCACATGGACCGCCTCGGGAGCACCATCACGGCCATCGCCCGTGAGAAGGCCGCGATCATCGAGCGCGACGACCTGGCCGTGACCGGCGCGACGGGCGACGGGCTGGCGGTCATCCGGCGGCGGGCGCGCCGGATCGGGGCGCCACTCACGGAGGCGTTGCCGGCCCCGATCCTCGGCTGGGACCGCGACGGCCTGGAGGTCGGGCTGCCACGCCTCGGGCGGACGCGGGTGGGCCTCCGAGGCCGGCACCAGGCGGCCAACGTCGCGGTGGCCGACGCGACGCTCGATGCCCTCGCCGAGGCGGGCATCGCGACCGTGGACGATGCTGCCCGTCGCCGGGGCTACGCGGAGGCGCGCTGGCCCGGGCGCCTCGAGCTGCTCCGAGTGGCCGGCCACGACGTCCTGCTCGACGGCGCGCACAACCCCGCGGGCGCGAGCGCCCTCGCGGTCGCCCTGGACGACCTGCGGCCGTTCCTGGGGCCGGCCGCGGACACCCCGATCACGCTCGTCATCGGCGCCATGGCCGACAAGGACGTGGCCGGGATTGCCGCGGCCCTCGGCCGGGCGGGGTCGCTCCGGGGCGCGCGTATCCTTGCGACGCGCGTCGACCTGCCGCGAGCGATGCCCGCCACGGAGCTCGCGACGATCTGGCGTGCGGCGTTGCCCGCGGCGACGATCGAGGCGATCGACGACGTCGGACGAGCCCTCGACGCGGCGCTCGAATCGGCGCCCGGCCCCGTCGTCGTGGCAGGCTCCCTGTACCTCGTCGGCGCGGCACGCCGGCGGTGGGTGGACGATCCGCTCGTCCGAGACCCGGAGGTGGACAGCCGATGACCGAGCGCTCACTGCCAGCTGAGCGAGGCGTCGAAGCGGCGCGGCCCGAGCTCGGCGGCGGCGCCGCAACGCCGTCGTTCCGCCTGCCCGACGGAGCGTCCGGCGGGATCCCGGCGGGGCTTGGCGAGACCCGCATCGGCCAGCGGCTGTTCCGTTGGGGCCACGCCACCCACGTGATGGGCATCGTCAACGTCACGCCCGACTCGTTCAGCGGCGATGGGCTCCTCGGAGCCGCTGGGCAGGACGCGGTCGAGGCGGCCGTGGCCCTGGCGCGAGGAATGGCTGACGACGGTGCCGACATCGTCGACGTCGGCGGCGAGTCGAGCCGCCCGGGCCATGACCCCGTCGACGTCGAGCTCGAGCTGGCGCGCGTGATCCCGGTGATCGCGGCGATCCGGGCGGCGTTGCCCGAGCAGCCGATCTCGGTCGACACGACCAAGCCGGCCGTGGCCGCAGCCGCCATCGAGGCCGGCGCGAATCTCGTCAACGACGTCTGGGGCGTCGCCGCAGACGACAGCCTCGCGCGCCTCGCCGCGGAGCGACGCGTGCCGCTCGTCGTCATGCACAACCGGGCGGAGGCCCGCTACCGGGTCCTCGTCGCCGAGGTCATCGCGGAGCTCGAGGCCGCGCTCGAGCGGGCGCTCGCGGCCGGCTGCCGCTGGGACGACCTGCTCGTGGACCCCGGGTTCGGGTTCGGCAAGACGCCCGAGCACAACCTCGAGCTGCTGCGGGAGCTGGCGACGCTGCACGTCCTCGGCCGCCCCATCGTCCTCGGGACGTCGCGCAAGTCGACGCTCGGCAAGGTCCTGGACCTGCCACCCGGCGAGCGGCTCGAGGCCACCCTCGCGACCACGGCGCTGGCCGCCGTGGCCGGCGTCGACGTCGTCCGGGTCCACGACGTCCGGCCCAACGTTCGCGCCGCCCGGATGACCGACGCGGTCGTGCGAGGCGGCCGATGAGCGACCGGATCGTCCTCGCCGACATGGCCTTCCGCGCCCGCCACGGCGTCCACGACTGGGAGAAGGCCGAGGATCAGCGGTTCGAGGTCGACGTCGAGCTCCTGCTCGACCTGCAGCCCGCGGGCCTCGAGGACGACCTCGCTCGAACCGTCGACTACGCCGCGGTCTACGCGACCGTCCGCCAGATCGTCGAATCGACGACCTACAACCTGATCGAGGCCCTCGCGGAGGCGATCGCCCACGAGGTGCTCATGGAGCAGCCGCTCGCCGACGAGGTCGCCGTGCGGGTCCGCAAGCCCGAGGTCCGGCTGGGCGGCCCGCTCCATTCCGCCGGGGTCGAGATCCGCCGGCGCCGCTCCGCGTAGCCCGCCGCGCCGGTCGGGCTCAGGACTCGGGCCGCGTCCCGAGGGTGATCTTCACGTGGCTCGTCACGCCGCTCCGGAGGATCGTCAGGTCGATCGTCTGACCGGGGGCGTAGCCCGACAGGACGAGATCGAGCGGATGCTCGGCGTCGATCGCCTGGCTCTCGACCGCGACGATGATGTCGCCGGCCTTGAGGCCGGCCTTCTCCGCGGGACCGCCCGGGACGATCGCGGGCTGGGTGGCGCCCGTCGCGTCGGGGCTGGAGATGATCAGCGCGCCCTGGTCGACCGAGAGGTGCTCCTCGGCCTTGACCTGGACGTCGATCGCCTCGTACCGCACGCCCATGTACGGCCGCGCGAGCGGCTGGCCGGCGAGGGCCTGGCGCATGACCGGCCGGGCGATGTCGATCGGGATCGCGAAGCCGATGCCGCTCGAGTTCTGGGCGATCGCGGTGTTGATGCCGATGACGTTGCCGGCGGCGTCGAGGAGCGGCCCGCCGCTGTTGCCGGGGTTGATCGCGGCGTCGGTCTGGATGAGGTTGGTGAGCTGCCTGCCCGTCTCGACGACGACCGAGCGACCGGTGCCCGAGACGATGCCGCTCGTGACGCTGTTCGAGTAGGTGCCGAGCGGGCTGCCGATCGCGATCGCCAGCTCTCCGACCTTGATGTCCGCCGACGTCCCGATCGGGGCGGCGGTCAGGCCGGTGGCGTCGATCTTCACGATCGCGAGGTCCGTCAGGGTGTCCGTGCCGTAGACCGTGCCCGTGTACTGGTGGCCGTCCTTCAGCTCGACCGTCAGCTTCGAGGCGATGGTGTTGCTGTCGATCTGGACCACGTGGCGGTTGGTCAGGATCCAGCCCGCGGCGTCGAAGATGACGCCCGAGCCGACGCCCTGGGCGGGGATCGTGCCGCCGAGCTGATCGGTCGTGACGCCCGAGGCGGTGATCCGCACCACCGCCGGGCTGACCTTCGCCGCGGCGTCGACGACCGCCGAGGACTCGTCGATCCGGACGGTCTGCGCGCCGTCGAGCGACGAGGCTGGCGCGGAAGCCGGGGCACCCGCCGGATGGAGCGCGCCGGTGGACGACAGGACCGCCACGGTGCCGCCGGACGCCAGGACCGCCGAGAGCAGCGCGGTGGCCACGATCGTGCCCGCGCCGGGAGTTCCGGGAGTGCCTCGGCCCGGGCCGGGTGGCAGCGTCGTGACCGGCTCCGGCGGGGTCACGGCGAATGGCTGGGTCGGGTCGTCCATCGGTGGCTGCGTCGCGTCCTCGTGAGTCTCGGCCATGGTGAGCGGGAAGCCTAGGATGCCGCCCCGCGATTGCGGTTGGGGCCCTCGGTCGATGAAGAATCCACCACGCCATCGAGCGGTGGCGCCGCCGGAAGCGTGACCCGGAACGTGCTGCCGGCGCCGAGCAGGGTCTCGACGGACACGCTGCCCCCGTGCATCTCCACGATGCTCTTGACGATCGCGAGGCCGAGGCCGCTGCCGCTCCCGCGGGCGTCGGAGGCGCGCGAGCCGCGGAAGAAGCGATCGAAGACCTTCGGCAGCTCCGCCGGGTCGATGCCGGCGCCGTCGTCGGCGACGCTGATCGAGGCGCCGTCGGCAAGCCGCTCGACCCGGACCCGGACGTGGCCGCCGCGGGCCGTGAACTTGAGCCCATTGCCCACCAGGTTCGTGATGACCTGGCCCATCCGGACCGGATCGTGACGAATTTGGACCGGCTCGTCGGGCACGTCGAGCGTCAGCTCGATCGAGCGGCGCCGCGCGGCGGTCGCCGCGCCCTCGACCGCCTGCTCGACGGTCGCCCGGAGGTCCTCCGGCCGGAGGTCGAGCAGGACCAGCCCGGAGTCCAGCTTCGAGAGCTCCAGCAGGTTCTGGGCCAGCCAGTCGAGGCGTTCCAGCTGGGCCCGACTTGACTCGAGGAACTCCGCCCGCGTCATCGGATCATCGGCCGCGCCCTCGACGAGCAGCTCGTTGAAGGTCCGGAGGGCTGCGATCGGGGTCCGCAGCTCGTGCGAGACGTCGGCCAGGAACTCGCGGCTGCGATCGCGGTCCCGGCGGATGATGTCGACGCTCTCCTGGAGGCGCTCGGCCATCATGTTGAACTGGAGCCCGAGCTCCAGGACCTCGGTCGCGCCGTCTCGCACCGATTCCGCCGGAACGCGGCGGGCGAGATCACCCTCAGCCAGATCGCGGCTCGCCTCCGTCAGCCGGCGGAGCGGCGTCGTGAACCGCCGGGCGAGCGTCGCCGCGACGAGCATCGCGACCGCCATCGCGACCAGGCCGATGACCGCGAGCAGGCCGGCGATGTTGGCCATCGCCGAGGCTCGGAACGTGTAGGGGTTCACGAGCGTGACCTCGACCGCGTAGGGGATCGCGGCGGATCCCACCTCGGCCCGGAGCGGAACGCTCGTCAGCTGCTCGCGCGTCTGGCCGGGCTCGGGCGGCGCCTGCTCGGCGGCATCGAACGAGCCGTTGGACGACGCGACGAACGCCCCGCCGACGAGCAGCCCGAGCCGAACCCGGATGTCCGACTGGGCAAGCGTGTCGGCCATGATCCGCTGCTGGTCCGCGCGGCCGAGCTCGACGGCCACGACCGGATCGACGAGGCCGTCGGCCGTCACCACCGGATGCCCGGCCCGCACCGAGCTCGTGCTCTGGGCGATGAGGATCACGTACTGGGCGACGCCGCGCGCTCGCGCGACGAGATCGTCCTCCTGCTGCTGGTCGAAGTACGCCCCGACGCGGTTGATGACGAACATCGCCACGAGGATCAGGGTCGCCGCGACCACCGCGGCGAAGGCGACGGTGAGGCGCGCCTGGAGCGTCCGCGGCGTCAGGTGCCGGAGGCGCCGGAGCGCGCGTCGCGGCAGCGACCCGAGGCCCCGGAAGGGCGAGCGGAGGAGCCGAGCGCGTCGAGCCGCCGGACCCTCAGCGCTCGGCGAAGGCGTAGCCGACACCGCGAATCGTCTGGACGAAGACCGGCCGGGACGGGTCGTCCTCGAGCTTGTCCCGGAGGTGGCTCACGTGGACGTTGATGGTCTTCTCGTCCTGGTCGAGGGCCTCGTAGTCGCGGAGCAGGTCGAGGAGCTCGGCCCGGGTGTAGACGCGACCGGGCCGGCTGGCGAGGTGACGCAGGATCTCGAACTCGGTCGGTGTGAGGCTGATCCGGCGGTCGCCCCGCTGGACCCGCCGGCGATCGAGGTCGATGACGAGGTCGCCGTGGCGGATGACCCGCCCGCCGGCCGCGTCGGCGAGATCGCCGTACGCCCGCCGCAGGAGGGCCTTGACCCGGCTGAGCAGCTCCCGCAGCCCGAACGGCTTCGTCAGGTAATCGTCGGCCCCGAGCTCGAGCCCGATGACCTTGTCGACCTCGTCGTCGCGCGCCGTGAGCATGAGGACCGGGGACTTCGCGCCGGCGGCGCGCATCCGCCGCAGGACCTCGAAGCCGTCGATGCCGGGCAGGCGGACGTCGAGCAGGACGAGGTCCGGGGCCTGCGTCGTGGCGGCCTCCAGGCCGATCTCGCCGCTCGGCGCGACGGTGACCTGGTAGCCCTCCTGCTGGAGCGCGTACTGGATGCCGCGGGCGACGGCGGGCTCGTCTTCGACGATCAGGATGGTGGCGGCCACGGTTGCTCCTTTACGGGTGGCGATGCTACACGCGTGGTACCGTGGGCGCCCCACCGCTCCCGGAGGCCCTCGTTCGCATGTCCACCGCCCGCCCGACGCTCAGCGCGACCAGCCGATCCGTGCTCGGCAAGAAGGTCGCGGCGCTCCGCGCATCCGGCCACCTCCCGGCCGTCGTCTACGGCCACGGCCTGCCGTCGGATGCCCTGACGCTCGACGCCAGGGAGTTCGACGCGCTGCGGCGCCACGCCGGCGCGACGACGCTGGTGGACCTCTCGATCGATGGCCAGAAGCCGGCCCCGGTGCTCGTCCACAAGGTCCAGCAGCATCCGATGACCCGCCGGCCGCTCCACGTCGACCTGTATCTCGTCACGATGACCGAGGAGCTCACGATCGAGGTCGGGCTGGTCTCCGATGGCGATTCCGAGGCCGTCCGCGATCTCGGTGGGACGCTCCTCCACGTGCTCGAGCACGTCCGGGTCAAGGCCCTGCCCGACAAGCTGCCGCAGTCGATCCACTACTCGATCGAGTCGCTCAGAACGTTCGACGACGTGATCCACGTCAGCGACCTCGCGATCCCCGATGGGGTGGCGCTGCTGACGGACCCGACCGAGGTCGTCGCCAAGGTCCTGCAGCCGCGCGTCGAGGAGGTCGAGGCGCCGGCGGAGGCCGCCGAGGGCGAGGCCGCCGAGGGCGAGGCTGCCGCCGAGGGCGAGGCCGCCGCGGGCACATCCGAGGGCGAGTCCGCAGCGGGCTGACCTCGCCACCCGGCGTCGCGCCGGTGCCCGCCCCATCCGGGGACTCGTGGGATCGAGCCTGTCAGCGCCGCGAGCCGGTGACGTAGACGATCGGGAGCTCCATCGTGAGATCGGCCGCCGAGAGGCCCCGAAGGCGGACGAGGAGGCGTCGCTCGGCGCGTTGTCGCTCGCCGGTGTCGAGCTCGGCGAAGGTCGTCTGCTCGTCGAACTCGGTGATGAACGCGGCGTAGGCCTCCGGGCTCCAGGCGTGGACCAGCGCCGCTGACTCGGCGTGGACGTTCCCGAAGCCGGCACGCCGTGTGGCGGCGGCGGCCGCGCTGACCGAGGCGAGGTCACCGGACCGCGCATCACGCTCGGGCGGCTCGAAACCGAATTCGTCGAGGACCTCGTCGACGACCTGGTCGGCCCGGAACGGCGGCCCGCCCACGAGCCAGGTCACCCACCCGAGCACGGCCCCCGGCCGGAGGACGCGCCGGAGCTCGCCGAGCGCGGCGGTTCGGCTCGGGACGAGCTGCAGCACGAACGACGACATCGCGAGGTCGAACGAGCCGTCGTCGAAGGGCAGCTCGTCGGCGAAGGCCGTCGCGGTGCTGAACCTCGCCGCGAGGGCCGGAGGCAGGCCTTCGCGGGCGGCATGGGCTGCCAGCTGGAGCATGGCCGGCGATGGGTCGACGCCGACGACCTCGGCCTCGGGCCGTCGCCGAAGGAGCGCGATCGGGAGTGTGCCCGTCCCGGTGCCGAGGTCGAGCACGCGACCTCGATCGGGCAGCACGCCGGCGAGACGGTCGAGGAGCGCCACGGCCGCCGGCTGGATGACTGGACCCCAGTGCCGGGCGTAGCCGTCGGCGAGGCCGTCGTAGCGCGGCGGCACCTCCTCGGCGCGCTCGGGGGTGGACATCGGGCGGATGGTACGACCGGCCGCGCGGACGCCGGTCATCGGCCGCCGCCGAGATGGCCCCCGGGGATCGGTCGGTCCGGACCGTCGGGATCGGGCCGGACGGCCGCTGCCCAAGCCCGCTCCCGAGCCGAGGCTGGAGGCTGGAGTGGTCGGCCCGCCGTGGTCGCACTCCCCGCGCTCGAACAAGGAGCCATCGATGCAGCGAATCCTTCTCGCCTACGACGGTGGCGAGCCCGCCCGCCGGGCCCTCGACACGACCGTCGAGCTTGCCAAGCTCACCGGCGCCACCGTCGCCGTCGTGAGCGTCGTGCCATTCCATCCGGGCCGCATCGGCGCCGACCCGTGGGACTCCACCGAGGACCACGCCCAGGAGCTGATCGACGCTCGCAAGACCCTCCATGAGCGCGGCATCGAAGCCGAGCTCCTGGAGCCGATCGGAGATCCGGCGCAGCGAATCGAAGAGGTCGCCGAGAAGGGCGACTACGACACGATCGTCATCGGGTCGCGGGGCCTCAGCGCCGTCGGGCGCGTGCTCCAGGGCAGCGTCTCGGGCCACGTCGCGACGCACGCCAAGTCGACGGTGATCGTCGCCCGCTGACCTCGCGCAACAGCGTCCAGAACTTCGCGGCGGCGGGTGACGCCGCAGTCAGGTCGCGACCTGCGGCTCGCCTCGACACTGCCCGTGGCAGCGTGACAGGCGCATTCCGCGCGGGCGGGCCGGTGTCTGGCCCTGCCGATCTTCAGCGACCCGACCGCGGCCGTCGGCGATTCGCTCGTCGTGCTCACCGGGCTCCTCGTCGGCGTCGCGGTCGGAGAGGCGCTCCGGCTCCAGGACCGGCTCGAGGCGCTCGGGGCCTGGTTCGAGCGACGCCTGGCCCGCGGCGAGCGGCGGTCACGGGTCGCCGAGGCGTTCGTCACGACGAGCCTGATCTTCTGCGTCGGCCCGCTCACCCTCCTCGGCTCCCTCGACAACGGGATCCGCGGTGACGCGACGCTGCTCGCCACGAAGGCGATCCTCGATGGCGTCTCGAGCGTGGCCTTCGCGGCGGCGCTCGGCCGGGGTGTCTACCTCTCGGTCCTGACGGTCCTCGTCGTCCAGGGCTCGATCTCCGCCGGCGCGTTCCTCATCCGCGATGCGCTCGACGCCAGGACGATCCTCGTCACGACAGCGGTCGGCGGCACGATCCTCATCGGCATGGCGCTGCGGCTCCTGGACCTGAAGGCCGTCCGCGTCGCGAGCTTCCTGCCCGGACTCCTCCTCGCGCCGATCTTCCTTCGCATCGCCGACGCCATCCGGTCGGTCGTGCCCTGAGGGTCTCGGCTACCGTGGGGTCGATGCGCCTGCCATTCCAGCCGCCGATCGAGCCGATGCTGGCCAAGGCCGCCGACGGCCTGCCCGAAGGCGACGGCTGGCTGTTCGAGCCGAAGTGGGACGGATTCCGGGCGATCGTCTTC
>JACQEG010000087.1 GCA_016200665.1 Chloroflexota bacterium | reverse complement strand
GTCCGGCCGGGCAGACCGGGTCCCAGGGAGGGAACGTGGCGACGAGGGATCGCCGCGTCGGTTCGAATGGTGGTCAGCGGCACCTCACGGCGGCACGTCGACGGTCGCCACCCGACGTTGCATCGGCATCGCAGCCGCTAGCGGGAGGGCATCGCCTCCGAGGCCAGGATCTCCAGCGCGGCGGCCTGGATGTCCCGGGCGACCGCGTCGCAGCGGTGGATGGAGCCCGGTGCCGGGGCGGCCCCGATGAGGACGGTCCGGACCTTCGCCGAGACACCCTGGCACCGCTCGACCGCCGTCGTGAGATACCAGGCGCGGGCCGTGGGCCCGGTCGGGACCCGCGGCACGGTCGGGAGCGTCGGCTTGATCGCGGTAGCCAGCTGCCGCAGCACCTCGGCCACGGCGCCCGGGTTGCCGGCCACGACGACGACCTCGTGGCCGGCGTCGGCGAGGATCTGGAGCGACCGGACGGCGCCGGGATCGAGGGCCAGCCCGGATGCGCCGTGGACCGCCACCGCCTCCGCGTCGACGTAGATCCGTGTCACCGGACGCGGCGATCCCCGACCCGTCCACGCCACGCGCCGGTGGCCTGGCCACGCGACTCGACGAGGTCTGCGAACCGCTCCAGGTCACCCTTGACCCGGCGGCTCACGAAGCCCAGCGCATCGCCCGTGGCCTCGAGGGCGCCTTCCGGCTCGACGACGAGCTCGAGGCTGACTCGGCAGCTGCGGGGGTCGATGGGCTCCAAGGTCACGCGAACGTCGTTGCGGGCGCCTTCGACGCTCCGCCAGGCGACGACCCGGTCCGGCTCCTGTTCGACGACCTCGGCTCGCCAGTGCTTGATCCGACCGGCGATCCGGGCCGTCCAGTCGAGCGTTCGGTCGTCGAGCTGGACGACGCGCTCCACGCCCTCCATGAACTCCGGGAGTGACTCGAACCGGGTCCACTGGTTGTAGGCGACGCCGACCGGGACGTCGACGTCCGCGTGGTCGGTGATCCTCGACATCGGAACCTCCTCGCGGAGACGGACGACGCCCACCGAACACCGGTGGGCGTCGCGCAGCGGTGGCGCCCCGCCCGGGCGGGGCCGAGGTCTCAGACCATGCCGCGACCCGTGCGGGTCCGGCCGGTGAGCGCGCCCCAGACGACGACCGCGATGACGGCGCCGATGACGGCGGTCACGATGGAGCTGATGTCGAGCGCGCCGTTGATCGCGTCGACGCCGAACAGGGCGCTGGCGAGGAAGCCTCCGACCAGCGCGCCGACGATGCCGAGCACGATGTGGCCGATGACGCCCATGCTCTCGTCCCCGCGGACGAGGAAGCCGGCGATGTACCCGGCGATCGCACCCAGCACGAGCCACGAGATCACGCTCATCTGGACCTCCATCCCTGTGTCTGATGGTCCCCCGGACCGTGGTCAGGGTGGCGGCGCCGCACGGGCGCTCCGACAACGCCGCCGAGCCGGGGCGTTGCAAGTCCCTGACGTCAGACCCGGATGACGAGCTCCAGCGGCGCGCTGCGGCGCAGGACCTCGGCGCTCGTCGTCGTGCCGCGCCAGCGGTGGAACAGCAGGTCGACGGTGATGTCGCCGACTCGAAGGTCGTGGACCGTGACCTTCCCGAGCCAGCCGGGCAGGTGCGGGCGGTCGAGCTCCAGCAGGCCGTCGGCTGCCTCGGCCCGCATGCCCAGCATCGTCTGGAGCAGGAACAGCGGCGTCGCCGCGGCCCACGCCTGCGGCGAGCAGGCGACCGGGTAGGGGACCGGGGTCGTGGAGACCCCCCGATCGAAGCCGCAGAACAGCTCCGGCAGCCGGAAGTCGGGCGAATGCTGGGCGGCCTCGAACATCCGCGACGCGATGCGGTCGGCGGCGTCGTGCCGGCCAACGCGCTTCATGCCGGCCGCGATGATCGCGTTGTCGTGCGGCCAGACCGTGCCGGTGTGATAGCCAACCGGGTTGAAGCCCGGCTGGCCGGCCGCGTAGGTCCGGACGCCCCAGCCGCAGTCGAGCGACGGCTCGAGCAGCCGGTCCACGACGGCGCCGGCTCGCTCCGGCGGGACGATCCCGCTCCACAGGCAGTGGCCGGGGTTCGAGCCGATCCCGCCGATCTGGCGCTTCCCGGCATCGAGGCCCATCGCATAGAAGGCGAGATCCTCCATCCAGAAGGCCTCGTTGAACCGCTCTCGGAGCGTGGCCGCCTCGGCGGTCAGGCGGTCGGCGAGGGCCGTCTCGCCGAGCCGCCGGGCGAGCGACGCCATGCGCAGCTTGGCGTCGTAGACGTAGCCCTGGACCTCGACGAGGGCGATCGGGGCCTCGGCGAGGCTGCCGTCGCGGTGGCGGATCGCGTCGCCGGAGTCCTTCCAGCCCTGGTTGACGAGCCCGTGGGGAGCCCGCCGCCGGTACTCGACGAAGCCGTCGCCGTCGAGATCGCCGTAGCGGTCGATCCACTCGAGGGCCGCCAGCGCGTTCGGCCAGAGCTGCCGGACGAGCTCCAGGTCGCCGGTCCAGCGGTGCGTCTCCTCGAGGAGGACCAGCCACAGGGGCGTGACGTCGACGCTGCCGTAGTACGGCCGATGGGGCAGCTCGCCGGTCCGCGCCAGCTCGCCGACCCGCAGCTCATGGAGCATCTTGCCGGGCTCCATGTCGCGCTCGGGATCGTCCTCGGTCGCCTGCCAGTCGGCGAGCACCCGCAGCGCCGAGACGGCCACACCCGGCATGAACGGCACGACCTGGAGCGCGGTGATGACGGTGTCCCGCCCGAACAGGGTCGTGAACCACGGGACGCCGGCCGCGACGTAGTGCTCGCCGGGCTTGGGGCCGTCGTTCTGGAGCAGTCGCAGATCGGCGATGCCGCGCCCGATCGCGAGGTCCAGGAGCTCGCCATCCGAGCGGATCCTGGCCGTTCGGTCGTGCCACTCCCGGTACTCGGCCTCGGCGACCTCGGCGGGTCGGGGATGGCCCGGCGAGGCGGCATCGCGGGCGCCGGCGCGCGCGAGGCGGCTGGGCGTCCGCTCTCGATGCTGATGGCCGCCAGGCGCCGGTCGCAGGTCGGTGGTGACGTGCCAATCGAGGTCGGTCGAGTCACCTGGCCCCACGTCGAGGCGCCAGCGCAGCCGGACCGCGCCCTCGCCGCCGTCCTCGCGATGGCTGCCATCGACGATCTCGGCCGGGCTGCAGCGGACGATCGTCCGGCGGACGAGGCCGTCGCGGCCCTCGTAGGCGAAGACGATCTGGCGCTCGCTGGCCTCGATCGGGTGATACGTCCCGCGACCGGTCCGGGGGTAGCCGCGGATTTCGAAGATGTCGGCACAGTCGGCGTCGAGGTCGAGCTCGAGGACGAGCTCCTGTGCCGTGCTGCTGAAGTTCGTGATCCGGATCCGCTCGGCCAGGCCGTCCGAGATCCAGCGCTCACGAGCGATCGAGATGACCCGCTGGCTCGGGGCTCCGCTGGGCTGCTGCTTCGAGCTGGGGTCGCGCCACCGCTCCGGGGCGGTGAGCTGGATCGAGCCGGCATGGGTCGCGCCGGTGTGGGCGCGCAGCAGCGTCGGGCGCTCGCCGTTGATCCGCATGACCGAGCAGGACAGGATCCGGGTGTCCAGGTCGTACAGGCCCAGGCCGCGCGTGTCGGGGTGGATGTCGCCGAACCCGTCGCTCAGCAGGTACAGGTTGCCGTGCTTGAGGACGGCGACGCCGCCGAGGTCGGTCGCCGGCACGATCGTCGGGCTCGATGGCGGCAGGGTCATCGGTCTCGCATGGGCCGCTGCCGGGTCGGTCGCGCGATGGGCCACGAGCCCATGATGCCCGTGCGGCCGCGGACCCGCCATGGAGCGGGGGCGGCAGGCACCCGCCGGCGGCATCGCAGGGACGCGACAGTGGCCCCCGTGTCAGCCGTCTGCAAGCGTGTCGTCCCGCGCGGCGAGCCCCGCGCAGCGTCGGCCTGCCTAGCCTCGGGGTCATGGCCTTCGTCGATCCCGCCCAGTCCGCCCGCCCGGCGGCCAGCGGCCCCGCCCACCCGGCCGCCCGCGTCCTCGCCCACTCGCCGGCGCGGGTCGCTGCCCGGGCGATGATGTGGAATCTCGAGACGGACGGCTGGACCGAGCGCGAGGCCGGCAACCTGGTCGGCCTGTTCCACGGCCTCCGACCGGCGCTCTCCGGCTGGAGCGAGCGGGAGATCGAGCACCTCCGGTTCCTGCGGGCCCTCGTGGAGACGGGGCGCGTCGGCCACTGACGTGGGTTCCTCCCGCCGGCACCGACCCTGAGCAGCCCGACGCGTGGCCTTCGTGCTGGCTGACGACGCAGCGCCGGGTCGGACGCCTGGCGGCGGCGATTCCATCGACACCCGCCTGGCCGAGCTGGCCAGGGCCGAGCATGCGCGAGCTGCCGAGCTCCACGCCATCGTGGGTGCCATCGGCGACCCGATCGTCGTGGTCTCCCCGGAATGCGCGATCGTCCTCGCCAACCCCGCGGCGGAGAGCCTCCTCGCGCCGCTGACCTCCCGAACGCTCGGGGCCCTGCTCGGTCGCTTTGCCGACGCCCCGGCGGCAGAACCCGCCGCGCTCGTGGCGGGCGGCCGCTGGCAGCTCTGCACGACGGAACCCACCCCGCGCTGGTTCGATCTGAGCGCCTACCCCGTCGTGGTCAGCGCTGCCGGGGAGCCGGGCTACGGCGAGACCATCCTGATCCTTCGCGACGTCACGGAGGCCCGCCAGCGCGAGGCGATCAAGGATTCATTCGTCGGCGTGCTGTCGCATGAGTTGCGGACGCCGGTCACGACGATCTACGCGGGCTCCAAGGTGCTCGCCCGGGGTGCGCTCACGCTCGACGCGGAGGCGCGCGCCGGCATGCTCGAGGACATCCACAGCGAGGCCGAGCACCTCCATCGGCTCGTCGAGGACGTCGTGGCCCTGACGCGCTTCGGCGAGGGTGCCCTCGAGATCGCGACGGACCCGGTCCTCCTCCAGCGGGTCATCCCGAGCGTCATCCACTCCGAGGAAGGGCGATGGCCCGGAGGCCGGTTCGAGGCCGTGATCTCGCCCGACCTGCCACCGGTGGCCGGCGACATGACCTACGTCGAGCAGGTCCTGAGGAACCTGCTGGCCAATGCGATGAAGTACGGCGGCCCGTCACCGGCGGTCCGCGTGATCGCCGAACCGAGCGACCATGAGGTCGTCGTCCGAGTGCTGGACCGAGGACCGGGATTCGAGCCGGACGAGGCAGCCCGGCTCTTCGAGCTGTACTACCGCTCGCCGAACGTCGCCCGCACGATGTCCGGTTCGGGGATCGGCCTGTTCGTCTGCGCGCGCCTCATCGAGGCGATGGGTGGGCGGATCTGGGCCGCCAACCGGCCTGACGGAGGCGCGGAGTTCGGGTTCACGTTGCGGGCCCTCGCGGACGAGGGCTAGGCTCGGCTAGCGCGCGAGGCCCAGCAGGATCCCGACGACGAGGGCGGCCGACGCGATCGCGACCTCCAGGATCCGCATCGACGCTCCGGGCATCGGGACCACGGTCCCGGACAGGTGCATGACGTCCGCTTCTGGTCGGGTGCGGCCTCGCCGTCGCCATTCGACGGGGATTCGACCCCTCAACATCCGTGACTCCTCCGGTGTCGCTTGCGTGTGGGGAAGCGTCGCGCGGTCGTCTCATCGGGCGCGATACGGTCCCCGAAGCGGTCGTCACAGCCCGCTTGCATCGCGACTCGCCATGCGACGTCTCGCCGGTCCGGCAGCCGGGCGATGGCAGGGCTCTGCAACGGCCTGCCCATGTTCGTCAGCCGGGCGCGTGAGGCCCAGCCCAGTACGGTGCAGGCGTCACCGCGAGACCGGTGGCCCCGGCACCCGACCCATTCCGGGCGGCAGCCGGCGCAGTCCGATCCCCAGAGGTGTAGTTCATGCTGAAGCGGCTTCTCGCCATCCTTGCCCTCGCGGCCGTCGCCGCGGCGTGCAACCCGAGTGGCACCCCGACCCCGACCCTCTCGCTCTCGACCCCCGGTGGCCTCGAGTCGCCGGCAGCGTCCGAGATGCCGATCGAATCTCCCCTGACGTCGCCGTAGCCCCGTACGACGACGCCGTTTCCTCGAGCGCCGAGGTCGACCTCCCCGACCTCGGCGCTCTTGTATGTCCGGGAGCCGCCTGGCGGATGCTGCCGCGCAGAATCGGAAGGGCGGCCCGAACGCCGTCCGGACCGCCCGCCGTGTCACCTGAGGTCCCGCGCTGTCGTTCGGCGGGGGATCCCGCCCACTGGCAGCGGAGCCGCGATCAGTCTCCGCGAGCGGCCTTGCGGCCATGCGCGGGGCGGATCGACGTGCCTTGCGCGCGTCTACCAGCCCTGGCGGTCAGAAGCGGTGGTCCTCATCGGCCCCGTGGTGATGCCCGCAGACAGCGCAGAACGACACGCTCATGGAACGGGCGCCATCGACCTCGTGCTCGCGCTGGCGCGCGAGCTTCTCGAGCCGACAGTGGCTGCACTCCATGCACGTGCCGACGGGCAGCACGGCGAGCAGGCCGGCCACCCCGACCATCGTGAGGCCGAGGATCGAGATGACGATCTGGGGGTCGTTACCGATCATGGCAGGGGCTCCTCGAACGGGCTGTGGCCGGCGTCGATGGCGAAGTCCGCTTCGTCGATGCCGGCGTCGGGCATCCCCGTGCTGCTCGCACCGGGCAGGCCCGAGCCGGCGGGCTCCAGCCAGCTCGGGCGACGGCCCCAGCTCAGCACCGCCGCTACGGTCCCGACGATGGCGGCGATCCCGACGGCGGCGGCGAGCCACGTCCAGATCGGTGGGCGAGACCGACCGAGGAGGCGGCCGATCACCTCGTCGGCCTGGCGGCCGGCTCGCTCCATCGAGGGCAGCTCGACGTCGGCCAGGCGAAGCGACGGCATGCGCTGCTTGAGGTCCTCGAGCGTCGATCGATCGAGATCGGGCAGGACGATGGCGGTCATGGATTCCTCCTACGCGTGACAGCCGGGTCGCCGGCCGCTCCCCATCGTCCGCGCCACCCCGGCTCGGAGAGACAACGCATCCGAGGCCACTCTTGCAGCGGCGTGTCGGCGGGCTCCGCGCAACCCCACTGCAATCGCAGACGGGGGTCACTGTCGCGGAACGGCAAGCCCTTCCCGGTCAGGCTCGCGGCGGCCGCCCCCCGCGGCCCATCGACGCAGCAACCTCCAGGAGGCAATGACATGCGTGATCCGCTCAGCGCGACCGACGGTCGCCCCGACCCGGACACTCACGACATCGATCGCTCCGGGTGGCCCAGCGCCAGCCTGGACGGGCCGATCGGCATCGAGCAGGCGGCTCGCGACCTCGGCGACCAGCCGGACTCGCACGAGGGTGACCGACGTGACGAGCTGCCCGACGACGTGGACGCCTGGATCGCAGGCCCGGCCGGCGTGGGTCGGCCCGACCTGCTGCCCGACGTCGAGGTCCCGGACGAACAGGCCTGACGAGCCGGCCTGACGAACAGGCCTGCCTGGCCGCCGGCCGAGCGCGTCGCCGCGCACCTGCACGGCGGCTGCAAGGCCCCGGTCCACGAGTCAGGCCCGGGCGGTAGCCCCGCCCGGGCAGGCTGGAGGAGCGGCCTACCGCGCGTCGCTCCACGGAGGGACTCTTATGACGTTCCAGCGCCGCGTCGTTCGGCATACCGACGACGAGATCTCACCGTCCACCGCGAATCCGGTCGTCTACCCCGGCGCCACCAACGAAGTGGTCGACAGCACGACCGTCATGAGCCCGAGCGGCGGCGAGCTTGGCCGCCGCCTCATCGTCCTCGTGTTCGGGATCATCCAGGTCCTGATCCTGTTGCGGATCGTCCTGCTGCTCCTGGACGCTCGCGAGGGCAACGACCTCGTTCGCTTCATCCTGGACGCGAGCCAGGTCTTCGTCGCCCCGTTCTTCGGCATCTTCAACGTCGACGCGCTCAAGTCCGGCGGCTCCGTGCTCGACGTCGCCGCGCTGGCGGCCGTCGTCGGCTGGACCGTCCTCGAAGCGGTCGCCCTCTGGATCGTCAACCTCTTCCGGCGCGAGACGGTCGCCTGACCGCGCGCCACCCGCTCGGCTCCGGGGTCGCCGGATCCGCCGAGCGTGCCGTGGTGCCGGCCGCGCCCGACCTCGGCGAGCGACCCGCCCGGTCGCGCGTTGGCCGGCACCGCCATCCTGTCGGCCAGCCGGCCTCGCCGGTCTGGAACGACACGGCGGCCGCGTCCGTCGGTCACGGTCGGGCCGCCTCCGCCACCTCGACCAATCGGCATAGGGCGTTCGCGAGGCGCATCTGGCGCGGCGTGTGGCACTGGACGCGAACGAGCTCCGGTGACGCCACGACGATCGCCGCGCAGCGGGCCCGGGACGTCGCCACGTTCAGGCGGTTGAGGGAGTAGAGGAACTCCATCCCTCGTGGCGCCTCCTCGGCGGACGAGCTCCCCATCGCATAGATCGACACGACCGCCTGCTGGCCCTGGAGCTTGTCGGCCGTGCCGACGCGAGCTCCGGCGACAGCCGCGGCGGCGAGCCGTTCCTTGATCAGATCGACGTGGGCGTTGTACGGCGCGATGACGAGGATCTCGTCCAGCACCAATGGCCGGGTCGCCCCGTCGCGGTCGGTCCAATGGGCATCCGCGGCCAGCAGGTCCGACACGAGCGCAGCGATGACGTCCGCCTCCTCCGCCGAGTCCGTCGAGTTGCCGGTGTGGCTGACCGGTCGCCATCGGACACCGGTCCCGTCGGCCGGCGCGATGCCGTCGAGCGCCTGTCGCTCGAGGCCGTCGATCGGCGCGAGCTGCCCCGCGTAGAACACCTCCGAGGTGTAGGCGCACAGGTCCGGGTGCAGCCGCCAGGTGCGATCGAGGAAGAGCCCATCGGGATCGGGCAGGGTGGGGCGGCCGTCGAGCAGATGGCCGAGGGCGCTTCGCTCGGCCCCCGGCGGGTGGGCGCCGCGGAGGGGCTGGTCGAGCTGCTGCGGATCGCCGAGCAGGACGAGCGAGCGGGTCGCCGGCGAGATCGCCACCGTGCTCGCCAGCGACAGCTGGCCGGCCTCGTCGACGACGAGGACGTCGACGGACGCAGCGAGGGCCGGGTTCGACCACGCCCACGCCGTCCCGCCGAGAACCGTGATCGTGCCGTCGTCCAGCGCCCGCCGCGCGCTGTCGTTGTCCTTGAAGAGGGCCGCTGCCTCGCACGCCTCGTCGCCGTCCGCGCTGGGTCGCTGCCCAAGCCGGACCCTCGCCTCGCCGGCGGCCGCGACGGCGACCTCGTCGAGCAGGTGGCTGATGACCTTGTGGCTGTTCGCGGTGATCCCGACCTTCCGCCCGGCCCGGACCAGCGCCACGATCATCCGGGCGCCGGTGAACGTCTTGCCGCTGCCGGGCGGCCCCTGGATCGCGAGGCAGCCCTCGTCCAGCGCGAGCGCAAGACGGCAGCCGGCATCCAGCGCCGCCTCGCCCGCTTGACGCAGCGGCTCACCCGGGCCCTGCCCGACAGCCGGCGCCCGCCGGAGCAGCAGCTCGCGGGCCGCGCGGTTGGGCCCGGCACCGGTAATGCCGTTCGCGAGCACCGAGCGGCCAACGCGCACGAGCGAGTCCTGGAGGACGTCCGTGCCCACGTAGTCGTACGGCACGATCGCGGTCGGGATGGGCCGGTCGAGGTGGGACTTCGTCCGGCGGAGCGTCACGACCTGGTTCGCCTCGTCGAGGGCATACAGCGTCCCGGTCGACACGCTCGTCTCAGGGTCCGTCATCGACTGGCCGACCTTGACCCCGTACTCCTGGTTCGGGAACCGGAACCGGAGCAGCCGAGCATCGGCCCTGACGTCGTCCGCCTCGCCGAGGAAGACCAGGCCGCCGATCGGTTCGCGAGCCTCGATGAGCTGCTCGTCCGACATGTCGAGGAGCTCGTAGTAGCGCCACCAGAACGCCTTGTCCTCGCGGCGGTGCCAGCCGAGGAGCTGGGCGAGCAGCCACGTGGCCCGCTCCTCGGGCGCACCCGTCGAAGCATCCGGGGGCAGGCCGGCCGTCAGCGCCGCCGCCAGCTCGGCGACCTGGGCGTCCCGCTCGGTGGCGGGATTGGGCTCCGCGCCGGGTGCCCCCGGCCCGGGCCGGCCGGGCCGCTCGTCGATCATCGCCTCGAGGTCCCAGCGCCGCGCCTCGAGCCAGTTCCGGAGCTTCCAGGTGGACACGACGTCGTCGCGGTTGTAGCTCGCGATCTCCTGCAGGATGGCCTCGCCGACCGCGCCGTTCTCGGCGGTGCCGCCTTCCAGCCAGGTCTCGAACTCGACGATGCTCGTCCCGGCGCTCCGGAGATCGATCTCGCGCCGGAAGCCGTACAGCGGCTCGAGCCGCTTGATCGAGTAGCTCTCGACCGATGCCCGGATGCCCTGGCGAACGACCCGGTACAGGTCGACGAGGACGCCCTCGCGGAGGAGCCGGTCGACCTCCGCCTCGCGGGTGGCGTGGCGCTGGGCCAGCCGGCCGAGCGCGGTCCGCTCGTAGGCGGCGTAGTGATAGACGTGCAGCCTCGGATCCGCCTCCCAGCGGGCGACGAGCAGGTCCACGAGCTGCTCGAAGGCCGCTCGCTCCGCCGCCCGGGTCACCTCACCGGCGGCGTCGCGGCTCCAGAGCTCGTGGTAGGTGGGCTGCCCTGGCTCGGCCGCGTCGGGCAGGCCCGGCTCGAGTACCCCGAACAGGTACTCGACGCCGTCATCGAGCGCGAACGGATCGCCCTCGATGTCGAAGAACAGGTCGTGGGGCGAGGGCTCCGGCAGGGAGCCGAGACCCCGATCCGGGACGATCCGCCCGTCCTTCCCTCGCTCCGGGTCGAGGAGCTCCCAGAGCACCTCGCCGGCATCCTCGCCGCGGACCTGGATCCGGGCCTGGTCGCGGACTCGCTGGAGGGCCTCCGCGTTGACGTGCTCGAGCCGTGGGACCAGGGGCAGCTCGAGGCCGGCGAGGCCGCGTCGCGTCGGCAGGCCACGGGCCTTGAGCGCGGCTCGCTGCCGGCCCGAGATCCCGGCCACGAGCGACAGGTCGTCGTCCGAGCGACGCTGCGTCGCGCAGTGAGCGGCCCAGCGACAGACGTCGCAGTGTTCGACCGGCTCCGGGTAGGTCGCGGTGACCGGGTAGACCGCCTCGCCGGCCGCCGCCGCCGCCTCGAACTCCGCCCTGACCCGGCGGTAGTAGGCCATGTAGTCGGCGACGCGCAGCGACGCCGTCTCCCGGGCGCTCCCGCCGAGCACCACGTGGAGCGTCTCCGGCTCCAGCTGCTGGATGGCCGCGAGCTGCTCGATGTACGAGCAGATCTGCAGCACCGCACTCGCCTTGACGCGGCGCTCGAGCTTCGTGTCCGCGACCTCGTAGGACCAGTCGCCGAGGGCACTCGGGCGGTCGACCCGGAGCAGGAAGTCGGCGTGGCCGCGCCAGCGGCCGTCGAAGAACGTCGCCTGGTAGACGACGTCGACGCCCTCCTCGAGCGCGCGCCGGGTCGCGGCGGCGGCAGCCCGGAGCGCCGTGCCGGCGTCCGACTCCGAGGCGTCCGGTCGGATCTCCACGACCGTCCGGCCGCTCGCCACGAGCTCCTCGCGGTAGCGGGCCTCGTGCTCGTAGCCGCGCTTCCGGATGAGCTCGATCTCCGGGTCGTTGCGGACCGGCCTGGCGACGAGCTCGGCCAGCGCCGCGCGCTCCAGCGCGAAGCGATGGCGGCAGGCGAGGAAGCCGACGAGATCCGTGGCGGCGTAGACGGGCGAGCCGTCGATCAGCTGCACGGCGTGATCGTAGGCGGGCGCCGTGCCGGGTTGTCTGTCAGCGGGCGAGGCTCGCCCGGTGGCGGCTACTCGGCCGGTGAGATCTCCACCGGGCGCGCTCGCCGGGCGGTCCCGATCGTCCGGCGCGTCGTGACGTCGACCCGGGTGTCGTCACCCTCCTGGGCGGGATGCTCGACGAGCGCGATCAGGCGGCTCGCCATGAACCGGCCGGTCCGGACGGGCGTGCCGCCCCGGGTCACCTCGGTGACCTCGACGATGCCGCGCGCCGTCGTGACCTCGATGCGCCGGCCGTTCTTCGAGGCGACGATCTCGAACGTCTGGACGCCCTGGCCCGTGTCCACCACGGCCTCGACGCGGTCACCTCGCATGCCGACCATGGTCGCACACCTGGACCCTCGCCTCGGCCCGTCTGTCTGTACCGACGGCTGTATCCACCGGACCCCGCCGACGACCGTTTGGCTCCCGTGGTCAGGTCCTTCGGACGTACCCCGGGACACGGGCGGACGCCGATAGTCGGGGTGGATCACGGCCCGCCTTGGCGTCCGACCACGGCGTCGTGCCCGTCGCGTCCCGAGAAAGGTGACGGCAGGGTGCCCCGTCCCGAGGGTGCATTGCTCGCCGAGCTGCTCCAGCGCGGCGTGTCGCGTCGCTCGTTCATGAAGTTCTGCGCCGCGATGACCGCGCTGCTGGCACTCCCACCCACCTACGTGCCACGGGTCGCGGCCGCGGTGGCCGCTGCACCGGGCCGCCAACCCGACGACCGCCGAGCTGATCCTGCAGTTCCTGTCGGTCGACTACCTCGAGACGCTCATGGCTCCGAGCGGCGCCGATGCGAGCGCGACGCTGGCCGCGTCGCTCAAGGCCAACCGTGACCGCTACCTGGCGGTCATCGAGGGCTCCGTGCCGACCGCCGCGAACGGGGCCATGTGCACGGTCGCCGGACGGCCGGTCGCGGACGTCATCCGGGAGGTCACCGCGGGCGCCGCTGGCACGATCGCGGTCGGCTCGTGCGCGTTCGACGGTGGGCTCAGCGCGGCCTCGGGCGGTGCGACCGGCGCCTCGGGCGTGGCCCCGTTCGTCAGCGGCACGCTCGTCGCCCTGCCGGGCTGCCCGATCAACGCCTTCAACCTCGCGGCAACGCTCGTCCACTACCTGACGTTCAACGAGCTGCCGCCGACCGATGCCGGCGGGCGGCCACTGTTCGCCTACGGCGCGCTCGTCCACAACGAGTGCGAGCGACGGGCACACTTCGAGTTCGGCGAGTTCGTCCAGGCCTGGGGCGACGAGGGTGCCCAGAAGGGCTGGTGCCTCTACAAGATGGGGTGCAAGGGCCCCGAGACATACGCCAACTGCGCGAGCGCCGGGTTCGACGGCGGCCTGAGCTGGCCGGTCAAGGCCGGCGTCGGGTGCATCGGCTGCACGATGCCCGCGTTCTGGGACGCGATGAGCCCGTTCACCCGGCGGCTGCCATCGCCCCTGCCGTTCCTGCCCAACGTGACCGCGGACGACATCGGCCAGGCTGCCGTCATTGGGATCGCCGGGGTGGCGGGCCTGCACGCGGTCGGCAGCTACGTCCGAGCCAACCGCCAGGGGGCTGCCGCACGGCGCGCGAAGGCCGCCGCGAAGCTTGTGCCGAGTGGAGCCGCGATCGAGGGCGCCGCCGTCGCCGTTGCCGTTGCCGCGGAGCCGATGCCGGCCGCCGAGCCCATGCCCGCCGCCGAGCCGGCTGCCGCCGACGAGGCGCCCACCACCATCCTGGTCGACGCCGTCCCTGGGGCCGATCTCGACGCCGATGCCGGCGCCGGCGAGAGCGACTGACATGACCCGCGTCGTGCTCGACCCCGTCACCCGCGTCGGCGGCCAGCTTCGCGTCGAGGCCGAGATCAGCGACGGCACCGTGACCGACGCCTGGGTGTCCGGCACGAGCTACCGGGGCCTCGAGCGGATCCTCGAGGGTCGCGACGCGCGGGACGCCTGGTTGATGGCCCAGCGGATCTGCGGCTCATGCGGCTGGGCCCACGCCCTCGCCTCGGTCGGGGCGGTCGAGCAGGCCCTCGGCGTCACGCCGCCGACCAACGCCCGCCTCATCCGCAACCTCCTGGCCGGCACCCAGCTCGTCGTGGACGAGGTCTCGGGCTTCTACCTCCGACAGGCGCTCGACTGGATCGATCTCCGCGCCGCCCTCACGGCCGATCCGGACGCGACCTCGACCCTTGCCCGGGCCGTGAGCCCGTGGCCGAACTCCGGGTCGACCTACTTCGCGACGATCCAGGGTCGCCTCGCCGCGATGATCGGCTCGAGCCAGCCCGGCCCGTTCGCGATCCCGCCGGTGACCCATCCGGGCTACCACCTGTCGCCCGAGACGAGCCTCATGGTCGCGGCCCACTACTTCGAGGCGCTCGACTGGCGGCGCGAGGTCCTCCACCTCGAGACGGTCCTCGGTGGCCGCAGCCCGCATCTCCAGACGCTCGTCGTCGGCGGGCTCGCCATCGCGCCGGATTGGGGCGGCCCCGCCCGACCCGTGCCGGGCGAGCACATCTGGGATGTCGTGCGGACCTTCGTGTCGCCCCTCGGCGCCGCCGGACTCGCGGCGATCGGCACCGCGATCGACAGCGCCCGGGCGTTCGTCGAGCAGGTCTTCGTGCCGGACGTCATGACGACGATGAAGGCCTACCGCGACTGGGGCGGGAAGGGCCGCGGGATCGGCCACTACCTCGCTTTCGGCGCGTTGTCCGCGGACGGCTCGGAGGCCTCGCTGGCGCTGCCGCGGGGCCGCGTCATGGATCGCGACCTCACGCACCTCATCCAGGTCGCGGAGAGCGGCATCGGGGAGACGACGGCCCACGCGTGGTACGCGCCGGGCAGTGCCGGCAACGACCTCCAGCACCCCTCCGATGGCGGGACCGAACCGCTCTACACGGGCCCGAAGCTGCCCTATGCGTCGCTCGCCGACGCGGACCGCTATTCCTGGATCAAGGCCCCGCGCTACGAGGACGATCCGATGGAGGTCGGGCCCCTCGCGCGGATGCTCGTCGCGTCCGCGGCCGGGGTCACCGCGGCCCGGGAGGCAGTCGGTCGCGCCCTCACGACCCTCAACGTCGGCCAGGACGAGCTGTTCGGGACGTTCGGCCGAATGACGATGCGCGCCGTCGAGGCGGGCCTCGTGGCCAAGCGGCTCACCGGCTGGTTGTCCGACCTGCGCGACAGCATCGCCGCGGGGGACCTCGCGATGGCCGACCTGAGCGCGTGGGACCCGGCGAGCTGGCCGCGCGACGCCGAGGGGTTCGCCCTCGGCGAATCGGCGCGGGGCGCCGTCGGCCACTGGGTCCGCATCCACGACGGCCGGATCGCCGGCTACCAGATCGTCGACGCCTCCACCTGGAACGCGTCGCCACGCGACCAGATGGGCCGCCGCGGCGCCCTCGAGGCGGCGCTCGTCGGGACGTCCGTCGTCGACCCCGGCCGGCCGCTCGAGCTCCTGCGAACCGTCCACTCGTTCGACCCCTGCCCGAGCTGTGGAGCCCACTGATGGCCGAGTCGATCGCGCTGCCGAGCCTGGAGCCCATCGCCGCGCCGATCGCGGAACCAGCCACCGAGCCGATCGCCGAGGGCAACCCCCACGAGCGCGTCCGGGTCTACATCTGGCAGGTCCCGGTCCGGATCACCCACTGGGCGATCGCGATCAGCATCGTCGTGCTGAGCCTGACCGGCGGCTACATCGCGGATCCGTTCCTCATCCCGCCGGGCGGCTCGGTCATGACGACGATGCGCGAGGTCCACCTGATCTCCGCGATCGTCCTCATGCTCGCCGGCCTGTGGCGGACGATCTGGCTGCTCGTCGGCAACCGCTTCGCCCGCTGGTCGGCGTTCGTCCCGACGACGCGCAACCAGGCGATGGAGCTCTTCCGCCAGGCCGGCTTCTACTCGTTCCTCCGCAAGGAGATCCCGAAGGTCCTGGGCCACAACCAGCTCGCCGCGACGGCGTACATCGCGCTCGTCGGCCTGCTCGTCGTCGAGATGGGGACGGGCTTCGTCCTCTACGGCGTCCTCGGCGCGGAGCCGGCGGCGACGCTCTTCGGCTGGGTCCGCGAGCTCGTCGGCCTCCAGACGATCCGGCTCGTCCACCACCTCGCGATGTGGGGCGTCCTCGCGATCGCCGTCTTCCACGTCTACAGCTGCTTCCTCGTCGACAACATCGAGAAGAACGGGATCCTCACGAGCATCGTCAACGGCTACAAGTACCCGACCCGCGAGGAGGTCCTCGAGTCCCGTGACGGCGGACCCGAGCTCCTGGAGGATGAGGGATGAGCACGATCCACCTGCCCCACCTCCGGCTCGACCCCGGCCGGCTCATCGGCACCGGCGTCCGCGTGTCCCTGATCGGCGTGATCGTGGTCCTCGTCGGCCTGTCGGCCGTGATCATCTTCGGCTTCGTGAGCTCGGGCGGCAGTCAGCCCGGCCAGCTCCTGCCGCAGCCGAGCGCGTCGCTCGCGCTCATGCCGATGGGCAACGCCCACATCCCCACCACGAACGCGTGCGTCCTGTGCCACGGCAGCGGCGGCGAGGTCAAGGCGCCCGTCCCGATCCTGCATCCGATCGAGGGCTGGCGGCGGTGCCTGACCTGCCACACGAACGAGGCCCTCGGACGAAGCGCGCCCGGCCACGAGAACATCGCCGAGACCGAGTGCCTGAACTGCCACAAGACCGGCCAGACCGGCCCGGCGATCACCCAGCCGCACGCCGCGCTGCACGACCAGCACTGCCTCGACTGCCACGGCACCGTCGCCCACCTGCCGACGACGATGGCGAGCAGCCAGGAGTCGGCCTGCATCCTGTGCCACAAGCCGGCGACCCTGCCCCCGCCGTCCTACCCCCACGCCGCGAACGCGATCCTGTCGTGCCGGGCATGCCACCAGTCGGCCGAGGTCGGGGCGCTGCCGATCGACCACGCCCTGCGGTCGGACTCCACCTGCCTGCTGTGCCACGAGATCACGGTGATCTCCGATAGCGGCAAGCCCGGGACCGTCGGCCCCGGCGCGAGCGCCGGCGCAAGCTCCGCGGCGCCCAGCGCGGGCTTCACGTTCCCGCTCGTGTCACCGGCCCCGTGACCCGGTGCACGACCTGATCCTGCTCCATCCGCCGTCGGTCTTCGACTTCCGGGATCGCGGCCAGCGGCCCGGGCCGATCGCGAAGGTCATTCCCTCGAGCGAGCAGTTCGAGATGTACCCGCTCGGGCTGACCAGCATCGCGGCGTACCTCGGGCGGAACGGCTACCGGGTCCGGATCGTGAACCTCGGTCGGCGGATGGTGGCGGACCGCGCCTACGACCCGACCGCGGCGATCCGACGGATGCAGGCCACGGTCTTCGGCATCGACCTCCACTGGCTGCCGCACGCCCAGGGTGCGCTGGCCGTCGCCCACCTGATCCGCGAGCTCCATCCCGAGGCCAGGATCCTGCTGGGCGGGCTGTCGGCGTCCTACTACCACGACGAGCTGCTGCGGGACCCGGCGATCGACTTCGTCCTTCGGGGCGACTCGACCGAGGAGCCCTGCCGCCAGCTGCTCCAGGCGCTGCGCGAGGGCCGGCCGCTGGACGGGGTCGAGAACCTGGTCTGGCGGCGGGCCGATGGCACGGTGGTCGTCAACCCGCTGAGCCACCACCCGGTCGACCTCGATGGCCTCGACGTGCCCGCCTACCGGTCGATGGTCGGCGCCGCGCTCACGCCCGGGGCGCGCGCGGATGCCCTGCCCTACGAGGGCTGGTGGCGGCGACCGCTGACGGTCCTGCTGACCGCCCGCGGCTGTGTCCTCGACTGCGCGATCTGTGGCGGGTCGCGGTCGGCGTACGCGGCCATCTGCGCGCGCCAGCGGCCCGCGTTCCGGTCCCCGGAGCGTCTCGTCGAGGACCTCCGGGACATCCGGGCGTTCTCGCGGTCGCCGGTGTTCATCGTCCATGACCCCCGGATGGGCGGTCAGCTGCGGGTCGATCGCCTGTTCGAGCTGCTTGCCCGCGAGCGGCCCTCGAACGAGCTCGTGTTCGAGCTCTTCTGGCCCGCCGGGGCGGAGCTGTTCGCGCCGCTCGCCCGGAGCGTGCCGCGCTGGAGCCTCCAGCTGACGATCGACTCGGAGGACGCCGATGTGCGGGCCCGGAACGGCAAGTTCGGGGTCCCGAACGAGGCCATCGAGGCGACGATCGAATCGGCCTTCGCCCACGGCTGCCGGACGCTCGACGTCTTCTTCGCGATCGGCCTGCCGGGCCAGACGCCGGCATCGGCCATCGGCATCGGTGACTACGCCGAGCGGCTGCTCGAGCGCTTCGGGCGCGATCGCCGGCTGCGGGTCTTCGTGGCCCCCATCGCACCGTTCCTCGATCCCGGCAGCCGGGCCTACGAGGACCCGGCAATGGGCTACCACCCGCGCGCCAGAACGGTCGCGGATCACGAGGCCGCCCTCCTCGAAGCCGACTGGACCCGGACCCTGACTTACGACACCGACGCCATGACCCGGGCGGAGCTGGTCGAGGCGACCTACGTCGCGACTGAGCGAGTCAACGACCTGAACCTCCGGTTCGGGCTCATGAGCGCTGCCGCGCACGACGCGGTGGCGCGCGGCATCGCGGCCGCTCGGGCGGCGGACGGCTCGCCCCATGAGGATCCGGCGCCCTGCGAACCACCGAGCGGCGCGGTGTCGACCGCGCCGTGGATGTTCGCCAAGGACGAGATGAACTGGCCAGGGCACGAGGGCCCGGGGCCGACCCTGCGGCTCGTCCGGATCGTCGCCGGTGCGATCCTCGGGCGCGCGACATTCCGGGTCAATCGCGCCCTCGGCCGCTTCGACCGCCACATCCTGACCGCCTGACAGCCCCTCGCCGACCGGCACCCTGAATCGGCGAGGCCCCTCCGGTTGGGAGGGGCCTCGCGCCAGGGTCGGTGTCTGGCGCGCCGGCGGGGCCGGCGAGCGTCGGAGGGTCAGGCCGGCTGAGCCGCCGCCTCCATGGTCTGCTCTCGCTGCGGGACGAAGCGCGCGAACGCCCAGTAGAGGACGAACGCGACGAGCAGGCCGAGCACCCAGCTGTAGTCGTAGAGGTAGCCACCCCATGGCAGCTGGAAGTGCAGGAACCCGACGATGCCGCCCGGCGGGAACGGGCCGCTGGCCGAGCCGTCGGCCTTGGTCGCCGAGTAGGCACCGCCGAGGGCCACGAACATGCCGATGAGCAGGGCCGCCACCGCTCGCCAGTTCCAGCCGCTCACGTAGCGGTAGATGCCGGTCGGGCGATAGAGGTCGGCCAGCTTGAGGTTGGTCTTCCGGATGACCCAGTAGTCGGCGATCAGGACGCCGGCGATGGCGCCCGTGGCGCCGCCGTAGAAGCCGAGCCACGTGAAGATGTACACGTTCGGGTCGTGGTAGAGCAGCCACGGCTGGATGAGGATCCCGAGGATCCCGGTGATGATGCCGCCGGTGCGGAACGAGATCCGCTTCGGCCAGGCGTTGGAGAAGTCGTACGACGGGCTGACGATGTTCGCGGCGACGTTGACCGAGAGCGTCGCGACGCCGAGGGTGACGAGGGCCAGGACGACGACGATCGTCCCGAGGAGCGAGCCGTCGCCGAACTTGCCGGTGAGGACCACCGGGTCCCAGATGTAGTCGCCGTAGACGGTCTTGCTCGCCGAGGTCACGAGGACCGCGATGAGCGGGAAGAGCGTCATGGTCGTCGGCAGGCCGAGCGCCTGGCCGACGGCCTG
>JACQEG010000092.1 GCA_016200665.1 Chloroflexota bacterium | reverse complement strand
GACCCCGGCGATCGCGAGGCGCTGCTGCTCACCGCCTGAGAGCTGTCCCGACCGGCGCTCGGCGAATCCGCTCAGGCCGACCGAATCGAGGGCCTCCGGCACTCGCCGGCGCATGTCGTCGAGCGGCCAGGCCCGGTTCTCGAGGCCGAAGGCGACGTCATCGCCGGCGCGCTCCATGACGAGCTGGCTGCCAGGATCCTGGAGGACGAGCCCGACGCTCGCCGCGACGGCGGCCCGCGGCGCCCTGGCGACCTCCAGGTCACCGACCAGCAGCGAGCCCTGCCACTCACCCGGGATCTCGAGCGGCACGAGGCCCGCGATGGCGCGCGCCAGCGTGCTCTTGCCGGATCCGGACGGCCCGACCACGAGCAGGACCTCGCCGGCCGCAACGTCGAACGAGACATCCCGAAGCGCCGGTTCCGGCCGGCCGGCGTACGTGAAACCGACGCCCGCCGCCCGGATGGGCAGCGGAACGCCGGGGACCGTGGTCGCGTTCTGATCGCGCGCGACGCGCAGGGCGTCGCCCGCGGGGGCAGCCGGGGTCACGCCGCCATTGTCAGGCCGGGAAGCCCTCGAGGACGCCGGCCCGCCGCAGCGAGCGCTCGATGAGGATCGAGCCCGCCGCGACGAACACGAGGGCAGAGATCGCCATCAGGACGCCCCGCGCGATCTGCAGCCCGAGATCGACGTCGCTGTAGTAGAGGACCCAGTCGTGGGCCCACGCCGCCGCGGCGCTCGCGACGGCCGCGATGGCCAGGACCGGCGGCGTCCAGGTGCGGTACAGGGTGAACGCGAAGACGAGCTCCGCGGCGGCGCCCTGGACGAAGCCGGACAGGAGCGTGTCGACGCCCCACTGGCTGCCGAGCAGCGCCGACACGCCGGCCGCGACCATCTCGGCGAAGAGCGCCGCGCCGGGCTTGCGGATGATGAGTGGCGCGAGGACGGCCGGGATCAGCCAGACCGCGTAGAGCGAGTCGCGCAGGACCGGGAAGATCGCGTTCAGCGGATCGAACGCGCTCCAGGCAAGGCCCCACGCCCAGAAGACGACCCCGAACGCCACGCCGATGACGGCCGCGACGACGATGTCGCGCGTCCGCCAGGTGGTGTCCGGCAGCGCGCCGGCGGCGCTGCTCGCGCTCGTCCGACCTGCCTCGTTGGTGCCAAGCATCTCGACGTCAACCTCCATGGATGACGAAAACCGCCGGTCACACCGGGGACACGGCGGTCGAGACGATGGGCCTGCTTCCTTCGCCGGTACGAGCCGGATCAGGTTCGGCGGGTCTGTGGCCGGGTGGCCACACTCTCAGCGCGTTCGCGCTCCCCGGAGGCGGTGTTCAGTTGCCGGCGATCCTAGCACCGACCTCGAACCCGCCCCTTTCAGTGGTGCGGCAGGTGATCCCGCAGCCAGGCCACGACGTCGTCGATGACCGCCGGGCCCTCGGGCTCGTTGTGGAGCTCGTGCCGCAGGCCCGGATAGACCCGCCTCGCGACGCCCGCACGGCCATCGAACGCCTTCGAGCTGTCCGTTGGCACGATCCGGTCCTCGCCACCGTGGATGACGAGCGTCGGGATGCTCAGCCGGTCGATCGAGCCCGAGACCCGCTCCTGCTCGGCGAAGGCCTTGAGCCCGAACCCGACCGTGGACTTGTGGAAGTTGAGCGGGTCCGGCCCGTACGCCGCCACCACCGTCGGGTCGTGGCACAGGTCGTCGGCATCGAGGCCGTTGGCGATCGCCATCGTCGGCAGGAAGACGTTGCAGGCCTGGGCGAATGCCCGCTTCCAGGCCGGGATCGCGGCCTCGATCGCCGGTGCCGACAGGACCAGCGCATCGGGCTGCGACCGACCATCGAGGACGTAGCCGAGCGCGATGAGCCCGCCGAGCGAGTGGCCGTAGAGCGCCACCGGCTCGTCGCCGGCATCGCGCAGCGCGGCGATTCGCTCCTCGATGTCGTCATGAAGTTGCGACCACCGATCGACCCAGGCCCGTCGCCCTTCCGAGGCCCCGAAGCCCCGCAGGTCGAACGCCGCGACGTCGATCCCTTTCGTCGCCAGCCGCGCGCCGACGTGCTCCCAGCGGCCGGAGTGCTCGGCGAGCCCGTGGACCAGCAGGACTCGCGCCCACGGCGCGGATCCCTCCGCGGGCCAGTGCCGCAGCAGGAGGCCGGTGCCGTCGCGAGCCGTCACGTGCGTGACCGATGACACCATCGAGACGAAGCGTAGTGCCGCCGCGCGCCGCCGTGAGACGATCCCGCGCATGACGGATCGATCCGGGCCCTGGGTCGAGATCGGCGATCGCGTCTTCACCCGCCGGTACCGGTTCTTCGACCAGCAGATCGGCGTCGTCCTGGGCGACGGCGAGGTCCTCGTCATCGACACCCGGCTCACCCATCGCCAGGCCCGCGAGCTCGTCGAGGACCTGCGGGAGCTGACCTCGCAGCCGGTCAGCGTCGTCGTCGACACCCACTGGCATCACGACCACACCTTCGGTAACCACGTCTTCCGGCCGGCTCCGATCTGGGGCCACGAGCGATGCGGGCCCCGGATGCTCGAGCTCGGCGAGCGGATGCGGGCCGACGTCGTCGAGCGCATGCCGGACCTCGCCGCCGAGGTCGCCGAGGTCGTCATCGACCCGCCCGACCATGCCTTCGCCGAGACTGCTCGACTCCTCGTCGGGGGCCGCTCGGTGTGGCTGCGCCACATCGGCCGCGGCCATACCGATTCGGACATCGTCGTGGAGGTTCCGGACGCCGGCGTCCTGTTCGCCGGCGACCTCCTCGAGGCTGGCGCGACCCCGTTCTTCGGCGACGGCTACCCGCTCGACTGGCCCGAGACGGTCTCCCGCCTCGCCGATCTTGTGCGCGGCCCGGTCGTGCCCGGGCACGGCGAGGTTGGCGACCGGCGGTTCGTCGAGTCGCAGCTCGCCGCGTTCCTCGAGGTTGCCCGGCTCGGCCGCGAGGTCCACGCCGGCCGGCTGCCGCTGGATGACGCCATCGCGGCCTCGCCGTTCAGCCCGGCGACGTCACGCGAGCCGCTCGAGCGAACCCTCGCCCAGCTCCGCGGCGAGCTCGACTAGCCCCTTCCGCACCCCCAGGCGGCGGGCGCGCGCACTCAACCGCCCGAAGCGCCGAGCCCGCTCATACGTGGGGCGTATGAACGCGACAAGATCCGCCCACGAGGGGGCCGGGGTGCGCGATCTCATACATGCGGCGTATGAACCGCGACGATCCGGCCCGCCACGGGCAGCCAGCGGCGCGCCGGCGATCGCGTTCATACCTGGGGCGTATGAACTGCCGGTTTCATACCTCTGGCGTATGAGGCCGAACGCGCATGGCCCCGCCGCCTCGTCACCCTGGCTCGCGGACCACCTAGGCGGCTGCGGTCGCCGCCGACCAGGCCAGGGCGTCGCCGCTCGCGCGGTCGAAGAGGTGGAGCTTCTCGAGCGGGAGCTTGAGCTCCAGCACGTCGCCCGGCTTGACCCGGAACTCCGAGCTCACGACCGCGACGACGTCGCCCTCGTGGCCCTCGACGGTCACGTGGAGGAGCTCCTCGTCGCCGAGGTACTCCACGACGTCCGCCTTGGCGCGGATGCCGGCCGCGTCCGAGGTGTCGCCGAGATCGAGATGCTCGGGCCGGAAGCCGGCCACCAGCTCGCGCCCGCCCTCGAGGCGGCCGAAGCGTGTCGGGATCGGGAACCGCATCCCGGCCCCGGCCACGTTGGAGCCGTCGGACTTGACCTGCACGAAGTTCATCGACGGGCTGCCGATGAAGCCGGCCACGAAGATGTTCTTCGGGTGGTCGTACAGCTCCTGGGGCGGCCCGACCTGCTGCAGCTCGCCCTTGTCCATGACCGCGATCCGGGTGCCCATCGTCATCGCCTCGACCTGGTCGTGGGTGACGTAGACGGTCGTGGTCCCGAGGCGCTGGTGGATTCGGGCGATGTTGGCCCGCGTCTCGACGCGCAGCTTCGCGTCGAGGTTGGACAGCGGCTCGTCCATGAGGAACACCGCCGGCTCGCGGACGATTGCCCGGCCGAGCGCGACGCGCTGGCGCTGGCCGCCGGACAGCTCGCGGGGCTTGCGGTCGAGGAGCGTCTCCAGGCCGAGCATGCCCGCGCCCTCCGCGACCCGCTTCTCGATGTCGGCCTTCGGGACCTTCTTGAGCTTCAGCCCGAACGACATGTTGTCGCGGACGCTCATGTGCGGGTACAGGGCATAGCTCTGGAAGACCATCGCGATGTCGCGATCCTTGGGGGCGATGTCGTTCACGACCCGGTCGCCGATCTTGAGCGTGCCGTCCGAGATCTCCTCGAGGCCGGCGATCATCCGGAGGCTGGTCGTCTTGCCGCAGCCGGAGGGTCCGACGAGGACCATGAACTCGCCATCCTGGATGCCGAGATCGAGGTCCTTCACGGCGACGAAGTCGCCGAAGCGCTTCCACACGCCTTCGAAGGTGACGGTAGCCATGTGCTGGCTCTCCCCGCCGCGTCGCGGGCTGCCATCGCGGGTCCATGCATCGCATCGGGAACGGATCCCCGAATGTCGACGGACCCCGTACGTGGCGCCGGTCCGGGCGTTGGCGGCATCCTACGCCCGCCGCGGACGCGCGTCACGGGTCAAACGGCCGGCAGCTTGCCCTTCGTGGCGGCCGTCGCAGCTCGCAGGATCGAGTCGACCGAGCGATCGACGTCGGCCTCGGTCGTGCGCCAGTTCGAGACCGAGATGCGCATCGCGGCGAGCCCATGCCACGACGTGCCGCCGGCCCACATCGTGCCGTCGCGCTGGACCGCGGCGATGACGGCCTTCGTCCGGGCGTCGCCCGCGGCGACGTCGCCGGGCTCGGCTGGATCGTCGAACCGGACGAGGACCTGGTTGAGCACGACGTCGTTCAGGATCCGGATCCCGCTCCGGCCGTGGAGCGATGCGGCGAACCGTCGCGCGAGGGCGCAGTCGCGCTCGATGAGCTCGGCCAGACCGCGGCGCCCGAGCGAGCGAATCGCCGCGTAGACGGTCGTGCCCCGCGCGCGGCGGGAGCCCTCGGCGACCCAGTCGTACGGGTCGCGCTCGCGGTCGGCAGCGAGGAGATAGGCGGCCGTCAGGGCCATCGACCGCGCCAGCCACGTGGGCTCACGGACGATCGCGATGCCGCAGTCGTACGGGACGTTGAGCCACTTGTGAGCATCGGTCGTCCACGAGTCCGCCCGCTCCATGCCCGCCGTCAGGTGACTGAGCGTGGGTGCCGCGGCCGCCCAGAACCCGAACGCGCCATCGACGTGAAGCCAGGCATTCGGCAGCCCGTGGACGGCGTCGGCGATCTCGCCGAGCGGGTCGAACGCGCCAGTGTTCACGTTGCCGGCCTGGGCAGCGACGATCGTCGGCCGGTCGCGCGTCGCCGGATCGGCGAGGGCCTCGCGCAGGGCATCGGCCTGCATGGCGCCGTTGGCATCGACCGGGATCCGGACCGCCGTCTTGCCGCCGAAGCCCAGGAGCCGGAGGGCGTAGGTTGCCGTGGCGTGGACCTCCTCGCCGACGATCAGGCGCACGGGCGGCGCACCGACGAGGCCGTTGGCCTCGACGTCCCAACCGGCCGCATCGAGGACCTTGCTGCGAGCGGCGGCGAGGCAGGCGAAGTTCGCCATCGTGGCGCCGGTCGCGAAGCCGACGCCGGCGTCGCGTGGGAGTCCGGAAAGCTCGAGGACCGATCGAGCGGCGATCTCCTCGATGAGCGACGAGGCGGGGCTGGACACGTACAGCCCGGCATTCTGGTCCCACGCGCTCGTCAGCCAGTCGGCGGCGACGGAGGCCGGCACGCTCCCGCCGATCACGAACCCGAAATAGCGCGGCCCGGGGCTCGCGACGAGGCCCGGCGTCGCGGCGCGGGCGAGGTCCTCGATGACCTTCGTCGGGTCCTCCCCCTCCTCCGGCAGGTCCTGTGGGAAGCCGGCCCGGAGTGCCTCGGCGTCGGAATCCGGGAAGACGCGGCGCTCGTCGACCGACGCGAGCCACTCCCGCGCGATTCGGGCGGTGCGATCGAGGAGCGCGTCCCAGTCGTCCACGGTGCCCGGCAGTGTAGGGACGTTCGGCCGATGGGTCGGGATGGATCGAGGCGATAGAATGGCGGCCGCCCGGCGGGCTCAGCCCCCGGCGCGCTGCTGGCGAGTGGCCAAACGGTAAGGCACCTGACTCTGGATCAGGGGATTGAAGGTTCGAATCCTTCCTCGCCAGCCAAACTCCCGAACGCAATCCCGGCGTCTGGCGGCATGCGGCGGCAGGTCCCGGCGGGTCGCGACGGGGCCCGTGGATGCTCTCGCGGATGCTTGGCGTCCGGGCTCGACGGTGGTCGGGGCGAGAGGATTCCCGCCGTCATGCCTGGCGAGGGCGCGGTGGTCAGGTTCGTGAGTGATCCGCGGCTTGTGGCGGCGTCCCGATCCGCGTAATCGATCGCGCCCTGCGCGATCTCCGGAGCCTCTTCGCTGGCGCCGAGCCCAGGGACCCGGCACCGCATCGTGGCGGCGTTGTTCGAGCAGGTGGATGTCCTCGGTCCGAACGAGGTCTGGCTCTACCCGAGCGTCGAAGCGGAGGCCCGTGGATGGGCGACGGCCACGGCCGGGGAGTCTAGGGTCGAAAGTACGAATGGTCGGGGCGAGAGGACTGTGGGCCACACGCCCAGGCGATAGTGCGCGTCGAGACCGGCCTCCTCAGCTCAACCGCCCTGGCGGTGGGAAGGGCGCAGCACTGGCGAGGCAGGCCGCTCACCGGCTTTCCGATTCGTCGACCACGCCATACCCGGTGCGCGGCTCGCCACCCGAACGGTGGCCTACCGGTGTGGCTGCTGCCTGCCCAGGCACGACCGCGATGGCGTACTCTCGCGAAAGGATATGGAAGCGACGACTTGACGACTGAAGTGGCAATCCTCAATGCCCAGGCAGTCGCCCTCGCTGCGGACAGCGCCGCGACGGTGGACGGGGTTGGCAAGGTCTACCCGAGCGCGAACAAGATCTTCGCTCTGTCAAGCGTCCATCCGGTGGGGATCATGGTCTGGAACGCCGGGGCGTTCATGGGAGTCCCGTGGGAGACCATCGTCAAGCTCTACCGACAGCAACTCGGAGAGCGGTCGTTTCCGACGGTCGGCGAGTACTTGGCAGACTTCACTGCCTTTCTCGGTTCAGACGAGCGACTCGCGCCCGACAACCTCGCCGACCAGTATTTCCAGCGCCTCATTGCGGGGCACATTCAGGCCGCCAACGGGCTCCTGCGCGAAGCGACGGCGCAGCGCCTCGAGACCCAGCCGCCGATTACCGCCACGGAGCTCGAGGGTATCGCCACTGAGGTGTTCGGCGCCTTCCTCGAGCGGATCAAGGCGTTCCCGTTGATTGCGAATGACTGGAAGGCTTCCGACGTCAGAGGACTGCATCAAGCCGATCTCGATGACGCGATGCGCGAGACGTTTGGAGACCTGCCCCTTGGTACTGCAGGGGCGCTTGCCGTCGAGTTGACATGCGAAGCGGTCGTCCGCCAACTCCAGTCGAGCGCGTTCTCAGGGGTCGTGGTTGCCGGGTTCGGCGAACGTGACGTCTTCCCCGCGCTGGTGGAGAGAGCCGTCGACGGCATCGTCGACGGACGAGTCCGATGCTGGGAACGCGGGAGTCATTTCGTGGCGACTGAGGGTCCCGGAATCGTCCCGTTCGCACAGCGCGACATGATTCAGGTCTTCGTCGAGGGAGTGAACCCTGCTTATCAAGAAGCTATCGAGGCTATGGTCCGACAGCTGATCGACGGCTATCCGACAGCTCTTATGGGTGCGACCACGGACATGCCCGCCGGAGTACAGGCATCCCTTGCTGCCGCGCACCAGGCCCTTGGTCAGGAGTACCTGAAACAGGCCCTGAAGGTACTCACTGAATGGAGAGGAACGCAGTTCGTTCAAGAACTGATGGAGGTCGTCGCCACGTTACCCAAGGAGGCACTTGCGGACCTCGCCGAGGCGCTCGTTAGCCTGACTTCCCTTCGGCGCCGGATGTCGCGCGGGCAAGAGACGGTCGGGGGCCCGATCGACGTTGCCGTGATTTCCAAGGGAGACGGCCTGATTTGGCTCAGGCGCAAGCACTACTTCGATCCAAACCTGAACCCGCAGTACATGTCGAACCGATACAGGAGAGCGCATTGACGGAGCGCAAGTACGAGAAGGCCAAGCCTGCCGACACCACTGTCGTTCGGTCGCTCGAGGACTACGACCGGCTCGCCAAGGCGCACCACCAAGCTACCGCTGCTGATCCGGCGACGATCGGGCGGCGCGCAGCCGATGCGATCCTTCGTGACGTCCGAGAGAGGTTCCGCGCGAGTCAGGGTTAGCCAGGTTGCGCAACGCACCCGATCTTCTGATAGTCGCGGGCTCTACCCTGAGCCGACCGATCACGCGACGCGTCATTGCGTGGTATCCGCTAGGGGCTGCGCCGACCCGCTCGAGCAGAACTGCAGGCAGTCGGCGCCAGGCCCCCGATAACCGCGTCTCGCACCTCGCGGAGCGGACCTCGGGGATTATCCGGTGGATCGCCAGGCCCGGCCGGATACAGGTTCCCCCACGCGACTCGTCCGTGCCACGGGCCGGGCCGACTGGGCTCGAGCGTTGTGAGCGCCGCTCCGGGACGTCTGGCGGCTACAGGCACGCCCTTGTTGCGGCCGACAAGTGGTCCGGTGGAGCGCCTTCAGCCACCTGAAGCCGCGAAGGCCAGTGGCCTCATCAGCCTCGAGGAGTACAGCACGAGCGGGCCAAGATCCTCGGCGAGGTGTAGCTAAGCTCGCATGGTCGCACCGAAAGGCTATGTGGGCTACGTCCGCTCGGTCCGGCCTAGTGGACGAGTCCTGATTCGATCGACCAAGGCAGGAGAGCGTCCTCGGACGAGCCATCCTCGCTCGGCGAGTCCTCGACGACCTCAGCCTCAATCGCCTCAATCAGGCCTGCTCGGATGGCGACCCAGGTCTCGGCCGCCTTCTCGATGACTTCCTTGAGCGATGCGGCCGCAATCCATCTCGCAAGGTCCCCCTCCTGAGCGTCGTCCACAGTCTCACCCGGGGACGTCGGCCCATCTGGCCGAGTGATGAACGACTTGGTCATGCCCCGGGACCGCAACCATTGCCTCGCGTGCTCGGTCGCCATCGGCTCAGCGAGGAAGTCATCGGAGGCCGTGTAGAACCTCAGTTGGATCGCCATTGGCTCACCGCTCCTCTAGGACGCCGGTCGTGACCTCGTAAGAGCTGCGGGTACTGGCATCTCTCTCAGGGTCGAGACAAGAGCTCAAAGTGGTCGATGAACTCGCCGTCGAGATAGCGATAAACGCTGGCGCTGTCGCAGCCCCGCCCGGTCTCGCAATTGGATGGCATCCAGAAATTCGGAGCTTGCCAAGCGAGGGATTGCGTCGGGTTGCTGTTGGTGACTCCGTACCACGTGTGGAGGGGCTCGAGCCCACTGACCCGCACGGTCTGGGGATAGGTGACCTCAACCAAGAGCACGCAGACCTGAGTGACGGAACCCGAGCACTGACGCCCGTCCGGTCCAACAAACGCTCTGCCCGTCAGCATCAGCGTTTGGCACGCCACCACTGGTTGGGCGATCGACTCCGACTCTAGCGAACCCTGCCCGCCCTCAACCGGAGCGATCCAGTCGACGCTCCCCGCCCCAGCGACCGGGAGACACGCGTGATGCGCGGGAAAGACCGTCGAGTAGATCTGCGGCACGGCGACCAAGAACCCCGAGAGGATGGCGAGGGCGAGGCCGAGGTTCCGCCAACGAACAGGAGGCGGCCGCTTCCTGCCCACCAAGAGGAACGGCGCCAGCCAGCCGCCCGCAATGAAGCCGATCGCGCCCGCGCCGATCCCGGACAGCACGCCGATCAGGACTGGAATGAGGACGTTGGGCGCAAGAGGCGTGTCAGGCATGAGCGGCTACCTCGTTATCCGACGGACGAGGCTGCCTTATGGAGGCTCGAGTGGTGACGCCCGTGGTCATCGAAGCCTCCTGACAAGCCCACCAACGGTTACCTCGAAGATCTCAATCCCGAGACGGTTCCGGACCTCGTCCGGAACGCGAAGGACTTTTGGAACCACCCGGGTGGGGACAACGACTGCCCAGTTCGTGACTGCTCGATCGCCCATCCGTCGAAGAAGCTGCCCGAACATCGTGTCCACGTCGAGTCCCGAGCTTGTGCCAGTGTCGCCCTTTGCTTCGGCGACCAACCGCTCCCCGCCGCGGACTGCGACGACGTCCGCCCAGCCGCCTGCGTCGCGTACGACGGTCCAGCCCTCCGCGATGAGGAACGCTTCGAACGCAACCAGTACGCGGGCTTCGTCGCCTCGCCCGGTCATCGCGGCGATTGCCTCACGATCCTGACCCGACGCCGAGGTCCATCGGAGGAGAAGCGGGCACCGCGAGGCTCCTGATGGTGGGGCGTAGGACGTCGTTCCAGCGGACCATTGTCTCGACCGCCCACGACCGTAGGTCGAAGTTCTCATCGGGTGCTGGCGCTGAGGGAACGTCGCGCTGGACATAGACGCGGCACGCCCGCTTCGTGTCGAGGCGCTCCCAGACAAGTCCGCCTCCGAGAACCCCCTCTAGCGTTTCGCGCTGCGCGTAGAGCGCGTCGAAGAACGCCTTGTTCTCGTCCCGGGTGCCGGTGTCGACGTACAGCTCGACTCTGAAGCGACCCTGCGTGCCGAAGACCCACGAGAGGCTGAACCCCGTCCTGCCTACGGCCATGCCGATGTAGTTCCCTGGGACGACCCGCGAGACAGAGGTCAGACCGGGGCGAAGGCGCTTGAACTCAGCGAGCACGGCCTCGAAGAACCTCTGATAGGTAAGGCCGCGTCCCGTTGGTTGCGCCCCGCTCGTCCCCCGTGCGGTCTTTGCCCACTCGTTCGGCTGGGCGACCAGCTTGAGGTGGGGCGCCGGGTCGGAGTCGTCGATCCGGAGCAGTTCGAGTTCCACGCCAAAGAAATCGATACCCTCGGTCGTATGTTCGTTGAGCCAGTCGAGGGCCCGGCGGTGCTCGTCCCGGAAGCGCGGCGATAACCAGACCACGATGGCCGCATCGAGGCCGGAGGCGTAGGTCAACACCTGGCCGAGATGGCCGTGGTCCGTTGGCGCGAGCTGGTTCTCGACGACAACGATGCGGCCATCGGGCACCGTCTTCCCCACGATGTCAACCGCGAAATCGCCGACCGCGACCTCGGATGCCGTCGCTTCGATGTCGAACCCAAGCGCCTCTCCGAGCAGTCCGATGTTCGTGTGAAGCCATGGCGTGAAGTCGTGCGCTTCATGTTTCCAGACGTCTTTGGCGTCGACTCGTTGGAGGCGGCCCAGTTTCGGCACGGTCAGAACCTCGGGCGGTTACGAGCTTGGAGCCGTGGGCCATCGTATCGGGCCACAGCCTCGCCGGAGCGCCTGCTGGAGGAGTGGGGTCCGCCGCCTCCGTAGTGGATGACGCCACCTAGGGCCGGGTCCATCGGTCGGACTGCAGGAAGCGTCGCCGACCGACCTTCGAGCACCCGCAGCGGTCATCACAAGTGACATCAGGCGCTCTCCCTCGGTGTAGCAATTCGCCCGGCAGACTCGACGCGGATGATCGCCTCCCGCACGATCTCGGCGTAGATCCTCGGGCCGAACCCACGGTAGCTCGCTCCCGTCGGGTGCCAACCCACAACCCAGACGCGACCATCGACCACCCCCGTGTGCATGAGTGGTCTCTCCGCCTCGCCGAGGGTCGCGTCGAGGCCGCTGTCGCGTCCGGCGGGCTCCCAGTACGGGCCGCCGAACACAATGACCCGCCTCGGATCGAGCATCTCCACGACAGCCCCGAGGAGGCGGCCGACAACCGCGTCCTGCACCTCGCGGAGCGGACCTCGGGGATTGTCCGGTGGATCGTCGGGTCCGGCTGGGTAGAGGTTCCCCCAAGCGATTCGTGCATGCCACGGCCCCGGCTGAGTGGGCTCGAGCGTTTCAGCGAGACGTTCGCAAACGCTCCAGAACGGCGATCTCCGGTGGCTGTTGGTCGCGATCCAGTCCATCGGGTCGTCTCGATCGCGGTTTCGGGCACGGACCTCATCGATGATCGATCTGCGACGCGCCGCGGAGACAAAGTCAGACGCCAGCCACTCGTCAGCCCAGCCGTAGACCGACTGGCCGAGGATCAGAGTCCCGCCGTACTGGCCTCCTCGGTGCGGCCATTGGACGGCCACCGGCCGAGTCCCGATCTCCCTCTCGCAAGCCCCGATTCCTGCAAGGACTTCGTCGTACAGGACCGCGAGGCGCTCCGACGCTTCCACCCCTCAGCGACCCGTGCGGGTTCCGATGTCGCCCGGATAGCGCCGCAGGACCCTCGCAAGCTCGTGGGCGGATCTACCGAGGCCATCCCGCGACTCATCTCCTGCGCCTGCGATGAACTCCAAGCGGAGACGGCGGTTCAGCGGCGAGAGTCGGTGGGTGATCTCCATTCCCGACGCGGGCAACGGGACGTCACCGTCCACCCACTCGATGGGCCCCTTGTTCATTTCCTGACTCGAGTGGCGATGCGATTGGCGAGCATCAGGTCCTCGACGAGCAGGCGGCACTCCGCCGGGTGCCGCAGCACTCGGGCTGGATGAAGAGTCGGGACCAAGGTCCCCCACGGGCCAATCAGGGGCGTGCCCCGATCCGCAAGCACCCTGAACCCGGATCGCCGCGTCACCGCCCGGACAGCAGTCCCCCCGAGCGCCACGAGGACTGCGCCCGGGTTCGCAGCGAGGTCGGCCTCGAGTCGGCCTCGGCAGGCATCGATGGCCCTGACCCACGGGTGGACTGGATGCGGCTGACAAGCCACGGCGTTCGTGATGAAGAGGTTGGCCTCATCGAGAGCCGCCTCGACCAGAGCGCTCCTCAGGATCTCGCCTGCCTTCCCGCGGAACGGCTCCCCGATCTCGGTCGTGCCCGGCGCTTCCCCGACGAGGACCATATGGCTCGCGAGGCTGCCCCGCGGACCGATGGCCCTTCCGCTGTAGGGACAGCCGGGGCAGCGGTCGATAGACGCCACGCGGCCAGCCTACGCGCCTCGTGGCGGCCATTGGCGCCTTGGTGGCACCTCCGCCAGAGAACAAGCCGCGGTTCCAGCCGGCGGCGCCCCGTATGGCCCAAGGAGCGCCGCCGAGAGCGTTCAGATCGAAAAGCTAGCCATACATCGTCCTGATCGGCGTGCGGCACGTGTTCCTGCCGGTCACGAGCCAGCAGAGCTTCTTGCCATCGACGACGTTGCAGATGATGAAGATGCAGGTCTTGTTTCCGTGCTCGTCGCACTCTGTGCACGCGATGGCGCGCGCCGACACACCCTCGGGCATCACGTCAGGAGCGATCTCGTCGATCTGGATCCCGAGGCTCATCCCGCTCGACCAGGCGTGAGGAATCTCCGGGTTCGTAGCAGCCATGCCGCATCTCCCTGTGCAGCGCTCACGGACGGGGATATCCGCGGATGGATGGTGCCATCGGCGCGCAAGTAGCTACCGAGGGAACCGCGCGAGGACCCGCAGCAGGAGACAGCGGGACCTTCGCGAGTTGACCTCGGCTCCAACGTTCCGAGGCCGAGCCATCCGGATCCTCGCTCCGTGCAGATCACCTGCTAGCCGGTCGCGGGTGCGCGCGGAGCCGACTGGTTATTCCGAACACGGGTGTTTGACTTCTGCGGTAACCCGTGACACCATCGGCATAACACGTACATTGCTGTACGGATTATGGAGATACGGACGTGACTCACGAACCTCACGGGACGACTGCCGCGGCGGCCGTTCCATCAACGCCAAGGCCCACCGCCCTGGCCTCGCCTGGGATCAAAGGCGATCCGCGGCGCTGGTGGATCCTCGCCCTGCTGGGTGCGGCCCAGTTCATGCTCATCATCGACGTCACTGTCGTGAACGTGGCCCTGCCGTCCATCGGGCGGGACCTCGGGCTCGAGCGCACGCAGTTGACCTGGATCGTGACTGCCTACACCCTGCTGTTCGGCAGCCTGCTCGTCCTCGGCGGCCGTCTGGCCGACGCGTTCGGCCGGCGCCGGATGTTCCTGACCGGGCTCAGCCTGTTCATCGTCGCCTCGCTCGGCTCGGGTCTCGCCCCGAGCGGCGAGGTCCTGATCGTCTCGCGGGCGCTCCAGGGCATCGCGGCCTCACTGCTGTCACCCGCCGCGCTCTCGCTTGTCACGACGATCTTCCAGGGGTCGGAGCGGAACCGGGCGCTTGCGGTCTGGGCGGCGCTCGGTGGCTCCGGCGCCGCGGTCGGGGTCATCCTCGGCGGCGCGCTCACGTCGGGTCCCGGCTGGCAGTGGATCTTCTTCATCAACGTGCCGGTGGGCATCCTCGTAGCGCTCGGGGTGACGCGACTGATCAAGGCAGTCGAGGCGCCTCGATCGCGCATGGGCCTCGACCTGCTCGGCGGCGCGGCGTTCGCGCTCGGGATCGGAAGCCTGCTCTGGGCGGTCATTGACGCCGGGGCGGACGGCTGGGCGTCGGCGACGACGCTCGTCCGGATTGGCGTCGGGATCGTCTTCCTCGCGGCGTTCGTCTGGCGAGAGCGCGCGACCGCGGAGCCGCTCGTGCGCCTCGAGATGCTCGCGGATCGCAAGTTCTCCGTCGCTGTCGGCCTGATGCTGGCGGGGTCGGTGGTCCTCGGCGGGATGGTCTTCCTCGACACGCTCTACCTCCAGCTGACCGTTGGCCTGTCGGCGATCCAGACCGGCTTCTTGTTCGTGCCCATGGCGCTGGCGCTCATCGCTGGCTCGCAATGGGCTGCCTTCTACATCAGCCACCATGGCCAGCGCGGCTCGGCGGCGACCGGGTTCATCGCGGCCGGACTGGGGATGCTCTACCTGAGCCGCCTGCCCACGTCGGGCGACGTGCTCGTCGACGTCCTCCCAGGGCTCATCCTCACGGCCTTCGGGATCGGCGCGATCTTCGTGTCCGCCACGACGACGGCCTTCAGCCGGGTGCCCGACGAGGAGGCCGGCCGGGCTTCGGGCTTCGTG
>JACQEG010000096.1 GCA_016200665.1 Chloroflexota bacterium | reverse complement strand
CGTCAGCCGTACGAGGGCAACGTGGAGGAGGGCAACGCCTTCGCGGGCGTCTTCGAGCTGATCGCTGTCCGGCTGGGTGACGGCTACCTCAGCCTCTGGTCGGAGCTGCCGGCGGCGGGGGCCCCGATCGACCTTGCTGCTGTTGCCCGCGAAGCGGTCGAGATCATCCCCATGGTCCGGCTCGAGAGCGGCGCGCTGCCGCAGGCGAGGCTCCGGCCCGCGACCTGATCTCCGCCAAGCTGCCCGGGTATCCTCGGCCCGTGGCCGCCGACGCCCCAACCACTGCCGCAGCGGCGGCCAGGATCCACCCCGAGCGCACGCTCACGCTCCTGTCGATCGCCCACGCGGTCAACCACGCCCAGGCAGTCATCCTGCCGCTGCTGTTCCTGAAGGTCATCGACGAGTTCCACGTGCCGGTGGCGGCGATCGCCTTCGTCTCGGCCGCGGGCGCCATCAGCTCCGGCCTCGTCCAGGCGACCTTCGCGTTCGTCACGAGGCGGGTCTCGCGGCGCTGGCTCATGGCCGTCGGCGGCGTGCTCTTCGGCGTGGGGTTCGCGGCGCAGGCGGCGGCAGCCGGCTTCGGCCAGTTCGCCCTCCTCAACGTCGCCTCGCGGATCGGCGGCTCGCCACAGCACCCGGTCGGCAACGGCCTCCTCGCCGAGCAGTTCCCGCCGGAGCGCCGCGGATTCGCCATCAGCGCCCACATCTCCGGCGGCAACGTCGGGACCGTCATCGTGGCCCTGTTCGGGCCGGCGCTCCTGGCAGGGATCGGCTGGCGTGGCGTGTCGATCCTGTTCGGCATCCCGGCGGCCGTCATCGCGCTCGCCATCCTCCGCTGGGTTCGCGAGAGCGGGGCGGACCGCGCCGCGGCCATTGCCGCCGGCTCGGTGCGGGATGCCGTGGGCACGACCCTGCGAGACCCGACGATCCGGCGGATCTACCTCGCCTCCGTGCTGGGCGGGGGCGGCCGCGGCCTCGGCGTCGCGAACCTGTTCACGCTCCTGTACCTGAGCCACGTGCTGGCCCTGCCGGACGCGACGACGTATCTCATGTACGGCGTCCTCATCGTCCTGTCCGTGCCGATGCCGCTCGTCGCCGGCTGGCTGTCGGACCGGATCGGCCGGCGGCCCGTGGTCGTAGGCGCGTATGTCGGCGGGGCCGTGGGGTTCCTCGCGTTCCTCGCCGCGGGCTCGAGCCTCGTCGGGCTGTGGGTCGGCCTCGCGATCATGGGCCTGTTCTCGTTCGCCGAGAGCCCCCAGCTCCAGGCCCTCCTCGCGGACGTCGTCCCGACGCCGCTGCGCGACGTGACCTTCGCCCTGTACTTCACCCTCGCGTTCGGCGTCGGATCGCTGTGGACCGCCTTCTACGGCACGGTCATCGACGCGATGGGGGAGGCGAGCGGCCTGCCGGTCGTGTTCGTCCTCATGGCCGTCTCGTTCATGGCCGCCGCCGTGACGATGTGGCCGGTCCGGGACGACGCGGTCGTCGGGCACATCGAGGTCGAGCCGGTCGAGACGGTCTGACTGCTAGAATGCCCGGGCCCTGTGAAACGGGCTCGGTCGGGGCGTGGCGCAGCTTGGTAGCGCGTGTCGTTCGGGACGACAAGGTCGGAGGTTCAAATCCTCTCGCCCCGACCACTCCCAAAGGCTCCTGATTCCCTGGTTCGGCGTTCGCGCGTCTGGGTGCAAGGCGCCGGATCCGGATGCGCGGCACCATGGTCGACGACGGGTCCGCGACGGACAGGGTGCCAGGCCACGATTGACGGCTTGGGGCACCGGGGGAGCGCGGTCCCAAAGGAGGAACCGTGCCCATGCGCTCCTTGCTCGCGCCTCGTGGCCGCAGCCTCGTCGCGGTCGTCGCCGTCTTCGGACTGGTGATGGCCTCGGCCGGCGTCGCCCTCGGCACCGCCGTGGACGCGCTGCACTTCATCACGCCGAAGTCCGAGAGCCAGGTCACCAACCTCGATGTGCTCCGCATCGAGCTCAAGAACTACTACGGGACGCCCGGTGTCGCGTCGGGCACGGGGGCGACCGCCGGCTGGACACTGGCACTCAACCAGGACAGCAACTACGCCGCCGAGGCGAGATCGGTCGCGGCCGACGGTGGGGCCTGGCTCGCCTCGAAGGCCGGCAAGGCGCCCATGCAGGCGATCGTGTTCGACGTCGACGACACGACGCTCACGACCTGGAACTACGAGCTCTTCAGCAACTGGGACTTCAACCCGACGACGAACGGCATCTTCGTCGGTCTGACGAGCGGAGCCTTCACCGGCAACCTGTTCCCGGCGACGCCGGGCATGCTCGACCTGGCGTGGACCGCGCACGAGGAGGGCTATGCGGTCTTCTTCATCACCGGTCGCGGCGATTCGCAGCACAACGCCACGCTTGCCAACCTCATCGATGACAGCGCGGGCGGGTTCGCCGACATCACCACGGTCGATCACACCCTGACCGGCCTGTCGGTCGACATGCCGGAGATCGATGCCGGCTACCCCGCGCCGACGCCCGTCGACATCGGCCACGGCAGCTTCACCGACGGCCTGTTCACGAAGCCTCCGGTGGGTTCCTATCCCAGCTACCTGAACACCGCGGACTTCTGCGCGACGTTCATCGCCCAGAGCAAGTCCTGCCCGACGATCCAGTACAAGTCCGGCACCCGGGCCTACATCGAGTCGCTGGGCTATGACATCGTCGCCAACTTCGGCGACCAGTTCAGCGATCTGCTCGGCGGCTTTGCCGACAAGACCTTCAAGATGCCGAACCCGAACTACTACCTGCCGTAGCCGTTCGCGGGTTCCAGCACGAGGCCGTCGGGCAGCCCGCCCGGCGGCCTCACCGCTTCATGGGGGCGTGCCGGCGCCGGCACCAGGCATGGCCCTGGTGTGATTCACGGACACGTTGTTGAGGTCGGCGGTTGTCGACAACCCACGACCGTCAGGGCATGTCTGCCAGTCAACACGTCGTGGCTCAGCGTGGCAGACGCTCCGGATTCCGACGTCCTCGGGCCCGATGCGTGCGTG
>JACQEG010000095.1 GCA_016200665.1 Chloroflexota bacterium | reverse complement strand
TGGGCGGTCCCCGGGACTCCCGGCCTGGAGCACCGGATCGGCGGCCTCGAGAAGGCCGACGTCCTGGGCAACGTCAGCTACGACCCCGAGAACCACCACCGGATGACGGAGCTCCGGGCGGCCAAGATCGCGGGCATCGCCCACGACATCCCGCCGCTCGAGGTCTTCGGGCCGGCCGAGGGCGACCTGCTGATCCTCGGCTGGGGCTCGACGTACGGCGCCATCCGGAGCGCGGTCGAGCGCCTCCAGGCGAGTGGCCGCTCGGTCGCCCACGGGCACCTGCGCCACCTCAACCCCCTGCCGGCCAACACCGAGGACGTCCTGCGGGCGTACCGCACCGTGCTCGTCCCGGAGATCAACCTGGGCCAGCTGAACCTGCTCCTGCGGGCCCGCTACCTGATCGACGTCGTGGGCTACAACCGGGTCCGCGGCAAGCCGTTCCGGATCGCCGAGATCGAGGCCGAGGCGGAGCGCATCCTCGCGACGACGAAGGTGGCTGCCCGATGACGGAGCTGCCCGTGCTGACCCGGAAGGACTTCGTGTCCGACCAGGAGGTCCGGTGGTGCCCCGGCTGCGGCGACTACTCGATCCTGGCCCAGACCCAGAAGGTCATGCCGGACTTCGGCTACCCGCGCGAGAACATCGTGTTCATCTCCGGCATCGGCTGCTCCGGTCGCCTGCCGTACTACATGAACACCTACGGCTTCCACTCGATCCACGGTCGCGCCCCGACCCTCGCCACCGGGCTCAAAGCCGCCCGGCCGGACCTGATGGTCTGGGTCATCACCGGTGACGGCGACGCCCTCTCGATCGGTGGCAACCACCTCCTGCATACGCTGCGCCGGAACGTCGACGTGCGGATCGTCATGTTCAACAACCGGATCTACGGCCTGACCAAGGGCCAGGCCAGTCCGACCTCGGAGCTCGGCAAGGTGACGAAGTCGTCGCCCTACGGCACCGTCGACTACCCGGTGAGCCCGCTGGCCGTCGCGCTGGCCGCCGAGGCGACGTTCATCGCCCGCTCGGTCGACACCCACACCGAGCACATGCAGGGCACGCTCGAGCGGGCCGGCCGCCACCACGGCGCAGCCTTCGTCGAGGTCCTCCAGAACTGCAACATCTTCAACGACGGGGCCCACCGCGAGTTCACCGATCGCGAGGTGCGCGACGATCGGATGCTCATCCTCGAGCACGGCAAGCCGATGATCTTCGGGAAGGACCGGAACCGGGGCATCCGCCTCAACGGCCATCAGCCCGAGGTCGTCACGATCGGAGAGAACGGCATCACCGAGGCCGATCTCCTGGTCCATGACGAGACCGACCCCCTCATCGCCTTCATGCTCACGAAGATCTACTGGCCGGACTTCCCGGTACCCGTCGGCGTCGTTCGGAACATCTCGCGTCCCACCCACGACCAGATGCTCACCGACCAGATGGCCCAGGCCACCGCGGCCCGCGGCAAGGGCAACCTCGCCCGGCTGCTGAGCTCGGGCGAGACCTGGACCGTCGAGTGAGCGCGCGATGATCCGGCCGCATCGCGCCCTCGGGAGGAACGCATGATCTGCCCCGTCTGCCGCTGGCAGAACTTCCTCGGCGAGGACCTCTGCGAGAACTGCGGCGCCGACCTCTCGCACGACGACACGCCCGAGGCTGCGACCTCGTTCCACGGCCGGCTCCTCGGGATGCACCTCGACCAGCTCGGCGCATCCCGCCCGATCACGGTCGACGGCGATCTGCCGGTCGGCAAGGCGATCGACCGGATGCGGCGTGACTCGATCGACTGCCTGCTCGTCCTCGAGCGAGGATCGCTCGTCGGAATCTTCACCGACCGCGACGCGGTCCTCAAGGTCGCGTCGCGGATGAACGACCCGCGACCCATCCGCGAGGTCATGACACCGGATCCGGTCGTGCTTCGCCGCGAGGACCCCGTCGCCGTGGCGATCCACAAGATGGCCGTCGGCGAGTTCCGCCACGTCCCGATCATCGATGGCGGCCGCCCGATCGGTGTCGTGTCGGCCCGGGACGTGTTCCGGCACCTCTCGGCCGGGCTCGGCTGACCGACTCGGGTCGCCCCGGCGTGGACCCCGACACCGATCCGGCACCGCCCCGGGTCGTCATCGTGGCGGACGATCTCATCTGGTCGACCCGGCTCGCCGAGGCGGTCACGGCTGCCGGCGGCGTACCGGTGCGCATCCGGCGGCTCGATGACCTGTTCGCCGGGCTGACCGACGCCCGGCACGCGATCGTGGACCTGACCGCCCGGGCCTACGACCCGCTTCGGGCAGTCGCCGAGGCCGGCGCGCGGGCGAGGGTCATCGCGGTGGGCCAGCACGACGACGTCACGACGCGCAAGGCGGCCATCGGCGCCGGCGCCGAGCGGGTCTACGCCTATCGCAGGCTGTTCGAGGATGGCCCGGCGGTCATCCGGGCATGGCTGGAGGGCTGAGCCCGTGACCGAGCGACCGGTGATCCCGGCCGCCCGCTACGCCGAGCGCCTCGTGCGCGCCCAGGCGGCCACCGACGCCCACGGCGTGGCGTGCCTGCTCATCGGCGTCGGTGCGGACCTGCGGTACCTGACGGGCTACGCGGCGATGCCGCTCGAACGGTTGACGATGCTCGTGCTGCCGCGGACCGGGCGGCCGTACCTCGTCGCGCCGCGGCTCGAGGCGATGCGCGCGGCCGGCTGCGCCGCCGCCGCCGCCGGCTTCGTCGAGGTCATCGCCTGGGACGAGACCGACGACGCTCATGCCCTCGTCGCCGCGGAGCTCGCCGCCCGACTCGGCGGTGGAGACGATGCTCGCGAGCCGGCGCTCGTCAGCTCGGGCCTCTGGGCGATGCATGTCCTCGCCCTCCAGCGAGTGCTCCCGGGGAGGGCATTCGGGCTCGCGACCGACGTGCTGCGCGATCTCCGGATGGCCAAGGACCCGGACGAGGTTGCGTTGCTGCGTCTCGCCGCCGAAGCGGCGGACCGGGCGATGCTCGGCATCGCCGGCGGCCCGCTCATCGGCCGGACCGAGCACGACGTCAGCCGCGAGATCCGCGACCGGCTCATCGCCGAGGGCCACGACGACGCGGGGTTCGCGATCGTGGCCTCCGGGCCGAACGGGGCGTCGCCCCACCACGAGCCGGGGGAGCGCCGGCTCCAGGCCGGCGAGCCGGTCGTCCTCGA
>JACQEG010000098.1 GCA_016200665.1 Chloroflexota bacterium | reverse complement strand
GTCGATCCCCGCCCCCGGATCGCCGATCTCCTCGAACCGCTTCGGGACCGTCGCGATCGTGAACGCCTCCGCCTCGCAGGTCGGGAGCTCGTCCCAGGTGAGCGGCGTCGAGACGCGAGCGTCCGGCAGCGGCCGGACCGAGTACGCAGACGCCACGGTCCGGTCCTTGGCGTTCTGGTTGTAGTCGAGGAAGACGCCGTGGCGCTCCTCCTTCCACCACTTGCTCGTGGCGATGGCGGGTGCCCGCCGCTCGACGTCGCGGGCGATCGCGAGTGCGGCGCGGCGCACCTCCGGGTACGTCCACCGGCGCTCGATCCGGACGTTGACGTGGATCCCCCGTGAGCCCGAGGTCTTGGGCCAGCCGACGAGCCCCACCGCCGCCAGCGACTCCCGGGTGACCATCGCGACGTCGCGGATCTGGGGCCACTCGACGCCTGGGACGGGGTCGAGGTCGACCCGCAGCTCGTCGGGGCGGTCGAGGTCGTCGGCCCGGACCGGGTGGGGATTGAGGTCGATGCAGCCGAGGTTGATGACCCAGGCGAGGCCGGCTGCGTCATCGACGACGATCTCGTCGGCGGTCCGGCCGCTCGGGAACGACAGCGTCGCGATCCGCAGGAACGGCGGCAGGTTGGCTGGCGCGCGCTTCTGGAAGAACGCCTCGCCCTCGGCGCCGTTGACGAACCGCTTGAGGGCCATCGGGCGCCCGCCCGCGCCCGTGAGGGCGCCCGGTGCCACGGCGAGGTAGTACGAGACCAGGTCCATCTTCGTGGCCCCGATCGCGGGGAAGAAGACCTTGTCCGGGTTCGTGATCGTGACCTCGCGGCCGCCGATCTCGAGGACCTCGCTCCGGTCGGGCATGGGTGCGATCCTATCGGCGGCTCGTCGATTCGGCGACCATGCGTTCGTCGCTTCATTGGGCGGAGGCGCATCGCCCGAGTCAACCTGCAAGGAGACTTCCCGTGCGATACGCGGTCCTCATCTATGACACGGAGACGGCTGACCCCAGTCCCGAGCCGCCGGACCCGAAGGTTCGCGAGGAAACGACGGCGCGGTACAACGCCTACACGACGATGCTCCGCGACCGCGGCGCGTACGTCGGCGGCGAGGCCCTCCAGCCGGTGACGACGGCCACGACGATCCGGGTCCGCGACGGCGAGACGCTCACGACCGATGGGCCCTTCGCCGAGACGAAGGAAGCCCTCGGCGGCTTCTACCTCATCGATGCGACGGACCTCGACGAGGCCCTGATCCTCGCCGCGCAGTGCCCTGGCGCGAGGTATGGCTCGATCGAGGTTCGGCCGATCTTCGAATTCGGCTCGGCGGACTGACGCCGCCGGCGGAGGAGGATCCGAGCCTGCCGGGAGCGAGCGCCGCCCACGACGCCGTCGAGCGCCTGTTCCGCGAGGAATCGGGCCGGGCCGTCGCGACGCTCATCCGCGTCCTCGGTGACTTCGACCTTGCCGAGGAGGCCGTCCAGGACGCGTTCGCGAGGGCCCTCGAGGTCTGGCCGGCGCAGGGCATCCCGGCCAACCCGGGAGCTTGGATCACCACGACAGCCCGCAACCGGGCGATCGACCGGATCCGGCGGCGCCGGCGGCTGGCCGAGAAGACCGAGATCCTCCGGCGCGAGGTCGAGGCGGATGCCGCCGCAGGGCCAGGCGGCGGGACGATGGAGACGCGAGAGGAGGTGGGTCCGACGGACGGGATCGACGACCGGCTCCGCCTGATCTTCACGTGCTGCCACCCGGCGCTCGCCCCGGAGGCGCGCATCGCGCTCACGCTCCGGACGCTCGGCGGGCTCACGACACCGGAGATCGCGCGGGCCTTCCTCGTGCCCGAGGTCACGCTCGCCCAGCGCCTCGTGCGGGCGAAGCGGAAGATCCGGGACGCGGGCATCCCGTACCGGGTGCCGCCGCCGGAGCTGCTCCCGGAGCGGCTTGACGCAGTCCTGCGGGTGCTCTACCTGATCTTCAACGAGGGCTACGGCGCGACCTCGGGCGAGAGCCTCGTCCGAACCGAGCTGTGCGCCGAGGCCATCCGCCTTGGCCGGGTCCTCGTCGCGCTCATGCCGGACGAGCCCGAGGCGCTCGGGGTCCTGGCGCTGATGCTGCTCCACGACGCCCGCCGCGCGGCCCGCACCGGTGAGGGCGGCGAGATGGTCCTCCTCGAAGATCAGGACCGGGGCCGCTGGGACGGCGCCGAGATCGGCGAGGGGGCGTCCCTGCTGGAGCGGGCGCTGCGGATGGGCCGCCCGGGTCCGTACCAGGTCCAGGCCGCGATCGCGGCCCTCCATGACGCGGCGGTCCGGCCGGACGACACGGACTGGCCGCAGATCGCGCTCCTGTACTCGCGCCTCGCGGAGCTGGC
>JACQEG010000003.1 GCA_016200665.1 Chloroflexota bacterium | reverse complement strand
GACGTCGCTGCCGGTTCGCTCGGGCGGCCAGTCCTCCCCGACGACGTCCCAGCCGACGTGCCGGTAGCCGGCCTCCGTCACGAAGCGCTGGACGCGTCTGTCGGTCGAGCCGGAGCCGAATGGGCAGCGGAACCACGGCCTCGGGTCGACGCCGGTCGCGGCGCGGATGGCCGCCTCGGACGCGGCGATGTCGGATCGCAGGCCGGCGGCGTTCAGCAGCGGCATCCGGGCGTGATAGTGCGAGTGGTTGCCCACCAGGTGGCCGTCGCTGGCGATGCGCCGGGCGAGCGCGGGGTAGGCCTCCGCCCAGCGGCCCTGGATGAAGAAGGTCGCCTTGACCGCGTGCCGGGCGAGGCCGTCCAGCAGGCGTTTCTCGACCGCCCGACGCGAGGGTCGATCGGGATGCTCGGCATCGATGGTCAGCGCGACCCGGAACGGAGCGGCCCGCGACGCAGCGGCCCGCGACGCAGCGGCCCGCGAAGGAGCGGCCGAGCCCGGGGCCGTCACTTCTCGACCCCGGTGATGACGATCCCGCGGATGAACACCCGCTGGAACAGGATGAACAGCAGGACCGGGATGCCGAGGGTCAGCATGTTGCCGACCTGGATGAGGGCCGGGTTCTTGTAGTAGACGCCGTGGAAGTTGGCGAGGACCACCTGCAGCGGCTGGATGTCGCCGTGGCCCGCGAGGTAGATCAGCGGCCCGAAGAAGTCGTTCCAGGCGTAGACGAAGGTGAAGATCGAGACCGCGACGATCACGGGCCAGGCCTGCGGCAGCACGACCGACCGAAGGATCCGCCACGGGCCGGCGCCGTCGATCATCGCCGCCTCGTCGAGGTCGCGCGGGATCGTCAGCAGGTACTGCCGGAGCAGGAACACGTCGTAGGCGTTGGCGAAGAACGCCGGGACGAGGAGCGGCAGCCACGTCCCGACCCAGCCGATCTTCACGAAGATCGTGTACGTCGGGATCAGGATGACCGCACCCGGCAGGAAGATCGTGGCCAGCAGGATCGTGAACAGGAGCCCGCGGCCCGGGAACCGGAACCGCGCGAAGCCGTAGGCGACGAGCAGGCACGAGAGCACGGTCCCGATCGTCCCGATGAGCGCCAGGGCCACCGTGTTGAACAGGGCCCGCGGGAAGTTGATGAGGTCCCAGACCTTGGCGTAGTTGTCCCACTGGGGCGCGAGCTGCCACGGCTGGTCGAGATTCCGCCACGAGCCCTGCCAGGTGATCGTGCCGGCGTCCGGGTTGGCCGGATCGATGAAGTCGCTGGCCGTGCGGCCCTTCTTGACGATCGCCAGCTCGCGGGTCGTGCCGTCGGGCAGGGGGACGTAGTAGACGGGGTACTCCTTGCCCTGCCAGGTGAACGTGGCCGGGTCCGACGGCAGGCCCGGCGAGTTCGCCTGCGTGATCTGGCTGGGGCTCTTGAGCGAGAGCAGCGCCGAGTAGGCGAGTGGCGACAGGAACGCGATGAGAACCGCGGCGAACGCCGTCGTCACGATCGCGATCCGGGTCCACTCCGCGGCGGTTCGCCGACGGCGCGATCGCCTCGCCCCGCCCTGGTCGCCCTGGGCGACGGTCGCCGCGACGCTCATGCCACGGGCCTCATCGCTCGCCCGCGTAGTAGACCCAGCGCCGCGACAGCGCGAACAGGATGAGCGTGACGACGAGCGTGATCCCGAACAGGAACCACGCCAGCGTGGCCCCGTACGACATCTGCTGGTAGGTGAAGAACGTCTTGTAGAGGTTGAGGTTGTAGAAGAGCGTCGCGCCCGCCGGGTCGCCCGTGCCGTTCTTCAGGACGAGCGGCACGAGGAAGTACTGGAGGACGTCGACCACGCCGAGGATCAGGGTGTAGAAGAGGATCGGCGACATCATCGGGATGGTCACGTTGCGGAGCGTCGCCCAGGCCCCGGCGCCATCGATCCGGGCGGCCTCGTAGAGCTCGGTCGGGATGCCACGCAGGCCGGCGAGGTTGATGACGATCCCGGCGCCGATGCCCCAGATGCCCATGAGGATGAGCGCCGGGTAGATCCAGCCGGCGTCGAACAGCCACGAGGGCGGGCTGTCGACCCCGACGAGCTTCAGGAAGGCGTTGACCCAGCCGGTGTCGCCGAGCATCTGCTCCCAGACCAGGACGCCGGCCACGAACGGCACGACGTATGGCACGAAGAACAGCGTTCGCATGAGGCTCGCGCCGCGGACGTACTTGCTGTTCAGGCCCACGGCGACCGTGAACGGCACGATGATCGAGATCGGGAGCCACAGCGCCGCGAATCGGAGGGTGACCCCGAGCGAGTCCCAGACGTGCTGGTCACCCGCCATCCGGGTCCAGTTGTCCAGGCCGACGAACCGGAGCGGCTCCTCCTGGGCGAGGGTGATGTTCAGGAACGTGAAGGCGAGCGTCGCGACCATCGGGAACAACGTGAACGCGAGGAACCCGACGATCCACGGGGAGATGAACAGGAACCCGTAGCGGGCCTCGCGCCGCGCCAGCGGCGACATCCGCGCCGACGGTGGCCGCGGGCCCCGGCGCAGCCGGAACCGCGGGATCGCGGCGGTGACGCCGGGCAGCTGGTTCACGACGCCTCCGTCCGCGGAAGGTGCCGACGAGGCCCGGCCGGGTGGCTAGTCCCGGCCGGGCCGCGTCGAGGCTAGCTGTTCCAGGTCGCCTGGATCTCCGCCTGGAGGGCGTTGATCTCGGCGTCCATGTCGAGGCCGCCGGTCGTGGTCCACTTGCTCATGTACTTGCTGAGGATGTCGAGCGTCTCGTTGTACTTCGGCATCGGCGCCTCGAAGTTCGGGTTGTCGGCGTACTGGACCGAGTCCTTGACGACCTGCCAGTCGACCTTGGTCGGGAAGCCATCCGACTTGCCGAGCGTCTCGAAGAACGCGTCCTGCTTGTCCGGCCGGGCAGGCATCCCACCGTAGGCCTGGAGCAGCTGGTCGGACGCGTCGCCGGTCAGGTAGGTCAGCGCGGCGAACGCCGCATCCGGGTTCTTCGTGCCCTTCAGGATCCCGAAGGAATCGGCGTTGAGGGGCGAGGTGACCTTGCCGTTGTACGACGGGATCGCGGCGAGATCCCAGTCCGTGCCGGCGTCGGCGACGCCGTAGGTCGTCCAGAGGAAGTTCTCGCTCATCGCGACCTTGCCGCTGAAGAACGCGTAGCCGCCGCCGTTGAACTCCTGGGAGGCGTAGACCTGGCCGGTCATGATGAACGGCTGCGGGCCCCACATCCCGTCGTAGAAGAACTTCCATGCCGTCTTCCAGGCGTCGGGGATGACGACCGTCTTGCCGTCCGGCCCGGCGAGGTTGCCGGCGCCCCAGTAGGCACCCAGGCCCCGCAGGTCGTCGCGCTGCGGCTCGAAGCCGTACTGGACGATGTGGGCCTTGTCGAAGCCGGCCTCGTCGGCGGCCTTGCCGTTCCTGTCGACGGTCAGCTTCAGGGCGATGGCCTTGAGGGTGTCGTAGTTCCAGTCGGCCATCGAGCCGTCCGGCATCTTGTATTGGGTGTTGTAGGTGTGCGGCGGCTCCTGGAGGCCGGCCTCGCTGAAGAAGTCCTTCTTGTACCAGACCATCGACGGGTACACGTCGAAGGGGATGCCGATCTCGCCCTCGGTCGGTGACTTGTAGAAGTCCACCGCCGCCTGGTTGAACTGGCTCAGGTCGTAGTGCGACTTGGCGATGTACGGCGCGAGGTCGAGCCACTGGCCCTGGAACGCCGCGAAGCCGCCGATCCCGACCGGGCCGACGATGTCCGGCGTGTTGCCGCCGCGGATCTGCGTGGCAAGCGTGTCGCGGGCGCTGTCGTAGGTCACGACCTCGAACTTGAGGCTGCTGCCCGGGAAGACGGTCGCGACCGCGTCGGCGACGCTCTTCTCGGTCGGTTGCTGGGTCGGATCCTCGCCCGTGCCAAGGCAGCAGTACCAGCGCATGGCCGCCGGCGAGAAGCTCGGCAGGGCGAAGGTGGCCGGCGGGCCGGAGGGCTCTGCGCTCTGGCCGCCGGTCGGCTGGCCGCCGGCCGGGCTGGCCGTGGCGCTCGGGCCGCAGGCCGCGGCGACGAACGCGAGGCTGACCAGGAGCGCCGGCAGGCGCCTGGTGCGCAGGTGCGCGAGTCTCGATTCCATGCCGTCCCTTCCTCCTACCGCTTCACGTGACCGAGGGTGATGCCGGACGCGACGAGCTCCGGCTCGCTGCGGCCGCTGGACCGGGCCGCCCGGACGACGACCCGCTCGACGAAGTAGCGACTGAGGTCCCCGCGCACGAAGGTCCGGCCGTACTCGATCGGCGACCCATCGATCGCGAAGGCGAGGCCCTCGACGAGGAGGGCCAGGCCACCGGGCTTGAGCCCGAGGAGGCGTGCCTCGCGGGCGGGCAGCGTCACCGGCTCGAGGGTCTCGCGGGCGCGCGCCACCGGGGTCCGATAGCGCGTCGCGAGGAGGTCGTACAGGGAGTAGTGCTCGAAGTCCGCCTGGAGCAGGCCCGGGAACCGCTCGGCCGAGAGGTGGACCATCTCGAGGAGCATCGGCGTGCCCGAGGCGGAGCGGAGGCGCTCGAGGTACACGGTCGGGGAGCCGGGCTCGATCCGGAGCGCGGCCGCGACGGTCTCCGTGGCGCTCTCCGGCCGGGCCGAGATGAGCCTGGTCTCGGGCTCCTTGCCGAGCCGCCGCATCTCGTCGGCGAAGGACAGCGAGCCCTGGAGGTTGCGATCGATCGGCGGGTCGGAGACGTACGTCCCGCGGCCGCGCGCCCTGGTGAGCCGCCGCTCCCGCGAGAGCTCGTCGAGGGCGCGACGCACCGTGATCAGGGAGCAGCCGTACCTGGCGGCCAGCTCACGCTCGGGAGGCAGCCGGTCGCCGGCCCGCCACTCACCGGCATCGATCGCCGACCTCAGGTCGAGATAGACCTGGTGATGGAGCGGCACGGGACCGAGCTCCAATCGGAAGCGCGCCACGGTCGCTGCGTCTCCTCCTGACGACCCGACTTGGTGCGAACCCGAGGCTTGTGCGATCCCCGAGAGTTGATAACGTTATAAGCAATTGCGTCGATGTCAAGATTCAAAGGGAGGCGCGGCCGTGGCCCTGAAGCTGGCGGTCGTCGGCGGTGGCAGCACCTACACCCCCGAGCTCATCGAGGGGATCGCGCGGCGGGCCCAGCGACTCCCGGTCTCGGAGCTCGTCCTCCTCGACATCGATCCGGAGCGGCTCGACATCGTCGGTGGCCTCGCCGGGCGGATGCTCCATCGCCTCGGCTGGCCTGGCCGGCTCGTGCTCACCCAATCGCAGGACGAGGCGCTCGAGGGCGCGAACTTCGTGCTCGTCCAGCTCCGGGTCGGCGGCCAGGCCGCTCGTCTCGTCGACGAGACGCTGCCACCGACGTACGGCACGATCGGCCAGGAGACGACCGGAGCCGGCGGCTTCGCCAAGGCCCTCCGCACGGTCCCGCTCGTGCTGTCCATCGCCGAGGAGGTCGGCCGGCGGGCGGCGCCCGGCGCCTGGATCGTCGACTTCACGAACCCGGTCGGGATCGTCACCCAGGCCCTCCTCGACGAGGGCCATCGGGCGATCGGGCTGTGCAATGTCGCCATCGGCTTCCAGCGCGAGTTCGCCAAGCGCTACGGGGTCGAGCCCGAGCGCGTGGAGCTCGAGCACGTCGGCCTGAACCACCTCTCGTGGGAGCGGGCGATCAAGGTCGACGGGGTCGATCGGCTGCCCGAGATCCTCGCCGGCGGGGGAGCCGAGGAGATCGCGGGCTGGGTCGGCTCGCCGGCCGAGCTGGTCCGGATCACGGCCTCGATCCCGAGCTACTACCTCAAGTACTACTACCGCTTCGACGAGGTGCTCGGGGAGCAGATCGCGGGCAAGGAGTCCCGGGCGGCCGAGGTCATGGACATCGAGGACGAGCTCCTCGTCATGTATCGCAACCCGAGCCTCGACGAGAAGCCGAAGCTCCTCGAGCGCCGCGGCGGCGCGTTCTACTCGGAGGCCGCGGCCCAGCTCATCGCGTCGCTCCACGACGGTCGCGGCGACGTCCAGGTCGTCGACATCCGCAACGGCCCCCGGCCCGGCGATGCGGGTCCGCGTGCCCTCCCGGACCTGCCGGACGACGCGGTCGTCGAGGTGCCGGCCCGGATCACGCGCGAGGGTGCTTCGCCGCTGTCGCAGGCCGCGCTGGCCCCCGACATGCTGGGCCTCGTCCAGGCCGTCAAGGCCTACGAGCGGCTCACGATCTCGGCGGCTCGGTCCGGCGACCGGGCGCTCGCCCTTCGGGCGCTGATGGCGAATCCGCTCGTCGCTCGATGGTCCATGGCGTCGCCGTTGCTGGATGCCCTGCTCGACGCCAACCGGCGGTACCTGCCGCGGTTCTTCGCGCCGGCTTGACGCTCGCTTTCGCTCGTTCCAGCTCGCGCGCGCTCGCACTCGAGGCGGCCGCCGACCGAAGCGTCCTTGCGACCGCTTCGCCGCACGCGGGCGTGACACCCTTGTTTCCGTGATGCGTATTGCGACATACCCGGGGCACGCACACGACCCGGCCGGGTATTCCGCCATAGGCATCACCCGGGGAAGGGTGGTACGCGGCCGTGCTCGGCGTCGGGCCTCAGCGGGCGCCGGCGACACGCGCAGTCCCGGGACCCAGTGAGCGGTCTGTCGCCGCGCGCCAGGGCGCGCCTCGTGTTCATGGCCCTGTACGCGGCGGTGGGGGCGGCGTCGCCGTACCTCGTGCTGTACTACCGCGACGTCGGGCTGGACGTTGGCGAGATCGGCCTGATCGTCAGCTTCGGGTCGATCGTGACGCTCCTGGCCGGGCCGACATGGGGCCTGCTGTCGGATCGGAGCGGCGGATCGCCGATCGTGTTCCTGGCCGCCGCCGCGTGCTCGCTGGCCGGCACCGCGCTGCTGTCGCAGGCCCACGACCTGCTCGCGGTCCTGGTCGCGGTCGTGCTGTTCGCCTCGGGCTTCGCCGGGATGGCGCCGATCATCGACGCCCGGGCCCTCGAGCTCGCCGGATCGGAGCGCTCGGGCTACGGGCCGCTGCGCGCCTGGGGCTCGGTGGCGTACGTCGTCGTGGCGTCCGGAACCGGTGCAGCGATCGACCGGTTCGGGATCGGTGCCCCGTTTGTCGTGCTCGCCGCAACGCTGATGATCACGGCGGTGGTCGGCGGGACCCTCCGCCCGCCCGCCCGGGCCGGCGCCATTCGGCAGCCCATCCCGGGCCTGGGCGCCACCGTGCGGGCCCTGACGACACCGGCACTCGGCCTGTTCCTGCTGGGTGCGCTGCTCATGTTCACGACGCTGGGAGCAGTCACCGGCTTCATCACTCTGCGGTTTGCCGAGCTCGGCGCGCCGGCGGCGATCATCGGGATCTCGACGGCGGTCGGGTCCGCGATCGAGGTGCCGATCATGCTGCAGTTCCCGTGGCTCGCGGCCAGGTTCGGTGGCGATCGCCTGCTCGTCGCCGG
>JACQEG010000097.1 GCA_016200665.1 Chloroflexota bacterium | reverse complement strand
TCGCTCAGCGTTCACGAATGTCATGCGATCGGGCCCTGCCCAGCGCCGGTCTCCTCCTCGTCCTGGAGCGACTCCCATCGGCGATCAACGCGGCGCAGCCGAAGGTAGCCCCAGGTCATCGAGGCCGCAATTGAGCCGACTGCAGTCGCGAGCGAGACCCAACCGGGCAGGACGCCCGCAAGCAACGGGCCCGCGGTGAGAATGACGACCGCCACCGGAGCCATGACCAGGAAAGTACGGCCGAGCTCGCGCAGGTGGTCGTTCGGCTGTTCAAAGTCCGATGGAGTCACCGACCGGCTCGCCACCGTTGGGCGCCTGAGGTAGTACGTCACGCCGCTTGCGACCAGCACCCGCACGGCCATGGGTGCGCCAATGGCAACCCACAGTGCTACCGCCGGCTGCGACAACTGGTCAAAGAGCTCCATGAGATCGCTCGAGGTTACGTCACTTGAGGCGGGGCTTCGGCACCGGATGTCGCGGAGGCGTCGCCGGTCGGGTCGCTGCTGGCTTCTTGGCCTTGGTACGCGGCTCGGCGCCCGATCGACGCTGTCGTGGCAGGGGCGCCTTGGAGGCCGGCGTCGCCGTGGCCGCCGGCTCGACGCTCGGCGCCGCAACGATCGGCGGGGCGATCTCGACGTCGAGGACGACCGCTTCGTATGGGCCGAGGTGGACGCGGAGGCCAGAGTCGTGGAGCTCGCGGCCGGGGCGCGTCGTCTGCCAGCCGGAGCGTGGGTCCCGGAAGCGCACGGAGGTGTCGTCGCCGGGGAGGTCGAGATCGGCCGCGAGCCGCGTCCGGGTGAGACGGCCGCCGCCGCCGACACGGCGGGCCGCGGCCGAATGGTCGATCGTGACGTCGGCGTCGCCGTGGTGGTGGTGGACGAGGACGAGCGAATGCCGCTCACCGGAGGCGCCGGGCGCCGCGTTCGAGAATGCGTAGACGTTCTCGTTGATCGAGCCGTCATCGGCCGTGGCGTCGTACAGGTGGAAGCGGTCCGTGCCGGAGAAGTCGGCGCGACGCCGGAGGAGCGGGACGATCGTCCGCTCCCAGTGCTCGAGGTGCGGCGCGTCGACGGGCTCGTCCCAGCGGGCCTTCCGGAACTCGTGGCCGTAGCGCTCCTTGTAGCCCTCGACCTGGCCGTGGCCGAGCATCGGCAGGCCCGGCAGCGTGGCCAGGAGCGTCGCCGCGGCGAAGGCCTTGTCGCCGGTCCCGTACTGCTCGGCGGCGGGCTTCTCGTCGGGGTTCGTCATGAAGTTCACGAACCGCTGGAGGACCCGCGGGTCGAACTCGAGGGTGTCCTTCATGACCCGCCGGTAGCCGGCGTTGTCCTCGTCCCGGAGCATGTGCATGAACGCCGAGTTATAGACGCGGTGCATCCCGAGGGTCCGCACGAAGTAGCCCTCGAGCAGCCAGAACGCCTCGGCCAGGAGCAGCGTGCCGGGCGCCTCCGCCGCAACCCGGTCGACGACCTCGCGCCAGAACTCGATTGGCATCCGGCGGTTGAACTCGGCGTCGGACATCGCGAACTCGGCCCGCGAGGGGATCGCGCCGCCCTCGCCGGGCCGGGGGTACCAGAGCCGCCGGATGTGGCGCTTGGCGAGGACCATCGCGGCGTCGAACCGGATGATCGGAGCGCGCCGGGCGACGTCGAGGATCGTCCGCATGGCGGCCTCGCGGACCTCGGCCTGGAGGTAGTCGAGCTGGGCCGTGTCGTTCCACGGGAACGAGGTCCCGTCGTTGCCGTGGTAGACGAACCGCACGTCACTCGCGCGCTCGGGATCGGTGTCGCGGCGCCGGAAGACGACGGCCGCGTCCGAGTTGTCCCAGTAGTGGTCCTCGAGGGTGATCTCGACGCCCGGGTTCGGCGACAGGTTCGGGCCGCCGAAGGTGTAGGCGGGGTAGGGGACGTCGGGGCGGGCGATGAACCACGACGGATGCTCGACGACCCAGCGCGAATCGATCCCCATGTGGTTGGGGACCATGTCGGCGGCCATCCGGATGCCACGCGCTGCGGCCCGATCGCGGAGCTGGTCGTAGGCGGCCTCGCCGCCGAGGTCGTCGGCGATCCGGTACTCGTCGATCGAGTAGGCGCTCGCGACGGCGTCGGCGTCGCCGCGGCGGCGCTTGATATCGGCCGAGGCCGCGCTGCGCTGCCACAGCCCGATGAGCCACAGGCCGGTGATCCCGTGCGCGGCGAGCCCGTCGAGCTCATCGTCCGGCACGTCGGCGAGGGTCCGGATCCAGCGGCCGTGACGGGCCGACAGCTGCTCGAGCCAGACGTACGTCGACTTGGCAATGAGGACGACGCTCGGCATCCACTCGGTGTCAGCCGAGAACGCCTCCGGCTCGGCGTCGAGGCCGCGGTAGTCGGGCGCCTCGGCCGGCATCGGGCCGCCGAAATGGCCGGCGGCGTCGCGCAGCTCGGCCGCGCGGGCCTCCTCGGCCAGGACGTCGAGGGCGAGCGCCACTCGCTCGGCGAGGGCGGGATCCGCCTCAAGCAGCGGCGCCCAGTGCTCCCGGACACAGCGCAGTTGCGCCTGCAGCGAGGCGGGCGCATGGCGCATCGGCTCGCGGAGGCGGGCCGGCAGCGGCAGGTCGGCCCCTTCGATCTCGAGCGCCGAGACGCGGCGCGCACCCGCGCCCCTCGGCCGCGGGCGGGACCTG
>JACQEG010000125.1 GCA_016200665.1 Chloroflexota bacterium | reverse complement strand
GGCCGCCGCTGCCCGGATCGAGGACCTGGTTGCCCCGACTCCGAGCCGGAGGTGGCAGGATCCCGCCCGGCGGGATGAGCTCGACGATGCCCCCGACCTCCTCGTCGGGCTCGGCCAGGCGCGCCTCGACGAGCCGGTAGCCGGCGCCGACGCCGCCGAGCGCCGCGGCGACGAGCGCCTCCGGGCCACCCGACTCGAGCAGCAGCACGACGCGGCCGTCCCGCGCCAAGTGCGGGGCGACGGCCTCGAGCGACCGGCGCAGGGTCGCGGCCTGCCACGACCACGGCGCACGGATCGCCGGCCCCAGCAGCGGCTCCAGCGGCAGCAGTGCGGCGGCCTCCCGACCGAGGGCCCAGCACGTGCCGTGGTAGGCCGCCGCGAGGCGCTCCTGGCTGAAGCGGGCGGGTGGCTGGCCGAGGACGAGCCGGATCCGGGCCCGCGCCGGAGCGGCGACGCCAGGCTCCCGTGCCGGCTCCCGGGCTTCCTCGGCGAGCGTGACCAGGGCGCTCGGGGTCATGACCCGAAGGACGGCCGTCGCGGGGCCCTCGGCGAGGGTCCGGAGGTCGCTGCCGAGGCGCGCCTCCAGCGGGCCCAGCGCGCCGCTCTCGAGGCGCTGGACGAAGCTCCGCACGGTCCGGAAGCCGTCCTCGAAGGCGACCCACGGATTGCGCTCCCGCCACGTGTCCGGGATCGCCGTCCGGATCGCGCCGCCGGCGATCTTCAGCGACGGGATGCGGCCCGGCCCGGCTCCGAGCCGGCTCGCCGGCAGGACCGCGTGGAGGAACGCCAGCCGGAGCGCGCTCTCCACGGGCGCGGCCCGCAGGTCGCTCTCGATCCGATCCAGGATCGCGAGCAGGCCCACCAGCTGGCGGTCCGTGTGGAGCCCGAGGATCGACCTGACCAGCTGGTCGCCGCCCTCCGGCACGGGGAAGCGCTCGCGCAACCGGCGCCGCGCGGCCGCCGCCCCGACCTCGCGTCGTGCCCGTCTGAGGTCGGTGTCGTCGGGCGGCGCGGTCCGCAGCTCTCCCCCACCCTGCTGGTCGCGACACACGGTGCAGCGGTACTGCTTGCGGACGGGCACGGCCGCCGCGGCGAGCACCGGGACGGCGGCGAGCACCGGGGCGGCGGCGCTCTCCGCGGTCGTGCCCGGATCCGCGCTGGCGCCGGGGCCGGCGTCGGCGCCGGGGTCGGCGTCCGCGTCGGCGGAGACGTTGCCACCGGCCGGCCGCGCGCCGGCATCTTGGGCGTCTCGGGCGGCCGCCGACCAGGTGAGCTCCTCGATCGTCGACGAGCGGCCGCAGGTCGCGCACTTCGTCGCGAACAGCTCGCCGATGGAGAGCTTCAGGCTGGACTCGCCGCGCGGCGACGCCGCGAGGCCGCCGAAGGCGGCGTCGAGGTGGCGCAGGTCCGGTGGCCGGAGGACGACCTCGGCGAGCAGCCGGGTGAGCGGGCTGACCTCGAGGCTGAAGGCCCGGCGCTGGCGGTCGATCGCGGTTCGCGCCACCCAGCCGCCGCGACCGTGGAGGTCCGCGACGATGTCACCGGGTGCGGAGTTCGCCTCGAGCCGTGCGCTCAGCAGGCTCGGTGGCGGAGGCGGCGCAAGGCGCTCGTAGGCCGGGAGCGTGAATCCCGGCTCCGCCTGGGACTGGAGCAGCCGCCCGGCCATCCGGGCGATTGTGTCAGACCGGTCGAGCCCGCTCGGGCCCGGCTGCCGGTCCGCGGATCAGCTCTCCTCGATATCGTCCGTCTCTTCGACGAACGCCTCGTCGGTCGTGTCCTCGGGCGGGATGACTCGATCGATGTCCTCGATGCCCTCGTCCTCGAGGTCCTCCTCGAGGTCCTCCTCGAGCTCCTCGTCCTCGCGCAGGAGGGTGCCCTTGGTGTAGGGCCGGAGGTCGGTCGACTTGGCGGCGGTCGGGAAGCTGACCTTGCCGTAGTTGCGGGGATCCTGGTAGATCTCGCGGATGATGATCCGGACGTCCTGGGCACCGAGCGAGGTCACCCCGGCGGTGTACTTGTTGCCGTCGGCGATGAGCTTGAGCAGGCGGGCCGCGACGCGCGGCTCCACGACGCCGATCCGGATGCCGTTGCTGAAGGCGATGAGCCGGCTGCCCTCGGAGGTGAGCTCGACCGCGTCGCCCGGGTTCACCTGGGCGAGCTTCTTCGGG
>JACQEG010000106.1 GCA_016200665.1 Chloroflexota bacterium | reverse complement strand
GTCGTCCCGCTGGCCGCTGGCGGCGCGCCGTTCGACATCGCGAACACGGGCGTGCTGTGCCGGTCGTGCAACTCGACGAAGGGTGCGTCGACGGACGGGGGCGGGGTAGACCCTAGGACGACGCACACTCGCGCTGACCGCGCCTCGCGAACGTGTGCACGCGGCCGAGTTTCGCCGTGCGCTGGCTGGGGCTCGAAGGCCCGCATCCCCGCGACCACCTGGGAGGCCCCCGTCCTAGCCCAGCTCGGGTCGCTCCGGTTGGACAACGCGATGCGCGCCCAGATCACCGCGGTGCTGTCCGCCGGCGAGCGTCCCGTGACGATGGACCGCGCCCGGCTAGAACGCCAGATGCGCGAGCTCGCCCTGGAGCACGCGGCAGCGCGCCTCGACGACGCTGAGTACCTCGCCCGGATGGCACGCCTCCGCGGCGAGCTGGAGATTGTCGGGTCGCAGCCGGTCCGAGACCTGCCGGCCCGCCGCGCGACGGAGTGGCTCGACGTCCTCGCGGAGACCTGGCAGAAGACCGACCTGGTAGAGGAGAAGTCCGACGTGATCCACGCTGTCTACGAGCGGATCGTCATCGAGGGGCCGCGCTTCGTCGGCCTGCGCCTCACACCGGCGGCGTACCGACACGGATTGGCGCTCGCGCTGCCAGAGGCTGTTATGGCGCGCCCGACAGGATTCGAACCTGCGACCTTCGGCTCCGGAGGCCGACGCTCTATCCGCTGAGCTACAGGCGCGCGGCCCCGGATGGTACCCCGTCGCCTTCTCAGCCGGGCGCGAGGACCAGCCTCAGGGCGCCCAGGGGTGCATCTGCACCAGGCCGGGGCCGCCGGGCCCCAGGCAGTCCGGCAGGCCGCTCATGTCGGTCGGCGACTTCGCGGCTGCGACGAGCCTGTCGCCATTGCTGAACACGAACGCCACGCTCACGGGCGCCACGGCAGCCGGCCCGCAGTAGTTCGCGTCGTCGACCTCGGTCGTGACCCTCGCGCCGGCGGCGATCTCCACGGAACCGGGGTGGCTCGGATCATCGCCGTCGATGAGGACGGTGCCAGCGCCGTCGACGAGCTGCGGACGCTCGATCGCCTGGAGCTTGCACGCGACGGCGCCGGTGTTGGTGAGCACGACCGTCCCGATCCGATTGCCGGCCGCGCCATCCCAGGCGGTGACCCGGGCGGCGAGATCGGCCAACGCGCACGCCAGGATGGGCGCCACCGTCGGTGGTGCGGTCACCGGGGCGGTCGTTGGCGCCGTTGAGGGCTCGACGCTCGGAGCCTCCGTCGGCACCACGGCGACGAGCGTGGGCGAGGGTGTCGGTGCGGCACCGAGGAGGCCGTGGCTTCCGGCCCACGAGGCGCCGCCGATCAGGCCGGCGGCGAGCGCCGCGCCGGCCACCAGCCAGCCCAGCCGCCCGAGGAAGCCAGCCCCTGCCCCGGCCCGGCGGGCAACGCCCGATCCTCGGCCCGTCGCTGCCGCCTCGTGGGCGATGTGCCCGGCATCGATCGGCCGGACGCCGCGGTCGGCGTGGCGGGTCACGCGGGTGGCGAGACGCGTCTCGAAGGCATCGAACGGCTCCGGCCGCTCGGGTCGCTGGCTGGTCATTCGTGGAGCTCCCTTCGAAGGCGATCGAGCAGGCGGGCGATTCGGGCGCGGACCCCGCCCGAGGAGAGGCCGACGACCTCGGCGATCTCGAGCGAGCTGAAGCCCGCGACGTAGCGGAGGGCGAGGATCGAGCGATCGGTGAGATCAAGACCGGCGATCGCGTTGGCGAGATCCATCTCGGCCGCTCTATCGCCAGGGTCGCCGCGCCGAGCGACGAGCGACCCGAGGTCGTCGCCGACCGGGACCTCGCGGACCTGGCGCCGGCCGCGTGTGCGGGCGAGCTGGCGGGCCTCGTTCGCGGCCACGGAGACGAGCCATGGTCGAAGGTGGCCCGGATCCCGCAGCGTGCCGACCTTGCGCCAGACCTTGGGCCAGGCGAGCTGGACGGCCTCCTGGGCGAGGTCGGGATCGCCGCAGATGACGTAGGCCACCCGGGCCATGTCGTCGTGGTGGGCCGCGACCAGCCGGGCGAAGGCAACCTCGTCGCCATCGGCGGCTCGAGCGACGACGGCGGGGAGCGCGTCCGGGTCGATCACGGCATCCATGTTCCATAGATGCTCGAACCCTGCAGAAATGAATCGCGGCGCCGCGAAATCGGTCGGTCCGGTGCGGTCAGGTGCGGTTGGGGTGACGTGCCCCAGGGTCGGCCGGGCCGCCGTCGAGCGACGGACCGGCCACGCGCAACCGGACAGCCCTTCGTGGCGTCCTCCCGCCATGAAGCTTCCACTCGCGCTCCTGGCGTCCCTGCTCCTCGTCGGTTGCGGCTCCTCGGCCGGCACGATCGACCTTGCGAGATCGACCGTCGCCAGGGCGGCGACACCGGCGGCCGACGCGACGTCGGCGGCGGAGGCGGTGAACGCCTTCGGCTTCGACCTCCTCCGGAAGCTCGACCAGCACCAGAACGCGGTCATCTCGCCGGCCTCGATCGCGATCGCGCTCGGCATGGCGAGAGCCGGCGCGAAGGGCGAGACCGCCGCGCAGATGGACCAAGTCCTTCACGACCTCGCCTCGGACGGTCATCCGACCTGGCTGAACGCGCTCGACGCCGCGCTGGCCAGCCGCAGCGGGACGTTCAAGGACAGCGCCAACACCGACCGCGACGTCGTCCTCCGGATCGCCAACGCCCCCTTCGCGCAGAAGGACGAGCGCTGGGACCAGGCCTTCCTCGATGCGCTCGCGTCGCGGTTCGGGGCCGGGGTCCGGCTCGTCGACTACAAGACCGCGGCGGAGCCGGCTCGAAAGGCGATCAACACGTGGGTCAGCGACCAGACCGAGCAGCGGATCAAGGAGCTGCTCGCGCAGGGCACGCTCGATGACTCGACCCGCCTCGTCCTCGTCAACGCGATCTACCTGAAGGCCGCCTGGGCGCGGGCATTCGAGGCGACAGCCACCCAGCCGGCCGCCTTCCATCGCCTGGACGGCTCATCGGTCGACGTCCCGACCATGCGGCTCGGCACCAACCTGCCGTATGCGGCCCGCTGGTCGACCTGTCTCTCCCGAAGTTCTCGATCGAGACCAAGGCGGACCTCGGTGACGTCCTCTCGGCCCTCGGCATGCCGGACGCCTTCGATCCCGACAGGGCCGACTTCTCGGGCATGACGACCCAGGAGCAGCTATACGTGAGCCGCGTCATCCACCAGGCGAACATCGACGTCGACGAGAAGGGCACGACGGCCTCCGCCGCGACCGCGGTCGTCATGGACGCCACCGCCGCCCCGGGCGACCAGGTCACGTTGCAGGTCGACAGGCCGTTCGTGTTCGCGCTCCGCGACGTGACGACCGGAGCGATCGTCTTCCTCGGCGAGGTCACCGACCCCTCGCTCGGGCGGTAGCGCCGCCTTCCCGTCGGCCTCAGCTGGCGACCGAGTCGGCCAGATGCTCGCCACACGACAATTGGTCACCGAGCAGCTGCTCTGGCGGCGCGATACGCCCGACAGGTGGCTGCCGGTCTGCCTCATCGCCGCACGAATCGGACTTCACCCGCTCAATGGACGGTCGCGTCGCGGCGAGATCCGTGCCGAACGCCCACCTGGCGAACGTTTGGCCACAACCGGCGAGCTCGGCGGTCGGGCCGTCCTGACGTGCGACCGTCACAGGCGCCGAGCGGAAAAGATCGGAGCGGCTCCCGAAGGAGCCGCTCCGTTGCTGTCCCGGTGAAGGTCTCCCCCGAGAGGGATGCTTCTGCCACGCGTCAAGGGCATCTATCACGTCGGCTGCACCGACTACCCTGACCCAACCTACCCATGACCTTGCCGCTGGGGCAGCGAGCCTGCGCGAGCGCAGTGCAACCCGAAGAATAGCCGAGGTCGGCCCCAAAGCCAAGGGTTTTCGTCACGAAGTTGGTAAAAATCCCTTAACGCGGCGTGCTGGCCACCGTTCCGGCGGCATAACAGCCGCATAACAACGCCGTACGGCGGTCGTCGCGGACAGGTCTCGCCGTGCGGTCAATTGGGCCGCCGGGCGGGCGCGGCCGCCGGCACGGGCGGGCGCGCGTCACTCCTCGGTGATCGTCACCGACGTCATCGCCACCGGGTCGTCGGGCAGGTCGCGGCTGTTGCGCGGCGCCGTGGTGATCTTGTCGACGACGTCCATGCCCTTCGTGACCTGGCCGAAGATGGTGTAGTTCTTCGGCAGCTTTCCCGAGAGGTCCGCCTGGCAGATGAAGAACTGGCTGCCGTTCGTGTTCGGCCCGGCATTGGCCATGGCGACGGCGCCGCGGAGGTAGTCGGTCTTCACGGGCTCGTCCGCGAACGTGTAGCCCGGCCCGCCGGTCCCGACACGACCGGCGTTCAGGCTCGCCTTCTTGCCGTGCTGGCCGTCGCCAGCCTGGGCGACGAAGCCGGGGATGACGCGGTGG
>JACQEG010000105.1 GCA_016200665.1 Chloroflexota bacterium | reverse complement strand
GGGCCGGATTCCGTCAGAAGTCGCGTCTGGCGACACGACATCCCCGAAACCATGTCTCGGCTCGTCAGATGTCGCGTCGTGGCGACTTCTGACAGCGCTGGGGGCTCGCGGTGTCGCCAGGCACGACATTTGACGGGAAACGGGCGGTCGTTCGAGCGGCGCCTCGCGGCGTGCGCGAGGAAGGCCTACCGCCAGACGGGCAAGCCGAACAGGACGATGAGCCCCTCGAGCACGATGAGGACGATCATCGGGATCGAGACCCAACGTGGCGGGCGGGTGCCCGGCGCCTGCTCACGTGGCGGGCCGGGAGCCGGCACCGCGTGGGCCAACGGCATCGCGTCAGGCGCCGGCATCGGCCCGGTCGGCGGGTCGGGCACGGACAACGCCATCGGGTCGGGCACCGCGTCGGCCGCCGTTTCGGGCACCGGCAGCGCAGCAGCGGTCGATTCGCGGGCTCGGTCGATGCCGCCGGAGTAGTGGGTCAGGCCGAGGAAGGCCGCCACCTGCGGGGCGACGGTCACGGCATTGACGGTGATCGACAGGCTCCCGAGGGCCATGAGGCCGACGAACACGAGCGGGATCGCGACGATCAGCCCGCTGCCGGTCATGTCGAGGTTGGGATGGAGGACCTCGGCGACGCGGCCGACCAGGTCCATGGCCACCCCCAGCCCGAACGTCTGGAGCGCGCTCGCAGCGAACGCGAAGGCGGCGACGGCGACGCCGAGGCGAGGACGCGCCCGGACGAGGACGATCGAGCGACGGAGCGCCGCGGTGCCCGTGACGTCGCCGATGACGACCGCCGTCGCGACGTAGCCGAACGGCAGCACGACGATCGTCGAGATCAGCGACGCGAGAATCGAGGTGCCGAACGAGCTGCCGCTCGTGAACCCCCCGGTCGCGAGGACGACCGCGAGCGTGACGACCGTCGAGACGAGGCCGACGACGAACGCCGCGGCGCCGTACCGCCAGAACACCTGCCGGGCCCGGGTCAGGGCTTCGCGGAGCTGCAGCGGCCGGCCGCTCGCCCGACCCGCAAGCAGCGCCACCGCGAGCAGGAGGCCGTCGATCTGCACGGTCACGAGGCCCAGGAACGCCATCGCGCCCGCGCCGTACAGGGGCCCGATCAGCGCCAGGAGGGAGGCGGCCTGCTCCCGGCTCATCGCCTCGGGCTTCGAGAAGTCAAGGCCCGTAAAGGCCGGGATGTCCAGCAGGAGCAGCAGCGCGAACGGCCCGGCGACCGCGGCCATGAGGAGGCCGATGTAGAGCGACGCTCGCCGCAGGTCGCCGGTCGAGTCGTAGGCCAGCTGCAGCCCGCGGCCGACGACCTGCCTGGCTCCCGGCAGCTCGAACCCGGGTCCGCGATGCGGGGGCGGGGCCGGCTCGGGCGGGGTCGCGGCCGGCTCGGGCGGGGTCGCGGCCGGCTCGGGCGGGGTCGCGGCCGCTGTTGCGGGCAGCTCGGTCATGCCGGAAGTGGATCGGCCGCGGCGAGGAGCTCGTCCACGCGAGCGAGATCGAGGTTGCCGCCCGAGAGGACGACGCAGACCCGCTCGCCGGCGCGCACCGGGATCCGGCCAGTGAGCAGCGCCGCCAGGCCGGCGGCGCCGGCGGGCTCGACGACCTGCTTGAGCCGCTCCATGGCGAACCGCAGCCCGGCCAGGATCGTCGAGTCCCGGAGGCGGACGACGTCCTCGACGTAGCGCCGGACCATCGCGAGCGTCCACGCGCCGGCGAACGGCGCGTTCAACCCGTCGGCGACGCTGTGCGGCGCGAACGCCACCGGCTCGCCCGCCGCCAGCGCCTGGCTCATGGCGTCCGAGCCCATCGGCTCGACCCCATAGACGCGCACCGAGGGTCGCCGCTCACGCAGCGCGGCCGCCGTGCCGGAGATGAGCCCGCCGCCGCCGATCGCCACGACGACGACATCGATCTCCGGCAGGTCCTCCAGGATCTCCAGCCCGACCGAGCCGTGGCCGGCGATGACCTCGGCGTCGTCGAAGGGATGGCAGAGCACGAGGCCTCGCTCATCGCGGATCCGCTCCATCGCGGCGTAGACCTCGCCGAAGTGGGCTCCCTCGAGGACGACCTCGGCGCCGTAGCCACGCGTCGCGGCGGCCTTCGTCGGGTTGGCGGCCGCCGGCATGACGACCGTGACCGGGACCCCCATCGCGGCCCCTGCGTAGGCGTAGCCCTGAGCGGCGTTGCCGGCCGAGAACGTGATGATCCCGCGCCTGCGCTCGGCCGCCGAAAGCGACGCGACCTTCGCCGTCATCCCGCGCGGCTTGAACGAGCCGGTCTTCTGGAGGTGCTCGGCCTTCAGGTAGACGCGTCCATCGCCGATTCGCGCCCCCGTGGCCGCCTCGACGACGCGCGCGGCGGTCGCGCTCGAGAGCATCGGCGTCCGGTGGACCCTGCCGGCGATGAGCTCCCGGGCGGCCTCGATCCGGCTGAGCGACACGATTCGGTCGGCGGTCACGGCGGGCAGGATACTCGCGGCTCGCGCAGCGGGTTTCGCACTTGCGCGATTGCGCAACTGATGCCATCATGGTCCGCGATGACCAGCCCGACCACCTCGCCCTCCGCGCCGGCCACTGGGTCGCCGCTCGCCGGCACCATCGAGATCGTCGGCCCGCAGGGGCCCGCGGCCCAGATGGCGACCGACGAGGATCGCGCCTTCGAGCGCGCGGCGACCATCGGCCGGGCGATGTCGGACCCGAAGCGGCTGTGCGTCCTCGAGTCGCTCGCCGATGGCGAGCTTTCGGTCAGCGAGCTCTCGATCCGCGTCCGGTGCCAGGTCCCGAACATGAGCCAGCACCTCGCCGTGCTCCGGTCGGCCGGCCTCGTCACCGCCCGTCGCGACGGCTCGACCGTCTTCTACCGCCTCACGGACCAGCGGGTCCTCGAGGCCTACCAGCTCATCCAGTCGATCGCCCGCTAGGGCACGAGCGCCCGCGAGGGCACGACCCCCGCCCAGCGGGAGAAAGGACCACATCGTCATGGCGATCAAGACCGCCACCGACGCCACATTCGAGGACGTCGTCCTCCACAACGACAAGCCGGTCGTCGTCGACTTCTGGGCCGCCTGGTGCGGACCCTGCAAGCTCGTCGCCCCGGAGATGGAGAAGATCTCCGCGAAGTACGACGGCAAGGTCGACGTCGTCAAGGTCGACGTCGACGCCAATCCCGGCCTCTCGCGGGCGTTCAACATCCTGAGCATCCCGACGATCGCCTTCTTCGCCCCCGGCAAGCAGCCGATGGGCGTCGTCGGCTTCCGGCCGATGGAGCAGCTCGAGGCCCAGTTCGGCCTCCCGGCCTACGCCACGGCCCCGGCTCCGGCCTCTGCCGGGACCTCGAAGGAGGACGCGAGCAGCAGCGCCGCATGAGCCCGGGCCGGCGTCTCGCCCGTCACTGAATCCAGCGCTCGAAGCGGCCGTTCGTCCCGACGGCCGCTTCGCTCTATCCATGAGCTATGTCGACCTGTCGCAATGTCGCTCTTCACCGAGTGAGATCGAATCGCCAGTCCTCATCCCAGACCTCGAGTGGGACCTTGCTCTCGCTCAAGCGCTGCCTGCCACCGTTCGCGCGACCTTCGAGCGATCCTCCACGAGCAGGCGCACGAGATCGCCGAGGCGATCGGGGGAGACGGTTCGTCGACACGCCCTCGCGGAGATGATCAGGGCGGCCACATTCCGTTCGGCCCATATCGCCAAGCCTGACTGGACTAAGGAGTCGTGAGGGGCGCCGCCGGGGGCGTGGGGCAGACGCCCGGGTCGAGACTCGGCCCGCATCGGGCGATTGTTTCGTTGACCTGCAGGATGCGGTGCTCGCCCCTGACGGTGTAGCCGATGTCCACCCCGCTCCAACCGGCACCGGAGCCGCCAGTGGCGTCAAAACCCACGAGCAACTCTGTGTACGGTGCGCCGGGATCCTCCATTGCTGCGCACGATGTCGTGACTTGCGCGCCAACGGCCGGCGAGACGGGGTCCGGTACGTCCGGCGGAAAGCCAGGCTTGCTGATGATTGGCACGTCGCCGGAGCGACGGAAGAAGCTCCTGATGCCCGCACCGAGATAGCGGGAGCCGCTGCCGAGTGTGGCGGTCGGACCGACAGACTCGATCGTCGCGGGGTCACTTCCAGAGAAGAGGCAGACCGGAATGCCAAGCGACCACGGGCCTGGCATATCGGCGGGAAACGCCATCGTCACGCGGACGTCGCCGCCCTCGGACCCCAGGGGCCCTGCCCCGTCGAAGTGCCGCTGGGACCCACCCTGAGGCCAGAGAAGGATCGCGGCGGCGACCAGGACGATCCCGGTCGCCGCCGCGAGGAACGCAGAACGAAGGTAGCCGCTACGGAGCAGTTGGCCCATTGTCTGTGATCCGACCTGCGTGAGAGGGAACGGCGTTATTGCCGCAAAGGTATGACGAGTGACTGCCGAAGGCGTAGATCGTCTTCTTCTGCAACCCGCTCGTCGATGAATAGTCCGTGTTGATCGAGAGGTTGATGCCGATCACGCTACTCGACTTCACGCCGCCTGACAGGCTGAACTTGCTGTAGTTGGCGAGATTGCGAGTCCAAGTCCCGCCTGCAACGTACGCGCAGTAGTTCCTGTTCCAGAGGGGCTGGTAGGAGACGCTGTAGTAGTTCACCCCACCAGTTGAATAGTCTCCGTAGAAGATGTACTGGAACGTGCAGCTGTAGTACCACTCTCCATATTGCTCTTCGATATCGTAGCCCCGGTAGTAGGTGGTGGCCGGCGACACCCAGCTGTATCCCGTGTCAGTCGTGACTGAACCGTTTTCGGTCCATACGCCGCCGAGGGTTGCGGCCACGCCGATGGTCTCCGAATGCGACTCGGCGATGTCAACCCATCCGGTGGTCGTGTAGAGGTAGGGCCAGGTGTCCGCGACGCGCGTCCAAACGCGATAGGTTGCGATCCGGTTATCCGTGCACGCCCCAGCGTCGGGAGCCGAAACGGGAACCGTTTCGGATAGGTTCTGATCAAGGGTGATGTCGACCGCTGCCGGCTCAGCGATCGTGGACAGCGAAGAGAGCTGAGCCCGGTCCGACGCCTTCCCTTGAACGGACACGAACCGATGGCCCATCTTGCTGCCATCCCAGCTCAGGATGTCGAGGTTGACCTGACCCGTCTTGCTCATGAAGCCGTCTGGTAGGCGGCCCGGGGCCAATCGAAGGCGCGAATGGTGCGCATCATGTCCGAGCTGGGCCATGCGAGGAGCGCTACCCAGCCGGCCGCTGCGCGCGCGGCTTCGTCGAGGCGCCCTACGCTCGAGGCAATGTCGCCGATCGAGTCTCGCTGCGCCAGAAACCTGAACGGCCTGCGTCGTTAAGCACTCCCTACGAGGAGCGGGCGGACTCCGAGGCGCGCCGTCGGGCGAAGGCGAACCACGCCTCCAGCCGATCGACGGCGTGATCGTCGAGCTCGCGCGGCGCGAACCGGACCCACTCCGGCCCGCGATCCGACGGCGCGGTGTCCGGCGTCCGAGTGGCCGCCCGGGCGATGGCCGGGTCCAGCCGCAGCTCCACGGCATCCCCCGCGAGGACCGCAAACGGCCGGCCCCCGGCCGACCGTCGGTCATCGGGCCGTCCCGGCGGCCGTCGCGAGGATCGCGTCGAGGTCGGGCCGATGCTCGGCGTAATGGTCGATCGTCTCGTCGAGGAAGTAGCGCAGGTAGTCGGCGCTCTTCAGCCACCGGATCTCGGGGACCACCGTCAGGTAGCCGCGCAGCTCACCGGGCACGCTGCGCAGGCGCTGCCGGACCTCGGCGATCGGCAGGGCGGCCCACTCGGCCTGGATCGCTGCGTTGATCGCCTCCCCGCCGCGGGCATCCCAGTCCCGATCGAGCCGCTCCTTCGTCGGGCTCCGCTCCCCCATCGCGAGCTCGCGGGCGACATCGAGCGCGTAGCCCTGCCACGCGACCAGGTGCCCGATCAGGTCACGACCCGACCAGCGGTCGGGGCCCGCGACGCCGACGTCGAGCTGCGCGTCGGTGAGCCCGTCGAGCGCCTCGAAGGGCCGCCAGGCCTCGCGCTCCTCCTCGAGGAACTCCAGGGCATCGAAGTACATCGCCGCGATGGTAGGACGTGACGGCGCCACGGGCGGCAAGCCTGGATAGGGCGACACACCAGACCCTTGGCACGGCGAGCCGGGCTGGACACGGCAAGTAGGCTCGCGCCGTGGCGATCACCGCGCGCGATTTCCAGTCGACGTCGCTCAACTCGACCCCATCCACGGCACCGGCTCCGTCGGCCGAGCCGCAGGACGTTCGGCCCGCGACCGACGTCGACCGGATCGGGATCGTCTTCGTCCACGGAATCGGAACGCAGCAGCCGGCCGAGACCTTCCTCGACTGGTCGGCCCCGCTCGTTCGGATGCTGACCGCGTGGCGGATCGAGCACGGCTTCCCGCCCGACCCCGTGGTCCGATCCGAGTTCTCGTTCGCCGGCGGCTCGCAGCCGTACCTCGAGCTCGACCTGCCCGCGTGGGAGTCGCACCCGCAACGGCGATTCGTCGTCACGGAGGCGTGGTGGGCGGCCCAGATCCGGGCACCGAGCCTCGGCGACGCCGCGGCCTACGTCCGGCGAGGGCTGCCGCGCATCCTCGCAGGCATCCGGGACAGCTACGAGGTCCGCGACCAGATCTGGTCCGCGCGCCTCGACCAGGAGATCAAGGGCGCCGAGGCAGCCGGCCGGGCCGACAGCCCCGCGATCCGGGAGCTCCGGGCCCGCGGCCGGTGGGGCTGGATCGACGTCCTCGACAGCGTCCAGCGGTTCCTCTCCATCCTCGCCTACGTGCCGGCACTCGCCCTCGGCAGCCTGCTGCTCCTCATCTATGCCCCGTTCCGGCTCAT
>JACQEG010000104.1 GCA_016200665.1 Chloroflexota bacterium | reverse complement strand
CGTCGGCGGCGACTGTCGACGCGCTGGCTCGCGCTCGTCGTCGCCGTGGTCCTGGTCGACGCGATCGCGTTCATCGCCTTCCCGCCCTCCCCGAAGGGCCAGCCCGGCCAGCCCTGCTCGTTCCCGGCGTGCTTCATCGAGAGCAGCCTCGAGTTCCCGGCGCCGCACACGGACATCGACTTTGCCCCGGACAGCGCGCCGAGCGCGAGCGACCTCGTGACCTTCCATCCGAGCGTCAGCTCGACGCTGGTGACGATGTGGCTCGTCATGGCGATCGTCATCGTCGGGTCGTACCTGCTGGTGCGCGCCTCGAAGCTCGTCCCCGGCCGGGGCCAGAACGTCTTCGAGTTCGTGTACGAATTCCTGAGCGACTTCGGGCTCGGCATCGCGGGCCCGGCGGCCAGGCCCTACATCCCGATCTTCATCGGGGCGTTCCTGCTCATCGTCTTCGACAACTGGATCGGCCTCGTGCCACCGGTCGGCAAGATCGATGAGCTGCGGGCGCCGTCGAGCGACGTGAACATCACCGTGGGCATGGCCCTGGTCAGCTTCTCGATGTTCCACATCGAGGGCTTCCGGCGCCTCGGGGTCGGGGGCTACCTCGGCAAGTTCTTCCCGTTCTACGAGTTCAAGAATGGCATCGGCGCGGGCATCATCGCGCTGTTCGTGGGCCTCATCGAGCTCATGCTCGAGTTCGTCAAGCCGGTCACGCTGTCGATGCGGTTGTTTGGCAACATCTACGGCGGCGAGGTGGCGCTCGGCGTCATCACCGCGCTGACCATCGGCTTCATCCCGGTGCTCCTCATCGCGCTCGAGCTGATGCTCAACGCGATCCAGGCGCTCATCTTCAGCGTCCTGACGCTGATGTTCATCGTCCTCGCGATCGAGAGCCACCACGAGGAGGAGGGCCACATCGCGGAGGACATCGTGGCCCAGGTCGCCGGCGGAGGGCCGGTCGCCCTCGAGCCGAGCCACTGATCCGCGCGACCATCGCAGCCCAGGCCATCCCGGCAGTTCAAGCCACGTCACGCACGACCCATATCGGAGCAGGAGGAACCACTCGAATGGAGCACATCGGCGCCGGTCTCGCGGCCCTCGGGGTCATCGGCCCCGGCATCGGCATCGGCATCCTCGCCGGCCTGTCCGCGAGCGCCATCGGCCGCAATCCCGACGCGGCGGGCCAGATCCGCGGCATCGCGATCATCCTCGCCGCGTTCGCCGAAGGCCTCGGCGTCCTGGCGATCGTCGTCGGCCTGCTGGCCATCTTCATCCAGAACGGGTAGGCGCACCCGGACGGAGTCGACATCGTGGATCTACTGGCCGTCGTGTCCGCGATCGGACACCAGGGCGGCGTGAGCCTCGGCGCCGCGGGGGAGCCGCTGTTCCAGATCAACCTGTTCCAGGTGATCATCGCGGCGGCCAACTTCGTCGTGTTCCTCGTGCTCATGTGGACGTTCGCGTTCAAGCCCGTCGCGAAGATGCTCGGCGACCGCCGTGACCGGATCGAGCGGGGCCTGAAGGACGCGGAGCAGGCGCGGGCCGACCGCGAGAACGCGGAGCAGGAGCGCCTGGCGACCCTGACCGAGGCGCGGCGCGAGGCGAACGACATCCTGGCCCGGGCCCAGAAGGTTGCCCAGGAGACCCGCGACGCCGACATCGCCGCGACCCGCGAGGAGCTCGAGCGCGTCCGTGCCCGGGCGTCCGAGGAGATCGCCGCGGAGAAGACCCGCGCCCTCGCCGAGCTGCGGGCCGAGGTGGCCGACCTCGCCCTCGCGGCGGCCGGCAAGGTCGTGCACGAGACGATGACCGGCGAGCGCCAGCGGCGCCTCGTCGAAGAGTTCCTGACCGAGGTCGGTGCGCCCGGCGCCGGGACCGGCAAGCCGTCCTGATGGCCCGATCCACCGTCGCCGCACGCCGCTATGCCGAGGCCGCCTTCCAGCTGGCCTCGCGAGACGGCGCGCTCGACGCCTGGTCGGAGGGCCTCGACCTCGCCGCCGCCGTCGTGGCCGACGAGCGGATCGCCGCCGCCGTGGACAACCCGGCCCGGCCCTACGGCGACCGCTTCGCCACCCTGGAGCAGATGCTCGGGGGGCGCGTGCCCGACGGCGTGGTGAAGCTCGCCGGCCTGCTTGCCCAGCGTGGCCGGATCGACCGCCTGCCGAACGTGGCCGGCGAATACCGCCGGCTCCTCGACCGCGAGCGCGGGAACGTCGCCGCCAGCGTCACGAGCGCGGCGCCGCTCACCCCCGACGAGACCGAGGCCGTCCGGGCCTGGGTCGCCCGGACGACGGGCAAGTCCGTTGACCTGACCGCCAGCGTCGACGAGGCGCTCATCGGCGGGCTCACGGTCCGCGTCGGCGACACGCTGCTGGACGACAGCGTCCGCGGCCGTCTCGAGCGCCTTCGCACCGACCTCCTCACGGGCGCCCGCGCCCGCTGACGACCGACCGACCTACGACCGACTGACCGACCGAGACCAGGAGAACCGATGGCCATCCGCTCCGACGAGATCGTCAACATCATCAAGTCGGCGATCGACACGTTCGACGCCCAGGCCGAGACCCGCACCGTCGGGACGGTCGTCGAGGTCGGCGACGGCATCGCCCAGATCTACGGGCTCGAGAACGCTCTCGCGTCGGAGCTCCTGGAGTTCCCTGGCGGGGTCATGGGCATGGCCCTCAACCTCGAGGAGGAGACCGTCGGCGCGGTCATCCTCGGCGACGCGACCGCGATCAAGGAGGGCGACACCGTCAAGACGACCGGTCGGGTCGTCGAGGTGCCGGTCGGCCAGGCCCTCCTCGGGCGGGTGGTCAACCCGCTCGGCCAGCCGATCGACGACAAGGGCCCGCTCGCCACGACGGCGTCTCGGCCCGCCGAGCGCATCGCGCCGGGCGTCATCGTCCGGAAGGGCGTCGACACGCCGGTCCAGACCGGCATCAAGGCCATCGACGCCCTCATCCCGATCGGCCGCGGCCAGCGCGAGCTGATCATCGGCGACCGCCAGACCGGCAAGACCGCCATCGCCATCGACGCGATCATCAACCAGAAGGGTCAGGGGCTCGTCTGCATCTACGTCGCGATCGGCCAGAAGCTGTCGACCGTCGCCCAGACGGTGGCGACCCTCGAGAAGTACGGCGCGATGGAGCACACGATCGTCGTCGTCGCCGGCGCCGAGGATCCGGCCCCGCTCCAGTACCTCGCCCCGTACTCGGGCGCGGCGATGGGCGAGGAGGTCATGGAGGTTGGCGTCCAGATCGGCGGGCAGCTCGTCAAGGACGCCCTGTGCATCTACGACGACCTCTCGAAGCACGCCTGGGCCTATCGGGAGATGGCCCTGCTGCTCCGGCGCCCGCCGGGCCGAGAGGCGTACCCGGGCGACGTCTTCTACCTCCACAGCCGCCTCCTGGAGCGTGCCGCTCGCCTCAACGACGAGAACGGCGGCGGCTCGCTGACGGCCCTGCCGATCATCGAGACGCAGGCGAACGACGTCTCGGCCTACATCCCCACGAACGTCATCTCGATCACCGACGGTCAGATCTTCCTCGAGACCGACCTCTTCAACGCCGGCCAGCGGCCCGCCCTCAACATCGGCATCTCCGTGTCGCGCGTCGGCTCGGCGGCTCAGACGAAGGCGATGAAGAAGGTCGCCGGCCCGCTCCGCCTGGACCTCGCCCAGTACCGATCGCTCGCGGCGTTCGCCCAGTTCGCGTCGGACCTGGACAAGGCCACCCGCGACCAGCTGACCCGGGGCGAGAAGCTGTCCGAGGTCGTCAAGCAGCCGCAGTACCAGCCGCTCGCGGTCGAGAAGCAGGTCGCGATCCTGTACACCGCGACGAAGGGCCAGCTCGACGACGTTCCGACGCCGCGGGTCAAGGAGTTCGAGTCAGGCTTCTACCGCTTCCTCGAGACCGAGCGCCCGCAGATCCTCAAGGACCTCGGTGCCTCGAAGGCCCTGAGCGACGAGATCGCCGCCGCCCTCGACGAGGCCATCAAGGCCTTCCGAGAAAGCTTCCTCGCCTGATGCAGCTCCGATTCCCACACCGCGTCTGCGGCGCCCGAGCGCAAGGCGCCGGCGAGCACCCGAGCGAGCGCACTCCAACGTGCGTGAGCGAGGGCGCGCAGCCGGCAACGCCGCGATCGGGTGATCGCGGACGCGGCTTGTGAGGTCGCCACGTGGCTAGCCAGCGGGACATTCGCCGGCGGATCGGCGCGGTGAAGAACATCCAGCAGATCACCCGGGCGTTCCAGTTCATCGCCGCGTCCCGTCTCCGGCGAGCCCAGGAGTCGACGCTCGCGGCGCGGCCGTACAGCGAGAAGATCGACGAGGTCCTGGCGGATCTCGCCGCCGTGCTCGGGGCCGACGATCACCCGCTGTTGGCCGGTCGGTCCGGGGGCAAGCGCCTGATCCTGCTGTTCACGACGGACCGCGGCCTCGCCGGGCCGCTGAACACCAACACGATCCGGTTCGCGTCGCGGGCGATCATGGACCACCCCGGCGACCTGTCGACGATCACGATCGGGCGGAAGGGCCGCGACGCGATGCGCCGGGCCCGGGTGCCGATCGAGGCCCACTTCGCGGGATTCGGCGACAGGCCGACCTTCGCCGACATCCTCCCGCTGGCCCGGCTCGTGACCGAGGACTTCCTGTCCGGCGAGTACGGCCAGATCGACCTGCTGTACACAAGGTTCATCTCGACGCTGGCCCAGCGCCAGGTCATGGAGCCGCTCCTGCCGGTCAAGCCGGCGCAGGACACCGAGGGCATCCCCGGCAACCAGTTCATCTTCGAGCCCAACCCGGCCCTCGTCCTCGAGCAGCTCCTGCCGCGCTACGTCGCGACCCGCATCTACCAGGCGGTCCTGGAGGCCAAGGCCAGCGAGGAATCGAGCCGGATGGTCGCGATGAAGAACGCGACCGAGAACGCCGAGGAGCTCATCGACGACTACACGCTGGCCTACAACAAGGTCCGGCAGTCCAACATCACCCGCGAGATGATCGAGATCGCGACCGGCGCCAGGGCGCGCTGAGCGGCCCAGGCACCGAGTCGACAGGAGGATCCACGACGATGGCAACCGCAGCTCCCACGGCAATCGGCCGGGTGGTCCAGATCACCGGCCCGGTCGTCGACATCGAGTTCCCGGCGGGGCAGCTGCCCGGGATCTATAACGCCGTGGAGCTCCTGCGGGAAGGCCAGGACTCGCTCGTCTGCGAGGTCCAGCAGCACCTTGGCAACAACTGGGTCCGGTCGGTGGCCATGACCACGACCGACGGCCTGCCGCGCGGCACCGAGGCGCGCGACACCGGCGGCCCGATCAGCGTGCCGGTCGGCGAGGCGACGCTCGGGCGGGTCTTCGACGTCCTCGGCCGGCCGATCGACCTCAAGGGCCCGGTCGAGGCGAAGGAGTACCTGCCGATCCACCGAGAGCCCCCGGCGTTCGAGGACCAGACGACCGAGGTCGAGGTCTTCGAGACGGGCCTCAAGATCATCGACCTCATCTGCCCGTTCAAGAAGGGCGGCAAGGTCGGGATCTTCGGCGGCGCCGGCGTCGGCAAGACGGTCATCATCCAGGAGCTCATCCGGAACGTCGCCCAGGAGCACGCTGGCTATTCCGTGTTCTCCGGGGTCGGCGAGCGGAGCCGCGAGGGCAACGACCTCATCAAGGAGATGACCGACTCGGGCGTCATCGCCAAGACGGCCTTCGTCTTCGGCCAGATGAACGAGCCGCCGGGCGCCCGCCAGCGGGTGGCCCTGACCGGCCTGACGATGGCCGAGTACTTCCGCGACGTCGAGGGTCGCGACGTCCTCCTGTTCATCGACAACATCTTCCGCTTCACCCAGGCGGGCTCCGAGGTCTCGGCGCTCCTCGGCCGGATGCCGTCGGCGGTCGGCTACCAGCCGAATCTCGCCACCGAGATGGCCGCCCTCCAGGAGCGGATCACCTCGACGAAGAAGGGCTCGATCACCTCGCTCCAGGCGGTCTTCGTGCCGGCCGACGACTACACCGACCCGGCCCCGGCGACGACGTTCGCCCACCTCGACTCGACGATCCGCCTCGAGCGCAACATCGCCGAGCTCGGCATCTACCCCGCGGTCGATCCGCTGACCTCGACCTCTCGCGTCCTCGACCCGCTCATCGTCGGCAACGAGCACTACGACGTGGCCCAGGAGACGAAGCGCGTCCTGCAGCGCTACCGCGACCTCCAGGACATCATCGCGATCCTCGGGATCGACGAGCTGTCCGAGGAGGACAAGGCCACGGTCGCGCGAGCGCGCCGCCTGCAGCGGTTCGCGAGCCAGCCGTTCTTCGTCGCCGAGGTCTTCACCGGCCGATCCGGCGTCTACGTTCCGATCAAGGACACGGTCGCGTCGTTCAAGGCGATCCTCGAGGGCGACGGCGACACGCTGCCGGAGCAGGCGTTCTTCCTGGCCGGCACGCTCGACGACGTCAAGGCCAACGCGGCCAAGCTGGCCTCCTGATGCCCCTCCTCCTCGAGATCGTCACGCCGGAGCGGCTGGCCTACAGCGACCAGGTCGACGAGGTCATCGTGCCCGGCAGCGAGGGTGAGCTCGGCATCCTGCCGCATCACGCACCGCTGCTGGCGATGCTCGGGGTCGGTGAGCTGCGGATCAAGAAGGCCGCGACCGAGGAATCGTTCGCGATCGCCGGCGGGTTCGTGCAGGTCCGGCCGGACAAGGTCGTCATCATGGCGGAGATGGCAGACATGGCCGCCGAGATCGACCTCGAACGGGCCCATGAGGCGCGGCGCGAGGCCGAGCGCGTCATCGAGACGGGCTTCCACGAGGGCGCCGACCTCGTCGCGGCCCGGGCCGCGCTCCAGCAGGCCCTGCTGCGCATCCGCGTCGCCGAGCGCCGTCACCGGGAGGGCCCCCGGCGCCGTCCCTAGGGCGACGCAGCGAGGCACGCCATCGTGGCTGACGCAAGACCGTTCCACTGGGAATACGAGCCGCCCAAGGTGGTGCGAGAGCGCTACCTCGTGACGGGCGGACGGGCGCTCGAGGGCACCGTTCGCGTGAGCGGCGCGAAGAACGCGGCCCTGAAGATGCTCGCCGCGGCGACCCTCACCGGCGAGCGCTGCCGGCTGACGAACGTGCCCGAGATCGAGGACGTCCGGGCGATGACCGAGACGCTCCGCGACCTCGGCGTCGTCGTCGACCATCCCGAGCCGAACGTCTACGAGATCTCCGCCGGCGACGTGGACTGGCTGTTCGTGCCGCTCGAGGCGGCGGCGAAGATGCGCGCCAGCTTCATGCTCCTCGGGCCGCTCCTGGCGCGCTTCGGCGAGGTCATCATCAGCAACCCCGGCGGCGACCGGATCGGGCGACGGCCGGTCGATCTCCACGTCGACGCGATGCGAGCCCTCGGCGCGGAGATCGAGTACCGCTACGGCTACTACTATGCCAAGGCACCCGGCCGACTCCGTGGCACCGAGGTCCGCTTCCCGTTCGTGACCGTCATGGGCACGGAGAACGCGATGCTCGCGGCGACCCTCGCCGACGGCCACACGATCATCCGGCCGGCGGCCCAGGAGCCGGAGATCGACGACCTGATCACCTTCCTCCAGAAGATGGGCGCGACGGTCGAGCGCACCTACGCCGACACCATCGAGGTCCACGGCAAGAAGCGGCTCCGCGGGGCGGAGCACCACGTCATGCCGGACCGGATCGAGGCCGGCACGTTCGCGATCGCGGCCGGCGTCACCGGCGGCCACGTCGTCCTCGAGGGCGCCGACTGCGACACGATGAACGCGTTCGTCGAGGTCCTCGGCAAGACCGGCATGGGCGTGAGCTGCGGACCCGGCCGGATGGAGGTCGATGCCCGCGAGGTCGGGCCGGGCGCGCTCCACCCGGTCGACGTCGAGACCGGGGCGTATCCCGGCCTCGCCACGGACATCCAGCCCCCGACCTCGGTCCTGCTGACCCAGGCCAGGGGTCGCTCGCGGATCCGTGAGACGATCTTCGAGGATCGCCTGGAGTGGCTCTCCGAGCTGCGCAAGATGGGCGCCTCGATCCAGCTCAAGAGCCCTCACGAGGCATGGATCGATGGGCCGTCGCAGCTCAAGGCTGCCTCGGTCGAGATCAGCGACCTTCGGGCCGGCGCATCGCTCATCCTGGCCGCCCTGGCGGCCGACGGGACGTCGTCCATCGGCGGTGCACACCACGTCCAGCGGGGGTATGAGAACATCGAGCGCAAGTTCCTGGACCTCGGCGCTCGAATCGAGCGCGTTCAGGAGGGGGAGCTGACCGCCACCACATGAACATCGGCATCGATCTCGGCACGGCCAACGTCCTCGTCCACGTCGAGGGCCGCGGCATCGTCATCCAGGAGCCGTCCGTCGTCGCGGTCGACGACGACGGCCGGATTCGCGCGGTCGGCGAGGACGCCCGCGAGATGATCGGGCGCACGCCCGGGAACATCCACGCCATCCGCCCGATGAAGGACGGCGTCATCGCCGACTACGTCATCACCGAGGCGATGCTCCGGTTCTTCATCAACAAGGCGATGCACGGCCGGATGCGCCTCAGGCTCCAGGGCCCGCAGGTCATGATCAGCGTCCCAGCCGGCGTGACCTCGGTCGAGAAGCGCGCCGTCAAGGACGCGGCCCTCAAGGCCGGCGCCCGCGAGGCCCACCTCATCGAGGAGCCGCTGGCGGCGGCGATCGGCGCCAACGTCCCGATCTCCGGGCCGTCCGGCAACCTCGTCATCGACATCGGCGGCGGCACGAGCGAGATCGCGGTCATCGCCCTCGGCGGGATCGTCGTCTCGACATCGCTCCGCGTCGGCGGGACCCGGTTCGACGAGGCGATCGCGTCGTACATCCGCAAGAAGTACAACCTCATGATCGGCGAGCGGACGGCGGAGGAGGTCAAGATCGAGATCGGGACCGCGCTCCCGCTGGAGCGCGAGCTGTCGATGGAGGTCCGCGGTCGCGACCTCATCGCCGGGCTGCCGCGAACGATCCCGATCACGAGCTCCGAGGTCATGGAGGCCATCGAGCTGCCCCTCCAGCAGCTCGTGGCGGCGGTCCGGTCGGTCCTCGAGCAGACACCGCCGGAGCTGTCGAGCGACATCATCGACAAGGGCATGGTCATGTCCGGCGGTGGAGCCCTCCTCCGGAACATCGACAAGCTCCTGACCCAGGTCACCGGCGTCCCGTGCCACGTCGCCGAGAACGCGATGAACTGCGTCGCGCTCGGCACCGGCGAGGCCCTGAAGCACTACGACTTCTTCAAGAAGTCGCTGGTCCAGAGCTTCTAGGCCCGAGCCCGGCCTGGACGCGCAGACCCCGGTCGCCGACGCCGTGGCCGAGGCTCGCGCCTTCGTCGACCTGCACTGCCACACCTCGGCGAGCTTCGACTCGCTCGCCGCACCGGCGGCCATGGCCCGGGCCGCGGCCTCGCGTGGCCTGACCCATCTCGCGATCACCGACCACGGCACGATCGACGGCGCGCTCGCGGCGCGGGACGCGGCGCCCGACGGGCTGACGATCCTCGTCGGCGAGGAGATCCGGACGACCGAGGGCGATCTCATCGCGATGTTCCTCGAGCGGGCCATCCCGAACGGCCTGCCGCCCGTTGAGGCGATCGCCGCCATCCGTGACCAGGGCGGGCTCGTGGGCATCCCGCACCCGTTCGATCGGTTCCGGGGCTCGATGGGCCGGGGCGAGGGTCTGACAGGCCTCAGCGCGCTCTCAGGCGCGGTGGATTGGATCGAGGCGTGGAACGCGCGGATCGTCATTGGCGATGGCAACGTCCGGGCAGCCACGCTGGCGGCCTCGGTGGGGCTGCCGGGCGTGGCGGTGTCGGACGCCCACACGACCCTGGAGGTCGGGGTGGCATCGACGGTCGTGACGGGCGATCCGTCGTCGGCGGCAGGCCTGCAGGCGGCGCTCGCCGCGGGGGTGACGCTCCAGACGGGCCGGGCGTCGTTCTACACCCGCCTCGCCACCCCGGCGGCCAAGCTCCTCAAGCGGGCTGGCGTTCGATGACCGAGCCCCGCGACGCGGTCGGCCTCGGGGGCGACTTCGGCGGCGACCTTGGCGGTGCCGCCGGCGGCGAGGACGGCGGGGCGCCGATCTCGCTCGCCCGGCGCCTGCGCCAGCCGCGGACGATCATCTCGATCCTCGTTCCCCTCGTCGTCATCGTCGTCTTCGTGTGGCTGAACCGCGACACGCTCGGGACCGTCCCGGGGCTGATCATCAAGGCCAACCCGCTGCTGTTCCTCGCCGCGTTCGCGGTCTACTACGTCGGCTTCCCGCTGCGCGGCTACCGCTGGTCGCGGCTGCTCAAGGGCACCGGGCTGAACGTCGGGACGCGCGACGCGACCGAGATCCTGTTCCTGTCGTGGCTCGTCAACTGCGTCGTGCCGGCGAAGCTCGGCGACGTCTACCGGGCGTACCTCCTGAAGATCAACTCGACGGCCTCTCTGTCGCGGACCTTCGGCACGGTCTTCATCGAGCGGATCCTCGACCTCCTCGTCATCGCGATCCTCGGGCTCGGGGCCGGGTTCTGGAGCTTCCGGACCGGCCTGCCCCCGTCGATCCAGATCGTGGCGATCCTCGGCATCGTCGTCGTGGTCGTCCTCGCCGGGCTGCTGCTGTCGATGCGGAACTTCGGGCGGGCGCTCATCACCCGGCTGCCCCTGCCGCGCCGGATCCTCGACCTGTACGACCGCTTCGAGGAGGGCGTCTTCGGCGCGGTCGCGACGCGCGCCCTGCCCCTGCTCGTCGTCGTGACCGTCCTCGTCTGGAGCACCGAATCGCTGCGCCTCTACCTCGTCGTGCAGGCGCTCGGGTTCCCGGACGTCGAGCTCGGGCTGTCCGGCGCGGTGTTCGTCGCGCTGATCGGCTCGCTGCTCACCGCCGTCCCGCTCAGCCCCGCGGGCCTCGGGATCGTCGAGGCGGGTGTCGTCGGCGTGCTGACGGCCGCCTATGGCGTGCCGCTGCCGGAGGCGACGGCGATCGCCCTCCTCGATCGGGTGATCAGCGTCTTCTCGATCATCGTCCTGGGCTCGATCACGTACCTGCTGTCCTCCAAGCCCCGCGGCCTCGCGGCGGCCGGAACGAGCCCGGAGGTCGGCACGGCCTGAACCCCGCGGGAGCCGGGAATCGAACGACCCGGGTCGTGGGACCCGGGTCGTCGTCAGGTGGCCCGGTGGGTCAGCGGTGCGTGGTGACCTGGCTGCCGGCCGAGGAGACGGCATCCTGGGCGTTCGCCAGGCCCGCGGCGACCGCGGCGCCCGCGGTCGAGAGGCCGTCGGAGCCGCCCGCGTCGGCGGAGGTATCGTTGTTCGCCAGTGCGTCGGCGGCCTTGGCGAGGCCGGCCTGGGCTGCCGCGAGCGCGTCCGAGAGGGCGCCGGTCGGAACGGCGCTGTCCGTCGTCGGGGCGGCGCCGGACGGCGAGCCGGCCGCGGCGAGCCCGGCGGCGGCCGCGTCGCGAGCCGCCCAGAGCGCGTCCTGCGCCGAAGCGTTCGCGTGGGTCGCGGCGGCCGCGAGATTCGTCGAGATGTGGCCACCGGCGGAGGTGATGGCCGAGCCGGACTGGCCGGCGAGGGCGACCGACGCAGAGACCGCGACGGCGGCGGCACCGGCGAGCGGACCGCGGAGGCGGCGAAGGCTGGAACGCATGAGGCGAACTCCATAGCGAGGGGTGTGCGTTGTCCAGAACGATCGCCCGAGCGTGACGTTTCGGGCAGTCGTCGTGTCATTTCGGAATCCAAACCTGGGTTGCGGCGACGAGACAAGGTCCTCGAAGGCGTCGGCACGGCGGAGCGCGCCACCCCGGACCCTGCGTCAGGGCCACCGGAGAAGTACCAGAGCCGACTAGGGCGGCGCTCCGCACCCGACCGGTCGCGACCGCACCGCACCGACCTGGCGTGGACCGGCGATTTCCGGTCGCAGCGCCTTCCGAGCGGGACGAACGGGGGATATGGCGGGTGCACCAGCGCGCCGACACTGCCAGCATGCCGAGCCCAACGGGACGTGCGTTCAACGAGTGGCTGCGAGCCCAGCTCAAGGCCAAGAAGATGTCGCAGCGTCAGCTCGCCCAGCAGTCCGGGGTGGATCACTCGACGATCTCACGCCTGGTCCGGGGCGACCGCATGCCGTCGCTCGGCACCGCGACGAAGCTCGCCCGCGGGCTGCGCGAGCTGTCCGAGACGGACGACGGCCCGCAGTACCTCGGCCTCATGAACGGTGGCGGCACGCACAATCCGACGGCTCGCGTCGAGTACGCCCTCCGCGCCGACGAGGCCCTCGGCGAGGCCCACGTCCGCCAGGTCATGGAGTACTACCTCGCGGTCCGGATGCGGCATCTCAGCCGGACCAGCAACGGCTCGGCGATGAACACGGCGGCCCACGCGACGCCGACGCCGCTCGCGCGGTCGGAGCCGCCCACGCCGTTCGTCCGCGGCGCGCCCTACGGCCGGCCGGCGATGGTGGTCGGCGGCGGTCGCACCTCGATGCCGGCCCGGGAGCCGGGGCCGACGCTCCGACGGCTGCCCAGCCGGGATCCGTACTAGCACATCACCAGGGGCGGATCGGGGCGTTTCCTCCACGACTCCGATCCATAGGGGCAGCGAAGGCCGGCGCTCGGGGCGCCGGCCTTCGCGTATCCGCGAGGCATCTCAGGAGCGCCGTCGCAGCGGGCCCATGGCGTGATCAAAGCGGCGCCCAAGCTCGTAGATCGAGATCGAGACCCGCGGCGAGAGGTCGAACCGCTGCACCAGCTGCGCCGCCCCGACGTCCGTGCCCGCCCCCACCAGCCGCGGCAGCCACTCCGCTTCAGCCTGGCCGCCGCACGTCGCGAGCAGGACCGGCTCGAATAGCCGGTCGCAGCCGACGATCAGGTAGCGCGAGTAGCCGTCGAACGACACCGGACCGCCGGCGTGCACGACACCGAAGGTGATGTCCCCGGGCGCCTCGAACACCGGGAGATAGCGGATGCCCATGTCGCCATCACCCGTCGTCGCGACGATCCGCGCCCCGCCGTCGCGAACCGCCGGCCAGCCACCGTTCGGGTCCGGAGCCGGCTGGCGGCCGAGGGCGATGACGACCCCGATGGCCAGCGCAAGTCCGAGCAGCACGCGGGCGGCGGCATCTGCCCGGGTGCCCGCGACCGTCGGCGAGCCATCAGCTGAAGTCGTCGGCGCGTCAGCCGCGGGGATCGCGAGCCGCTGGTCGGCCAGATCGGCGACGACACGCGCGCCGCCGCGGGCCAGGGTCACGCCGGCGAGCGCCGCCGCCACGACGAGGAACGGGTCCACGAACGTGTGGTAGTGGTCGTTCGGGAGCCCCGGCGTGACGGTCGCGAGGGTCGGGGCGGCGACCGTCAGCGCGGCCAGCGACCACAGGATCGACGCGCCGAGCCATCGTGCCGCCCGGCCGGACCCCCCGCGGCCGAGGATCGCCTGCCACGTGACGAGGGCCAGGACCACCGCGACCGCGAGGGTGGCCGGCACCGGCGCGTCGGTCACGAGGCCCACGAACGGCCAGCCGATGACGCGAAACGCCACGATGACGAAGCGCTCCACGGGATCGATCGCGGGCGCTGCTGCGCCGCCACCAGCGTAGGCGGCAAGGCCCTGCAGCTCGAGGAAGCCGCTCTGCAGCTCCTCGATCGCGAGCGGGAGGAAGAGGACCGCGACCACGGCCATCCCACCGATCAGGCCGCGGGTGACCGATCGGAGGCGCGCCCGATCGCCGGCCCGCCGTGCTGCCCAGATGTCGGCGAGCAGCAGCCCGCCGACGGGCCCGAACAGGGTGAGGCCGAGGAGGTGCAGCTGGGCCACCGCGCCAGCGGCCGCGAGGGCGACGACCCACCATCTCGCCCGGCCCGTCCGGTGGGCCATCCAGGCGGCGCCCCCGGCGATCGCCGCGAAGAGGGGAATGGGGTTCGGGTTCCAGATGAAGACCGACTCGTCGACCGCTGCCGGCGAGACCGCGAGCAGCAGTCCGGCGATCGCGCCGACGGTCGGCCCGCCGATGACCCGTCCCATCCACCACGTCGCCGCGACGGCGGCGAGCCCGAGCAGCGCCATCTCGACGACGACAGCGAACGGCTCGACGCCCGAGATCCATGCCGCCGGTGCGAGCAGGTAGTAGTAGAGCGCACCGTGGTGGAAGGCTCCGACGGAGGCGTGCGGGCCGAGGAGCGGGATCACGCCGTCCTGGGTGAGTGACCGCAGGACCAGCATGTCCACGCCCTGGTCGCCGCCGAACCGGCCCCGCGTCTCCAGCCCGGGCAGGCGCAACGCCGCCGCGACCGCGAGGAGCAGCCCGAGCACGGCCGCGTCGCTGGCGAGGAGGCGATCGAGGAGCCGGCGCGGGTCGAGCCGCGACCGTCCCGGCGCCCCGACTCCGGGGGGCGGCTCACCGCCGACGATGCGCCGGGACACGACGAGCTCGTCGGGATCGGCCCGCGTGCGACCGACCTGCAGCCCGACCGTCCCTCGGACGACCTTCGGTGAGGGCGCCTGGCGCTTGGGTGGCAGGCTCACGGGCGGATCGTACGATGTCGATCGTGCCCGACATCCCGCCTCCCGACGGCCAGGACGACCCCGCCTACGAGGCGAAGGTCCGGCACGCCTACCTTCGCAAGGGCCGTCTCGTGACCCTGCCGGCGCGCGAACGGAAGCGTCGGGTGATCCTCCGGTTCCTCGTCGACGAGGTGTTTCCCGATGACACGCCGATCCCCGAGCGCGAGGTCAACGAGCGCCTGGCCCGCTGGCACCCGGACTTCGCGTCGCTCCGGCGCCATCTCATCGACGCCGGGCTGGCGACGCGCGATGGGATGACCTATCGCCGGGTCCGCCCGTCCTTGCCCGACGCGCCGGCGGATCGAACCGGCCCGCCCTTGGTGTAGCCGCCCCCGACGACCGGCTCGATGAGGCCGAAGTCGCCCGCCTTGCGCCGGTAGAGGATCGCGATCCGCTCGGTCTCGGCGTCGACGAACACGAAGAATGCGTGCCCGAGCTCCTCCATCCGCGCGACGGCGTCCTCCTCGAACATCGGCTCGATCGCGAAGCGCTTGACCTTGGTCACCGCCGGCCGGGCCTCGTCATCCGGGCGAGGCTCCCGGATCGTCTGCGCTCCGGCAGCGCTGGAGTTCTCGCGATCCTCGAGGCGCTTCGAGCGGGGCTTCTCCCGGAAGTCGACGGCCCGACGCTCCACCTTGTCGAGGACCTCGTCGACCCCGGCTCGATGCGTCGGCGCCGCCGCCCGGCCCCGGATCGTCTGGCCGTCGACGACGAGCGTGACGTCGACGATGTGCGAATCGGTCGTGCTCCGGTGGCGCTCGACCGAGAGCTCGACGATCGCATCCGACCGGTCGTCGAGCATCCGCTCGAGCCGGTGCAGCTTGCGCTCGGCGTAGAGCCGATCACGCTCCGGGACCTCGAAGTTCTTGCCCTTGACGATCGTCCTCACCGTGGCGCCTCCCAAGCCTGCCGTGGTTGCGGGGCGACTCCGACCATGGTGGCACGGCCCCCCAAGAGGCGCTCGGACCCGAAGGTCCCGCACCCGCGTCCGCGCGCCACCTCGGTGGCCGGACGGACATCGAGGCTCAGCGTTCGCGGGCGACCGTGACGGCCGAGACCGCGCTCGCGCCGGCGTCCATCAGCGCCCTGGCGCAGGCTCCGAGCGTCGCTCCCGTGGTCACGACGTCGTCCACCAGGACGACCCACCGCCCGGCGACGCGCGCCTCCGCGGCGGGCCCGACGCTCCGGAACGCCCGCCCGACGTTCTCGCTCCGGCCGGATCGCCCGAGCGCGTGCTGCGCCGTGGTGTCGTGTGTCCGTTCGAGCACCTGGACGACGGGCAGGCGCAGCCGGCGCGCGGCCACGCCGGCGAGCATGGCCGCGTGGTCGTAGCCGCGATCGCGGATCCGGTCCGGCGAGGCGGGCACGGGAACAAGCACGTCGCCGCCGGCTGCGGCATGGCGCCAGCGCTCCGCGACCGCTTCGCCGAGCGGGCGGGCGAGTCGGCGCTCGCCGCCGTACTTGAGCTCGTGGATCGCCCGTCGCACGGTGCCGGTGAACGGCGCGCACCACTCCAGCTGCAGCAGCGGCTCCGGGATCTCGGCGGGCAGCCCGATCGGAGCGCCCGGTGGCATCCGGACCCGCACCATCAGCCACGATCGGCACTCACGGCACAGCGGCGATCCCTCGCGCCGGCAGCCGGCGCATCGCGGCGGCAGCGCGAGATCGAGCGCCCGCGACGCGACACCCCCGATCGCCTCGCCGACCCTTGCCACGATCGTCATAGCCCAGAGGATGCCGGCGGCCGCTTATCGGTTCCTTATCGGCCGGGCTCGAAGGCCGCATCCGATCGGAGGCGGCCGTTTGCAATGGTTGCTCCGAGACGCCCAGCGGGTACGAGGCAGGGTTTGTACGCAGATTCCCGTGGGGTGGGCGTTAGCAATGGAATCGGGCGACGCCGGGCTCGGGCGGGCGCCAATTCATTCCCGGCCAAGCGCGCGGCGGGACGGTTCGCGGCCGACCTGGGCCAGGTCTGCTATCTAGCGTGCCCCAGGCGCGAGTTAGAGGAACAGTGCGCCCGGCCCGCCGAGACCTCAGCCGAGGCTCACCCGGTCGCCGAGCTCGCAGCCGCTGGAGCGGATCGAGCCGGCGGGCAGCTCCAGGACGCCCTCGGCGCCCCGGACCAGCGGCACGAAGCCGGTCCACGGCGGCAGGCCGGCACTGAGGCCCACGATCGGGCGGCTGCCGTCCGCGGCGCGCTTGCCGAGGAAGACCGCATCGATCGCGAAGCGCATGAAGAACATGTGGATGCCGTTCCCGGGGAGCCAAAGGCCATGGCCCGGCAGCAGCGCGTTGCGACCCATCAGGCCCATGAAGCGGCTCCAGAACGAGGTCGCGATCTCGACGTCGGCTGCGAGCACCGTGCCGCGCGTCAGGTTCCGGGCCGAGATCGGCACGAGGCGACCGGTCGCGGCCGGCTCGGAGCCCGCAGCTGACCCGGAGCCCGCGGCCGGCTCGGAGCCCGCGGCTGGCCCGGGGACCGCGGCTGGCACGGGGACCGCGGCTGGCACGGAGCCTGCGATCAGCCGCCGCCGCCGGAGATGTTCGTGCCGCCGAGGTTGACCATGATCAGGATGATCGCGGGCCCAAGGATGACGACGAACAGCGACGGGAAGATGCAGCCGACGAGCGGGAACAGCATCTTGATCGGCGCCTTCGCAGCCTGCTCCTCGGCGCGCTGGCGGCGCTCGATGCGGAGCTGCTCCGACTGGACCTGGAGGACCTTGCTGATCGACACGCCGAGCTGCTCGGCCTGGATGATCGCGCCGACGAAGTTGGTGAGCGGCTGAACCTCGGTCCGGGGGACGATGTCGCGCAGCGCTTCGCGCCGCGACTTGCCGACCCGCACCTCCGCGAGCGCGCGCCGGAACTCATCGACGAGGGGGCCCTTCATCTTCTCGACGACCTTGCCGAGGGCCGCGTCGAAGGCCAGGCCGGCGCGGACGGAGATCGTCAGCAGGTCGAGCGCATCCGGCAGCGTCATGAGGATGCCCTTCTGGCGCGCCTTGATCCGGCCACGCAGCCAGAACTCCGGGAGGATGTAGCCGCCGAGGAGGCCGGACACGCCGAGGAGCAGCCCGCCGAGGAGATTGCCGCCGAGGATCCCGAACAGCAGGAACGCGACGGCGAAGGCCGCACCGGAGGCGAGGGCCTTCATCCCGAGCCAGTCGCTGACCTTCATGTCGCCGGGGTTGCCGGCCATGGCCAGGCGCTTCTCGGTCTGTTCCGAGAACGAGGTCGAGGTGACCCGAGCCACCGCGCCGGACAGCCGCGCGGCGAGCGGCTTGACCGTCCGATCGAAGAACGGCTGCTGGAGCTCGAGCTCCTGGAGGTCCTTCGCGGTCATCGCGCCGAGCTGGGTCAGCCGGGCACGGAGCGGATCGTCCTGCTGGGAGGAGGCGACGCCGAGGGCAACCAGGACGATGGCGGCGGCGGCGACGGTGGCGATGAGGATGGCCATCGGGTCAGACCTCGATGTCGACGATCTTGCGGATGAAGAAGAAGCCGATGCCCATCATCACGAGGGCGACCGCGATCAGGATGACGCCGAGCGGGATGCCGAGGACGTCCGGCGGCTTCGCAAACATCGGGTCGAAGAAGTTCGGGGCGGCAATGTAGATGAACGCCGCCAGGCCGATCGGCAGGCCGCCGACGACGTAGCCCGACATCCGCTGCTGGGCCGTCAGGGCCCGGATCTCGCCCTTGATCCGGATCCGCTCGCGGATCGTGAACGCGATCGAGTCGAGGATCTCGGCGAGGTTGCCACCGACCTGGTGCTGGATGGCGATGGCCGTGGCCATCAGCTCGAAGTCCTCGGACTTCACCCGCTTGACCATGTTCTCCAGGGCCGTGTCGAAGGGCAGACCCAGGTTGACCTCGCGGATGACGCGGCCGAACTCGATGGAGATCGGCGGGCGCGACTCGCGGACGACGAGCTCGATCGACTGGAGGAACGACGAGCCGGCACGGAGCGCGTTGGCGATGAGCGTGATCGTGTCCGGCAGCTGCTTGTTGAAGGCGTTCAGGCGCGACGACTTGCGGCGGCCGAGCCACAGCCGCGGCAGGACGAAGCCGATGCCGAGCGCGACGAGCAGGACGATCGGGCTCTGGAGCGACTTGATGACGAAGCCGAGGAGGAACACGAACGCCGGCAGGCCGACGGTGCTCGACGCCCAGATCGTGAGGAACTCCGAGGCCTTCAGCTTGAGATCGGCGGCACCGAGGTCGCGCAGGAGGTTCGCCCCGAAGTCTCGCCGCTCGACCGCCCGGTTGAGCGAGGCGAGGGCCGCGGACGACGCGATCAGGTCGGCCAGGCCGCCGTCGCCGCTCTTGCTCTCCGGCGTCTCCGCCTTCCTGCCGGCGGCATACCGCTCCAGGCGCTCGATCGTCACGCCACCCCGGCTCGAGATGGCCAGGCCCACCGCGATCAGCAGGATCGCGACGGCGGCGACGCCGGCGATGAGGAGGATCAGCGGATTCATGGTGGGACGGCTCCTGGCTAGAAGGAGAACCCGAAGATGCCGTTGGGGAGATGGATCCCCTGGGCCTCGAACTGCTCGACGAACTTGGGCCGGATCCCGGTCGGCTTGAGCCGGCCCTGGATCTTGCCGTCGATGATCCCGGTCTGCTCGTAGACGAAGACGTCCTGCATGACGATCACGTCGCCTTCCATGCCCTGGACCTCGGTGATCGCGACGATCCGCCGGGTGCCGTCCTTCAGGCGGGCCTGGTGGACGATCAGGTCGACGGCGGAGGCGATCTGCTCGCGGATGGCACGGACCGGCAGGTCGACGCCGGCCATGAGGACCATCGTCTCGAGCCGGGCGAGCATGTCGCGCGGGGTGTTGGCGTGGCCGGTCGACAGCGAGCCGTCGTGGCCGGTGTTCATGGCCTGGAGCATGTCCAGGGCCTCGCCGCCGCGGCACTCCCCCACGACGATCCGGTCGGGGCGCATCCGGAGGGCGTTCCGGACGAGCTCCCGGATCGGGATCGCGCCCTTGCCCTCGATGTTCGGCGGCCGCGACTCGAGCGTCACGACGTGCTCCTGCCGGAGCTGGAGCTCGGCGGCATCCTCGATCGTCACGATCCGCTCGTCGTTCGGGATGAACGACGACAGGACGTTCAGGGTGGTCGTCTTGCCGGAGCCGGTGCCGCCCGACACGAAGATGTTCAGGCGAGCCTCCACGCAGGCGCGGAGGAACTCGAACATGTCCGGCGTCGCGGTCCCGAACCGGACGAGGTCGTCGACCGTGAACGGGCTCGCGGCGAACTTCCGGATCGTGATGACCGGCCCGATCAGGGACAGCGGCGGGATGATGGCGTTGACGCGCGAGCCGTCGGTCAGGCGGGCGTCGACCATCGGGCTCGACTCGTCGACCCGGCGGCCGATCGGGGCGATGATCCGGTCGATGATCCGCATGACGTGGTCGTCGTTCTGGAAGACGACGTTGGTCAGCTCGAGCTTGCCGGCGCGCTCGATGTAGATCTGGCGCGGGCCGTTGACCATGATCTCGGAGACGCTGTCGTCGCGGAGGAGCGGCTCGAGGGGACCCAGGCCGATGATCTCGTCCGTGATCTGCTCGAGCATCCGGACGCGCTCGGCGCGAGTGAGGGCCAGGCCCTCCTCGTCGATGACGCGGCTGAAGATCTCCTCGATCTGGCGCCGGACCTCGACCTGGTTGGACAGGTCGAGCTTGGGGTCGAGATCGGAGATGACCCGGTTCTGGATCCGGAACTTGACGTCGCGGAAGGATTCCCGGCCGGGGGCCTGGGTGACGAGCCGGGGCGGGGCCGCTGGAGCGCCGCTGGTCGGCGGCGGCGAGACGTCGCGGCCACCGCCGGCCGGACCGGCCGGAACGGGCAGGCGCTCTTCGCCACCCGCCGGTCGGGCACTCTCGATGCGCTTCAGCAGGGACATGTCAGCGGCTCCCCTCAGCTCGCCTTACGCGCGCCAAACGCGAAGATCGACTTCTTGGCCGGCGCGGCCTTGGCGGCGCGAGCCGCCGAGGTGCCTCCAGCTGGCTCTGCCACCGCCTTGGTCGCGGACCCGGCGACGGCCTGGGCGAGGCGCAGGATGTCCTGCGACACCTGGGCCTCACGGTTGCTCAGGAAGAACGGCACGCCCCGGTTGAGGGCGTACACGACGCTCCGGCCGTCGCTGACGACCGTGTGGTCGATCTTCCGACCGATCGAATGCTCCACGTCCGCGACCCGGATCCCGAGGGTCGAATCCGCCCGGTTCAGGACCAGGCGCACCTTCTCCTTGGCGTAGCCGAGCTGCTCGGCCACCTCCAGGAACAGCCGCATGTTCTTGACGCTCGTGATCTCGAGGGTCAGCAGGGTCAGGATCATGTCGGACTGGTCGAGGACCGCGATCGTCGGTTCGTTGAACGTCGCCGGGCAGTCCACGACGATGAGGTCGTAGTCCTGCCGGAGGCGATCGATGACCTTGCGGACGGAGCTGGGCCCGATGAGCTCGGCCTGCTCGGGCTTCGGCGGGGCGAGCAGCACCCGCACGCCGGAGGAGTGGCTCACCATGAACGTGTCGAGCGACTCGGCCTCGCCCTGGGCGAGCTCGTTCGCGAGATCGCCGATCGACTTGTTCTTGGGATTGAGGTTGAGCAGCACGCCGACGTCGCCGAACTGGAATGACGCGTCGACGAGCGCCACCCGGCGGCCGAGGGTCGCCGCGGCCACCGCGAGGTTGACCGCGACGGTCGTCCGGCCGACGCCGCCCTTGGGGCTGAACACCGACACGACCTGGCCGGCCACCTGGTCGCCGCTGCCATCCGACGCGCCGGCCGGCGCCGCGGCCAGGAAGCGACTGGCCTTCTCGCGTTCCCGGGTCCAGACCTGGCGGATGGACGCGGTGAGCTCATCCGCGCTGAAGGGCTTGACGAGGAACTCCCTGGCCCCGGCCAGCATCGACCGGCGCAGGTAGTCCGCCTCGCCCTGGACGGACATCATCACGACCGACGCGGTCGGGACGTCGGCCGCGAGCCGTTCGGTCGCGGTGATCCCGTCCATGCCCGGCATGTTGATGTCCATGAGGACGACGTCCGGCAGCAGGACCTTCGCCTGCTCGACCGCCTCGGCCCCGCCGGGCGCGGCGCCCACGACCTCGACGTCGCTCTCGAAGCCCAGCAGCTTGGAGAGGTGGTCCCGGGTCTCCGGGATGTCGTCGACGATCAGGACCTTGATGCGCTCGGCCACGGACGGAGGCTCCTCGGGACGCTAGGGCTGCTGGGGGATGTAGGCGTCGATCGCCTTGATCAGGTACGGCGGCAGGACCCCGTACTTGTCGAAGAGCGACTTGAGGATCACGCCGTCGGTCGTCGCGGTCGTGCCTGCGTCCGCCGGCGCCCGGAGGACGAGATCGATCGTGCCGGCCGTCCGGGCAAACAGGATCGCCTCGGCCTGGGCATCGGTGACGGCGAGGACGATCAGCTTGTTGGTGCCGGTCAGGGTCGGGCCCTGGCTCGGCGCCGCGCTGCTCGCCGGGGCCGCCTCGCTGGGCGCGTCGATCGTGCCGATGACCTGGAGGTCCTGCAGCAGGAGCGGCGCCTTGACGGTCACCGGGCGGAGGAGCTCGTCGTGGCTGTACGGGGACTTGGCGGGCGGCTGGACGGTGACGATCTTGATGACCGACTCGTCGAGGGTGATGACGACGTCGACCGTGTCGCCGGGGTAGATCATCTTGCCGACGCCGGTGAGCTCCGTCACGGAGATCGCCATGGCGCGCTTGCCGGGCGGGACGACGAACGAGCTCTGGGTGAGCGCGAAGTCGGAGGCCTTGACCTGGGCGCCGGACAGGATCGCGCGCCGCGCGGTCTGGCCGATGACCTGCGACGGGTCGCGATAGGCGTCACGGGCCGCCACGGTCACCGGCAGGGTCGCGGTGGTGAGCATGTCCTTCGTCACGACCGTCCCGAGGGGGATGTCGGCGAGGGCCTCGACGACCTGGGCGTTGACCACCGGCGATGCCGTCGGCCCGCCGCCGATCCCGTTCTTGTTGGTCCCAGGCAGCAGGGCAATGATGAGGACGAACGTCAGCACGGCCAGGCCGATGCCGAACAGCACGAGCAAGCGACTGGTACGCCGCAAGGAATGACCCTCCCCGGAGAACTGCCGGTGTGACAGGTGGCACCAATCTAGCACCGGCTCTGGCGGTCGCGACTATACGAAGGGCCTAGGACGATTGGCAAGAAACGGCAAGATCGCCCGCACGACGAAAGGCACTTCGCAAGGTGCACGAGGGCAACGAAAAGCGGCCCGTCCGGAGGGCGGGCCGCCGATGAGTGCAGGTTGGTCGCGCGACTCAGCTGAAGGGCTTCGTCGCTCCGATGGTGCTGAGCACCGTACTGATCGCCTGGCCGAGGAACAGGAGCGCGAGGATCGCGACGATCGCGATGAGAGCAAGGATCAACGCGTACTCCGCGAGCCCCTGCCCCGTCGACCCCCGCTCCGCAGCGTCGCGGATTCGCTGGAGCCATCGTTGGAGCATTGCGGATGATCTCCCTCCGTCCGGTCGTGAGGGCACGGGCCGGAAAGGACTGGGACCGCCGGAGCCGGTGGGCCCCGGCGGTCCGTGAATGCGCTGTGGTCGCAGCTAGATCTGCGCCCCGATGGTGCTGAGGATGGTGCTGATCGCGGTGCCCAGGAAGAGCAGGGCCACGATCGCGACGATGGCGATGAGGGCGAGGATCAGCGCGTACTCCGCGAGACCCTGGCCTTCCTCGTCACGATTGAAAAGAGCGATGAGAGCGGTAAGCATGTTGGTCGGTACCCCCTTTCTTCAGAGATCCCCCACCGGTTCCCCCGTGTGAGAGTCATGGTCGCCGGCGAGGCCGTCGACCGCTGCGGAACCCTAGCCACGGCTCCGGGCTGCGTCAATGGGGCTGGTGCCCCCTGGCACAGGCCGGAACCCTGCCCCCCGGCGTGCAGCGCGCGGGGGGCGTGGGGTTCAAGGCTGACCTAGATCTGCGCCCCGATGGTGCTGAGGATGGTGCTGATCGCGGTGCCCAGGAAGAGCAGGGCCACGATCGCGACGATGGCGATGAGGGCGAGGATCAGCGCGTACTCCGCGAGACCCTGGCCTTCCTCATCACGCCGGAGAGCGCCGAGGAACGAGGAGATGAGGGCCATGGACCGGGTGCCTCCCAAGCCTCCCGCCGCATCAAGAGGGCGAGTCGAGGGTGACGATACCCGCGGCCCCGAGAGCGGCCATATGACCCGATAGTCCTAATCGGAGCGGAATGGCAACGACAGCGAGCGGCACGAGCGTGATACCCAGGAATCCGCCGAATGGCCAGAGGGCTCCGGCCATGAAGACGAGGGGCAGGATGGCCCGATCCGTCGCCGGCCAGCCGGCTCGCCGCGCGGCAGCCGCGAGCGCTCCGATCGCCGGCAGGAGGAGCGTCGCGTCGTAGACCCAGAGGTGGGGGCTGAGGACCAGCCCGATGGCCGACCACATCGCAACGTCGACCGCGACCGAGGCCGGCGACCAGCGGCGGAGCGACCACCAGGCGACCGCAATCGCGACGCTGACCCCGAGCGCCACGGCGACGGCGGCGAGCACCGGATCGCCGACGGCGATGGCCGCGCGGAGCCCCAGGCTGACCGGGCTGCTGGCCTGCCAGCCGTTGGCCGCGAAATCCGCCGCGGAGTAGGACTGGAGCGTCGCGACCCAGCGCCCGGGCCAGCCGAGATCGCCGCCGACCGCGGCCGCGGCCAGGGCGTACAGGACGGCACCTCCGGCGAGGAGCGCCACGATGCCGCCGCGGCCGAGGTACCGAAGGGCGCCCAGTCCCGCGCCGAACGTGAGCTGCGGCTTGAAGGCGAGGAGCGCGATCGCCAGCCCGGCGGCCGCGCGCCGGCCGTCGGCCAGGAGCCGGACCGCCGCCCCGCTGAGCAGGAGGGCGAGCGTGTCGATCTGGCCGGAGGCGACGCTCGCGCTTGCGGGGCCCCAGGCGAGGGCGCCCAGGAGCGCCCAGCGGCGTGGCAGCCCCAGCGCGTCCGCCCACAGCAGCGCGCCGCCGACGAGCGCGGCTGCCATGGCCAGCAGCGCGAGGAGCGCGGCGAGGTCGTACGGCAGGGCGGTCAGGGGCGCGTAGGCGAGGGCCAGGAACGGCGGCGAGACGAATGGCGTGGGGGCCAGGCCGCTCGACACCTGCAGCAGGACGACGGCGAGCGGGTCGAGGAGGCTCGCCTGGAACACGAGCCGGCCGCCGGTGTAGAACGCCGCGAAGTCGAACCAGTGCCGGAGGGGCGCGCCCAGCGTGGGCAGGTACCCGGCGATCGCGGCGGCGGAGAGCCACAGCCGCGCCCGGCGCGGACCCACGGTGACGGCGGCCCCGCGGTGGCCCGGCGCCGTCAGGCAGCCGGGAGCGGCGCGGCCAGGCGGAGGCGAGCGCCCTCGTCCAGGAGCTCGGCCCGCACGCCGACGAGGGCGGAGCGATCCGCGATCTCTCGCCAGACGCGGTCGGGGAGGCGGGCGAGCGACTCGACGCGGGCCTCCTCGAGGGCCTGCGCGTAGGCGGCACGGCGATCGTCGACCATGGCGGCCAGCGCCGGTGGGAGCTCGGCGCCGTCCGCCGGCAGGTCGGGCTTCTCGATCTCGCGCATCGTCTTGCCGGCGACGAGCTCGACGACGAGCTGCTCGCCCCAGTCCAGGCGCATGGCCAGGCGTTCCGGCTTGCCCGCCACGTGGGCCGCCAGCGCGTCGTCCAGCATTCGGAACAGGCCGGACTCGAGCTCTGGCGAGAGCCGTCGATCCACCCCGACCGACTCGAACTCGACCTTGATCCGAGCCCGAGCCCCGCGATCGCGGCTGGCGCGCCGCAGCGTCGGCACCAGGCCCAGGTCGTCGAGGACCATGGGCCGGACGTCGAAGATGAACGTCTTGGTCGCGTCGAGGGTCCGCTGGACCATCGCGACGAGGGCCGTGACCTCGCGGGCCGCCGCCTTGGGATCCTTCGAGAGCAGGCGCTCGACGATCTGGGCCTGGAGGACGATGTTGGTCAGGCTCTGGGCCGGCCCGTCGTGCATCGCCCGGGCGATCTCGCGCCGCAGGTCCTCCTGGGCCGAGAGGACGATCCGGGCCACCGCCGGGGGCACGGAGGCGCCGTCGGCGACGTCGCCCAGCGCCTCCATCGTGCCGCCGCCGAGGCGGGCGTCGTCGCCGAGCTCCTCGTTCGAGGTGGCGGCCGGAGCCGCACTGCCGGGGGTGGCCACGTGGGTCGCGACCATCGCCATCTGCGCGGCGTGCGCCGACAGGACGTCGTGGAGTCGGCCGATGGACTTGCGCTTGCCCTCGAGGAGGTCCACCTGGGCCTCCATGAGCGCCGCTTTGCGGGCGACGCTGACGAGCTGGTTCGCCGCCTCGACGACGTCCTTGCCGCCGGCGTCTGCGAGCTTGGCAAGCTTCTCGGTCGCGGCCACCCGGCGGTTCTCGTGGCGGGCCGACTCCGTCTTGACCTGGCTGATCAGGAGGTCGATCTCGTCCAGCTCCGCCCGGACGACACGCGCCTCGTCCGCCAGCCGGGCGGCGAGCTCGGGCGCCGAGGGTGGCAGGGAGGCGGGGATGAGGACAGCAGCGGGCGCGGCGCCGGCGGGGGCCGGCGTCGCCGTGGCGGCCGGACCGGAGGCGCCAGGCCCGGGAACCTCAGTCCTCCGGCATCTTGATCCAGCCTTGCCGCATCGCGTAGACGACCGCCTGGGTGCGGTCGTTCACGGCCAGCTTCCGCAGGATCGAGCTCATGTGGTTCTTGACGGTCTGCTCGCTGATCGACAGGGCGTAGGCGACCTGCTTGTTGGTCATGCCCTGGGCGATGTTGTCCAGGATCTCGACCTCGCGCGGGGAGAGGGGCGCGAAGATCGGCTGGGCCTCCTGGCCGTAGACGGCCAGCTCGCGGAACTCCTTGAGGACCCGCGACGCCACGGCCGGCTTGGAGAAGACCTTGTCGTTGATGAGGAACTCACCGCCGGACACGCGCCGGACCACGTGGACGAGGTCGTCCGGGCTGATGTCCTTGACGACGAACGCGGCGGCCCCGGCCTTGATCGAGGCGAACAGCGCCTCCTCGTCCTCCTCCGCGGCCATGACGACGACGGCGGTCGCCGGCAGCTCGCGCCGGATGCGCTGGGTCGTCTCGATGCCGCCGGGTGGCGGCAGCGACGCGTCCATGAGGATGACGTCCGGGCTCTGGGTCTCCGCGGCCTCGATCGCGCCGCGACTGCTGTCGGCCTCGCCGATGACCTCGAACTCCTTCTCGCGACCGAGGATGTTGGCGATGCCGACCCGGAAGAGGGCATGGTCGTCCACGATGAGGATCCGGATTCGGTCGGCAACCGACCCTCGTCGGCGATCCGATCCGTCGGTCATGGCCTCTCCTCCTCGTGCCTTGGAATCACCAGGCGAACCACGGTGCCCAGCTCCGGACGGGATCGTACTTCGAATCGACCCCCGATCAGGTCCGCCCGCTCGCGCATGAACTGCAGACCGAAGCTGCGCCGGCCCGCGGTCCGATCCGGCTCGGTGTCGAAGCCGACCCCATCGTCGCGAATCTCGACGAGCCACGTGGCGCGGTCCCGGACGGCCCGGACACGGACGTTGCGGGGCTTGGCGTGCTTGCGGACGTTCTGGAGTGCCTCCTGGATGACCCTGAGGATGACGACCTCGATCGACTCCGGCAATGCGTCGATCTCCGCATCCACCTCGACGTCGACCGGGACCCCGATGACCGACGCGATCTGCTCGGCCGCCTCGCGAATCGCGCCCGCGAGCCCGAGATCCGCGAGGAGCGGCGGACGGAGCTGGCTGAGGTAGGCCCGAACCCCGCGGAGCTCGCGGGTCATGACGGCGCGCAGGGCCTTGAGCTCCTGCCGGGCGAGCCGCTCGTCGCGATCGAGGAGGCGCTCCACGACTTCGACCTGGAAGATCGCGTTGGAGAGGGCCTGCGCCGGCCCGTCGTGGACCTCGCGGGCGAGACGGCTCCGCTCCGCCTCCTGGGCCTCGACGATGCGCATCTGGGCATCAACCGCGGAGGCGGGGCCGGTCGGGTCGCCCACCAGCGTCTCGTCGGTCGGGTCGAGGAAGAGCCAGGCGTTCTCGAGGCTCTTGATCGCGAGCTCCAGGCGCGCCAGCGAGGCTCGCTCGGCGCCGACCGCGTCGGCGGCCACGGCCTCGTCGCGTCGCGTCGAGGCCCGGGCCTTGCCGTTTCGCGCGGACAGCTCGGCCCGCAGCGTCTCCCAGCGGCTGACGTCCGCGAGATGGCCGGCACGGTAGCGCTCGCGAACGTCGCGGAGGACGTTCGCGCTGGACGAGACGGCTGCCTGGGCTTCGTCGAGGAGGGCGCCGAGGCGCCGGTTGCCGCCCGACGTCGTGGAGCGTGGGGTGTTGACGTCTGTCGCCATGCGGGGGCCAGTATCGACCGCCGACCGGCGGCCCAGGACTAGCCCGATGGTCCCGCCGGGTCCGGTCCTAGTGCTGGGCCGCCGTGCCGCGTGCCGCCGGCGGCGCCGATCGGCTCGCGGCGCCCCGCGCCTGCGGCGCCCCGCGCCTGCGGCGCCGATCGCCGCAGCCCCGCCCGGGCCGTCTTCCGTCAAATGCCGCCAGGCGCGACACGGCGTCGCCCGCAGTGCCTCTCCCAGCGTCAGGTGTCGGCGTGGCGCGACACCTGAACGTGAATCGGGTGTGCGATGTCGCCATCGGCGACAAATGACAGGAATGCGGCCCACTCGGGCGGCGGGCCTACTCGGGCGGCGGGTCCAACTGCGCGGCGGCCGACCGCGGAGTTCGCGGCTACGGAGTTCCCGGCGTGCCGGGGCCACACGTGATCTGGTAGGCGAGCGTGTCGGCCAGGGGATCGCCGCCGCCACCGCTCGCCCCCGCGGTGCCGGAGAGCGGCACGAGCTGGAAGCACTCGCTGCCGGGCAGGCCCTCGTCGAGGATCTCGGGCCAGAGGCCCTCGTCGTCCTGCTGGACGACGAGGAGCTTGGCGCCGAAGTGGTTGGCGAGGTCGACGACCTCGCTCGGTCGCTCGTTCGGCAGGGCGAGGGCGTGGACGCCGGTCTCGGTCGCGAGCCAGATCGGGAAATCGGTGATGACCGGCGAGCCGTCGGTCGGGAGCGGGGTCCCGGCCTCGGCGAGCGCGTTCGGGAGCGCTGCGTAGCGAGCCGCCAGCGCCTGGCCCGCGATCGTCTCGACGGGGACGAGGGCGATCGTCATCAGGAGGCTCGCGGCGATCGCGGCCAGCGCGCCGAGCCACGCCACGGGTCTCGTCCACGAGCGGTTCGCACGGAGTCGCTCGACCAGTCGATCGAGGACGATGACGGCCGAGATCAGGACGAGGACGTGGATCGCGCCTGCGGCGTGGAGGAAGGTGCCCCACGTCGTGGCGACCGGGAAGACGAGGGTCGCGACGAGGAAGGTCGCGAGCGCGAAGCCGACGAGCGGTCGCAGCGCCGGCACGCGGGCGGCCGCAGGCAGCCCGATCAGCCCCAGCGCCGAGACCGGCAGGCCGAGGCCCAGCAGGACGCTGCCGACGTTGTGGATGAAGCCCGTGATCCGCAGCCCGATGAGCGTGACCAGCCCCGCGTCGAGGTATCGATCGAGGGTCGGTGGCTCCGCCCACGCGAAGACGTCGCGGCTGTCGAGGAACAGGGCGTTGAGCGCCGCCTGGCCGGGCAGCGGGTTGCCGAACACCAGCCAGTCCCGGAGGAACCACGGGACATAGACGGCGATGGCGACCGCGGCGGGGAGCCCGATCAGCGGCACTGCCGCCCGCAGGCGCCGGTGCCACGGGCCGGCCGGGCGCGTCG